>NZ_MDDU01000010.1:0-11004 GCF_001854795.2 Mesorhizobium sp. LCM 4577 | reverse complement strand
GAGAGCGTCACCTACAGCTGGAATGCCGCCAACGACACGCTGACGGCAACCGGCCCGCGCGGCGCCCTGTTCACCGTCCATGTGACGGACCCGGCGACCGGCGCCTACACCGTCACGCTGCTCGACAACGTGCTGCAGGCRCAGGGSCCGAACGACGAGAACAACGCCACCGTCAATCTCGGCTACACCATCACCGACGCCGACAACTCGTCCACGACCGGCACGCTCACCATCACCTTCAACGACGATGCGCCGACGGCKCTGTCTCCCGAGACGGCAGTTCTCATCAACGCGGCCAACAGCATCGCGACATTCGATCTGGATTGGGATGCCAACATCGACAACAATGTCGGCGCTGACCAGCTTGGGTCCATCAGCTTTGCTAACATCGTGAACGGCCAGCAGGCCACCGGCGTAATAAACGGAAGCACGGTCAATCTGACATCAGGAGGTCAGCCTATCCTGTTGTACCTCGTTGACCATGATTCCAATCCTGACACCCCGATGCAGTTGCAGGGATGGACCGGCGGTTTGAACACCGGCACCGAGATATTCCAGATAACGCTGCTGCCGGACGGAAGCCTGGCATCCAGTTCCGACCACTACCAGATTGAAGTGTTCGCCGCGATTGGCGCCACGCAGCAGACGCACATTGACAATTTTTCGGCACTTGGCTCAAATACGCAGCAATTCAAGGCGCTAGATGTGGCTGGGACCACCCAGGATGTGCTGTTCTCCGGCTACGAGCGCGCGGCGAACGGCACAAGCAATGCCGCGTCGGGATCGTCGGTCTCGGCAAGTACGATCGGCATCGGCGTCGCCAACAACTCCATGAATGACGGAGACAACCTGCGGATCGATTTCGTCAACGATGCGACCGTCTCCAACGGCAACAACAATTCATATAATTACTCGACGCACTACGACGTCAATAACTTCCAGTTTTCCATCGTACAGGTGAACGGCAGCCCACCAGCGGACTCCATCGAAACATGGGTGCGCATCTACAACGCGGGTGATGACCCCAACACAGCGAATGACTCCGCCGCGCTGGCGAACGACCCGCAGCTCAACACGATCACCGACATCAAAGTTAACGGCGTGAGTCTGAACCTCGCATCGTTGACGACGGATGGACATGGCGGATACTTGATCACTGGTCTCGACCTTCACGACACCGTTCTCGTCACCGCGTCCGGGACTGGATATGATAGGATTGAAATCGAGAACGCGCGTTCCATCAATGGGACTACTCCCAGCCTGGATGGTGAGTCGTTCGACATTGGTGCATTTGCATTTGTCACTACCTCCACAAGTGTCCCTTCGGTCGAACTGAACTTCGACCTTCTATTGAAGGATGCGGACGGGGACACTTCCACAAGTTCGCTGGCAGTCGATTTGCTCTCCTCAGGCAGTGTAACGAGCGACCATTCGAGTTCCGGGTCGGGCGTGACCGAGACTGCTGCAGCAGGAGTAATAAATATCATCGGCTCGGATTTTGCAGATTCCTTGACCGGCAATGGCTCGGACAATGTCCTAGCTGGGATGAATGGAAATGACACCCTGCATGGCGCCGGTGGAAATGATTTGCTCATTGGCGGTCTCGGCAACGACACCCTCTACGGCGACGACGGAAACGACATCCTTTACGGCGGTTCCGGTCTCAACCACATAACTGGCGGTGCCGGCAACGACACGTTTGTGATCGATGCATCCAAGCTCACGCTCCACGTGGCCGATGTCATTGCAGACTATACACCCGGCCAGGACGTTATCGACCTGTCAGAGCTGCTTAAATCCCTCGGAGGCGACGCGCCGACTAGTGATCCGCAGGTAGGCGACTCGGTCAACGTCACCTTCTCAAACGGCGACGCTCACGTGATGGTCGACGACAACGGTACCGCTGCCGGGGGCAACATGGTCGAAGTGGCAACGCTGACGGGAGTTGGTGTCGGATCTACGATTAGTATCCTTTACGATCACAGCCAGCCAGCGCATACGGAAACTGTGACTGTTTGATCAACGTACCGATAGAACAAACGTGATTGGCTCAGTTGACGTAGCGCTTGGCCACGCTTCCATGCTAAGCATTAGAGAACCGTGAATTCGCAATTCGAAGAGGGGCTTACATGAAACATTCCGCGAGACTTCTGGCTTCGGCCGCGGCGCTGCTCTTGGCCGGGTCGACGGGCTTCGCCGCCGATATCATCGGCGAGCCGGCGGTGAATTATTGCCGCACCGTCGGCACCTCGGACCTGGTGCTGACCGACAACATGGTCGAGCTCAAGGACCATGTGGTGAAGCTGATGGACGAATCGGTCGCCGTCGCCAACAGCCCGGAATGGATCAACTCGTCGCGTCCCGCCTTCGTCTGGGCCTCGGAAGCCAAGGTCGCCTGCGGCATGGCCTATGGCTACCTCAAGACGAACTACAAGGACGAAGACACGCTCAACAAATGCGAATGCTTCCACGACCGCATGGTCGAATACATGCACTGAGCTGACGGGCAAGCGAGCACCGGCTGGCTGCGATGGTGGCCGACGGAAAACCGGCGATCGCGCTGGACCGTTTCACCGTTGCATGGAAACGGCGAAACGATCCAGTTCCTTGTTTTGACGCAATTCCGAACGGAAAACCGCTACGCACTTTTCCTGGAATTGCTTTAGCGGTCGCCTTGCTCTGTGTGTGTCAAACATCCGTCCACGCCAACTGGCTGGAACGGCCGCAGCGGCCGGGGGCGCGGCCCGTGCACTGCGCCGCCGCGCCGGAACGGACCGCCGAGACCTTCAAGGCGTTCGCCACCTGCCAGGCGTCGCTCTACGGCCTCGAACCGGTGCTGGCGCATGCGGTGATGGAGATCGAAAGCGGGTTCGATCCCGGCGTGCGCGGCGCCGACGGCGAGGTCGGGCTGATGCAGGTCATGCCGGCGACGGCGCGGATGCTCGGCTTTCGCGGTTCGCTCGACGAGCTCGGCGAGCCGGCCACCAACATAGCGCTTGGTGTCCGATATCTGGCGCAGGCAAACAGGCTCGCCGCGGGCGATCTTTGCACCACCGTGATGAAATACCGGGCCGGGCACGGGGAAACCCGCTTCTCGGTCCGCTCGGTCAACTACTGCCAGCGCGCACGCGCGATCCTGGCGCGGGAAGGCCTCGACATAGCCGGGCCGTTGCCGGTGGCGACGATCGGCTTGTCCGACGCTTCCGTGGACGGCGCTGTGACCGGCCAGGAGAAGCGCGTCTGCGTGCGCCGCGTGTTCGTGCCCGGGCCGCGCTACATGAAATGCGCCGAGTATCGCAGCCCGGCGCAAGCAAGGACGATACGGGCGCTGAGAGCGCGGCTGTTCGACGGCTAGCTATTGGGGGTGGAAGCATCATGAAACGTGAGCGGCACGATCCGGACCTGAAGCGCGCCGCGCCGAAACGGATCGTTGCGGCGCGCCTCAGGTCTTTGTCGGATGCATGTCGTCTCCCCAAAACCGGAACCACTTTTGGGCGACATGCATTGGGGGCGATCGCTCTCGGGCTCGTCGCGACGCTGTCCGGATGCCAATCCAAGAGCGGCGCGTCGGACGTGCTCGATCCATCGGCGATCGCGGCACCCGCCGGCCAGGCGAGTGCGGCCGCGGCGCCCGCCCAGCAGGCGAATATCGAGACCCCAGGCAGTCCGGCATCGGGCAGCCCGACCTCGGCCGCCGCCGCCAAGGCCCAGCTGACGCTCGGCACGGGGCCGACCAAGGTGGCCATGCTTTTGCCGCTTTCGGCGCCCGGCAGCACGGGCGAGAACGGCCGGAAGATGTATGACGGCGCGCGGCTCGCAATGGCCGATCTCGGCGACAAGCTTCTGACACTGACGATCGAGGACACGCGCGGCGACAGCGGCTACGCGAAAGACCTCGCGGTGAAGGCGATCACCTCGGGCACGGCGAAGGCGGTCATCGGGCCGTCCGAGCTTGCGGCCGCGCAGCACCTTGCCAAGCTCTCGGGCTCCAAGCGGCCGCCGGTGCTGGCGCTGGCCGACAATTTCGCCGGCGGCCCCGGCGTCTATTCGGTGCGGCTCAGCGAAGCCGATAGTGCCGCGGCCGGCGCGGCGGCGATCGCCGGCAAGGGCGCCAGGAAATTCGTGCTGCTGGTGCCGGCGGGCGCCGACTCGAGCGCCATCGAATCCCGGGTGGCCAACGCGCTCAGCATCTATGGCGCCACGCTTGCGGTGACGCTGCCCTATTCGCCGACGGACGGCGGCGCCAAGGTGGTGTCGGATATGAGCTCGCTGGTCGAGGCGCCCGACGCGGTGGTCGTCGCCTGCGGCGGCGGCAGCCCGACAGCGGTGCTTGCCGCGCTGAAGGCGAAAGGCATTCCCGGCAAGACGGTGACGCTGATCGGCACCGACCGCTGGCTCGAGCGGCCAGTGGATCCGCTCTACGAGGGCGCCTATATCGCGACGCTCGACGAGAGCGAGACCGGGCCGATCGCCGACCGGTTCAAGGCGGCCTACAAGTACCAGCCCGACGTCAACGTCGCCTATGCCTACGACATGGTGGCGCTGAGCGCGGGCATAGCGAGCGCGGCCGGCCCCGCCGGCTTCAACAAGCAGGTGCTGGAGAACACGACCGGCTTCCGCGGCTCGACCGGCCTGTTCCGCTTCCGCAGCGACGGCTCGAGCCAAAGATCGATGCCGTTCTTCAAGGTGGAGAAGGGGCGGTTGAAGCTGGTGGAGAAACAGACGGCGGGGTTTTGAGGGGGCAGCTATCAAATCACGCTGACTTGAGCTCTCTCGGTGTTGGCTTCTTTGCCGACCCAACGGATTAAGCCGATCGAGATGACGGCTACAACAGCCCCGCCAATGACGTCCATGAAATGATGGCCGCCTTCTGGAATGGTGGCAGCGATCATTGCAGCATTGACCATCACGGCCGGCCAGAAAAGTAATGTGCGTCGAAGGGCAAAGACGATCAGAATGCCGAGAGATGTGTGAAATGACGGAAAGGAAATCAGTCCGACCAGCTTGCTCACGGTGAATTCGTACGGGGCTAGCGAGCGAAGCTGATGAAGGGTTTCCAAGTGCGCCAACCCGCCAAACGCCGTGAAATGGCTATAGGACGACGCCTGCGGCTGGTAATAGGAATAGGCTCCGGCGGTCGGGATCAGCATTGACATCGTGGTGGTGATAAATAGGGCCACGACCCACGTGGCCGCAAATTCGAAGAACCGAGCCTGGCTTTCCATCGAGGCGTGGAAGATCAGCACCAGCGGCACCTGATAGAGGACAGAGGCATAGCTGGCCACAAGAATTGAGGCCAACAACGGGGACGAATTTGCTGCCTCGACCACGGCCGGCCAGTTGAAGCCAATTGACCGATCCATTGCTGCCATAGCTCCGTCCATCAACGGATGTTGATTAGCGGCCGCGAGAAACATGTACAGGCCGCTGGCGGGCTGAAGGATGAACAACAGCATCAGGAAGATACCGACGCTCTGAAGCCCTTCTGATACCCTCATCAGCGTATCTCCAAGTGCACCAGTCGCACGGCGCATGGCCAGATAGAGCAGTTTGGATAAGCCCAAGAACATCGCGCCTAAGGCAACGCCCTGCGCCGCGACCGCCGCAGTTCCAGATGCGAGATAAATAGCCGATCGTTGCAATAGGATGGCGTCGGAAAGCACGGCTAGCCCGATGGTGACGAGTATAACCACTAAGTATCGGCTATATGCGCTCATCAAAATCAGTCCCCGGCGAACAGCCAGGTGCAAGGTGGATCATCCGCATATGATTGGTGGATGGGATGTGGAACTTTCCCGAGAAGAGTCGGAAAGCGCTGGAAAATCGACCTTTTCATTCCCCTCCATCGATTCCTCCAGCCGAGTCACTCCGAAGCACATTCTTTCAGTTCACGCTGCCTCTACCTCGAAACAAAGCCTAATTAAGCTGCTCCAAGATTCCAGAACTCGTTGCCACGAGAATCGCGTGATATATTTCCAAAGCGATAGTGCAGATGGCGGCCGCCGAGATCGGCACGCCGAATGGCACGACTCCCTTGCGATCCATATGCTGGACATAGAGGCGGAACGCGCCTGCCGGCAGCACGAATGGGTTCTTCACGAGCACGACTATGGCGACCGCGAAAACCAGCAGAAACACGGTGAAAACCACGAGACCGTCGCCGCCGATTAGAAAGGGCATGGCGGCCATCAATTTCACGTCGCCGGCGCCCACCTTGCGCAGGATCCAGAACGGGAAGAGCACAACGAGCAGCAAGAGCCCACCGAGCGCGCTGAGGCCCATGTCCCACCACGACCCGGTCAGCACCGAAACAAGCTGCAATGCTCCCAGTCCTAGGCATAGCAACAGCAGCACATCACGGTTCGATATTTTCTGCGTGGTGAAGTCAAGCCAAGCCACTCTCGCGAGTAGCGGGATGGCAACCGCCCTCAGCAGAAGCGAGGCAGCAAGCAAAAGGCTCATGACCGCTCGATGTTCCGCACACTGGACGATAGCAGCTTCAGATTGTTGGCCACCGTCGGATCGTTGGGCGCCAGTTCATAGGCCTTGAGGAAGTTGCTGCGCGCCTCCTGCAGCTTGCCCCGCAGAAGATAGGAATAGCCGAGATTGTTGTAGTATTCCGGCGTCGCGCCGAGTAGCCGGTAGGCGCGACTATAGGCGAGGTCGGCCAGATCGAAGCGCCTGATGCGGTCGCAGGAGGCGGCAAGGCCCAGCCAGGCGACGCCATCATTGGGAGCCAACCGCGTAGCCTTATAGAACAACGCGCCGGCATTGCCGTAATTTTCGGAACGGAATTGGGTCTTGGCCTCGGTGACCGCCTGATCGGAGGCGTAGTAGTCGACGTCGCTTACCGTCTTCAGACCGTCGAAGGCATCGCCAAAGGCAGTAAAGTCGCCTTTGGCAGGCTCGTTTGTTCGCACCACACCGGTGCTGTTGGCGTCGGTCGATTGGCAACCGGCAAGCAGGACCAGCAGCACGCTGACTGCGGCGGCGATGCGCATCGGCCTTGTTATTTTGTGCTCCAAGGAGCCCTCCGACTCAATTTTAGAACTTAATCATATGACAGATCAGAAGAAAATGCCCCGCATGCGAATGACCACCGGCAAAAGGACGATCATCAGGACCACGGGGAAGATGCAAATGCCCAGCGGGATCATCATCTTGACCGGTAGCACGTTGGCACGTTCCTCCGCATGAAGGATTCTCTGTGTCCGCATTTCATCGCTGTAGACGCGCAGCGCTTCGGTCAGGCTGGTGCCAAGTTCCTCCGATTGCCGGAACAGCACCGCCAAAGCCCTGGCTTCTTCCAAGCCGATACGATCGGCGAGTTCTCGCAAAGAATCGCGAAGAGATTTGCCGGCGCGCAGTTGCAGATTCATGATCGRAAGTTGGATGCCCAACCATTTGTGCGTGCCGGCCATTTCTTGGCTCACTCGCTCGACCGCGGCCTCCAGGCTCATGCCGGCATCCGCACAGGTGATCATCATATCCATGAAATCGGGAAAGCCGCGACGGTACGTCCGCTTTTGGGCGTTCTCGAAGCGGTCGAGCGCAATACTTGGAATAACAACGCAAGCCAATCCGAACAGCGATGCACCGGCCAACGAAACGAAGGCTGGTACTTTCGGCGGCAATACCATTGCCAGCGCGATGTAGCAGACGAGAAAACCAAAGGCGACGGCGCCAATTCGCGACAATGTGTAAAGAGCCGGCGCGCTCACGTGATAGAAGCCGGCCCGAAACAATTTGGCTTCCAAGGCATCTGGCGCACCGCGCTCCTTCTCCAGCGCGCGGAAATAGGCATCCACAGGTCTCCGCGCCGAAATCTTGACCAGCTGCTCCTGTGCGCCCAAGGAGCGCCGATTGATGATCCCTTCCGATATCAAGTTTTCGGTGACTAGCCTTCGCGTCTGAAAAGCGGGCAAAAAAACGAATGCGGCAAACAGAAAGAGCGCCACGGCAGCCGCAAATACTGAAAGGGAAACGAGAAACTCGGAACCCAATATGTTCGACAAGATGTCTATGTTCCGCTCCAATCAAAAATCGAAGTTAACCATACGGTACATGATCAAGTCGCCGAGGAGTGCCCACACGCCAAAGATCGTAAACACCGGAAAGATGAGGGGGTTGCCCCAAACCTTCCCGTAGTAGCTCGGGGCAACCAACGCGAGAATGGCGAACATGACTATTGGAAACAGCGAGATTACCCACGCCGAAAAGCGCCCTTCTGCCGATAGCGCCCTGATCTTCATCCGAAGCTTTTGCCGCTCACGCAGAACCTTGGACAGGTTGGCAAGGATATCCGTGAGATTGCCGCCTGTCTTGGACTGAATGGACAGAGACACCGATAGAAGATGAAGCCCCTCGAAGCCGACACGCTCCGATAGCTTTCGTGCCGCCTGCTCTATGCTCAGTCCGAAAGTGACCTCGTCAGCGACAATGCCGAATTCGGTGCCGAGCGGATCAGGCATTTCGCGGCCAACCAACCCAATCGCCACCGAGGCCGGATGGCCGGCGCGCAGAGAGCGTACGATCATATCCAGGGCATCTGGCAATTGGCGGGCAAACTTCAAGATTCGCTTGTTGCGAGCCCGACGAAGAAATAGAAGAGGCAAGATAAATCCTACAAATGCAAAGCAGATTAGAGCTGGAAGCGCGGAGAAACCTGCCAGCAGTTTCAAAATCAGCGCTACGATAAGTCCAGCCAGTATGAAGATCGCGACAAATGTTAGCGGATTTCCGGTTATACCTGATTGGGTGTAGAGCCGGTTGAGCGCAATCGCCCCGAATACATAGTCGCCAGACTCGGTCAGTCCACGTTCACGCAGCAGGCTCTGCAGGGTCTGCTCCGCCGGGGCCTCATCCGCCAATCGCTTGAGTCGCCGGTTTATCGTGCCGGTGCGATCGCGACCCCTTACATAAGTGACATACAGCGCCTCGGCTGCCAGGATGACTGACGCTGCCGCCAGCACGTACACGAAGTAGATAAGCGTCTCGCTGCTTATCATCAGAGCGGGACCTGCGGGTTGAAAGCGTCCTTGGCGAAGTGCAGACCGAGCGTTGCCGCCTCCTGGGCAAAGCGCGGGCGGATTCCGGTGGCGCGAAATTCGCCGATGATTTGCCCGTCTGCCGCCACCTCGCGCCGAACAAAATGATAGAGTTCCTGGAGTTGGACGACGTTCCCTTCCATGCCGGTCAATTCCGAAATGGAAATAACTCGCCTGCCACCATCGGCCAGACGCTGCGTCTGCACGATGATGTCGATGGCGGATGCAATCTGGGAGCGGATCGACTCCTGGGTCATCGGCAGACCAGCCATGCCGACCATCTGTTCTAGACGCGACAGCGCATCGCGCGGCGTGTTGGCGTGGATGGTGGTCATTGAGCCTTCGTGACCGGTGTTCATGGCCTGCAACATGTCGAAGGCTTCCTCACCGCGCACCTCACCGACGATGATGCGGTCGGGGCGCATACGCAGCGCGTTCTTGACCAGCTCGCGTTGGCGGACTTCGCCCTTGCCCTCGACATTGGGCGGGCGCGTTTCGAGGCGACCGACATGCGGCTGCTGCAATTGCAATTCCGCCGCGTCCTCGATGGTAATCAGTCGTTCCTTGGCCGGGATATAACTCGATAGCGCATTGAGCAGCGTAGTTTTGCCGCTGCCGGTGCCACCTGAAACCAGGATCGACTTACGCGCCTGGACGGCAATCCGCAACAGATCAATCATGGGCTGGCGGATCGAATTGAAGGCCATCAAGCGTTCAAGCGAATAGGGATTTCTGGAGAATTTGCGGATCGAGACGAGTGGACCGTCAACCGAGACCGGTCGCACGGCGACATTGACGCGCGACCCGTCTTCGAGGCGCGCGTCGACCATCGGCGCGGATTCATCGACCCGTCGGCCGATGGCTGAGACGATCTTATTGACGATGCGTAGCAGATGCGCCTCGTCCCGAAAGCGGATCGAGGTCTCCTCAAGCACGCCGCGACGCTCGATAAAAACGTGGTTGTGAGTATTGATTAGAATGTCGGCGATTGAATCGTCCTTGAGCAGCGGTTCAATCGGGCCGAGACCTAGCATCTCGTCGGCCGTGTCGCTTGTCAGTTGATCCAGCTCGCGCGCGTTTAGCGGAACATTTCTGCCGCGCACAAATTCGCGCACGATCGGCCGGATCTCATTCAGGATCTCGTCCTTGGAGGCGTTTTCAAGGGCGGTCAGATTGAATCTATCTATGAGATGCCGATGCAGATCGACCTTGAGCGACAGAAAATCGTCGGACGCTGGTTCGGCCTGCGCCGGCTGCACGACTATCGCGCCATTGGCGATTGTGGGCGTGGATGTCGATTGCGACGCGCTCTGCTCCCCCGGCCCTTTAATGAAGCGACCCAACATGCCGCCCGATCCCCCTGCTAAATCCCCGATCGAAACTAAGCGTTAACCACGAGGGGCACAAGCAGCGAGCCGGCCGCAATCGTGTATTACTTGCAACATAGTTAAAAAATCGATCCATCGGGAAATCGATTTACTTCAATCCGAAGCGAGCCCCCCCGACCAAAGTCCTAAGACTTTTGTCACATCACGCGCTAATATGTTTTCTAAGCCACTAGATATAAACGTATATGTTAACTGCCTAATGTAATTGAGATCAAGCCAGCACGGTGGCCAAATTGTGAATGAATGGTTAAGGCGGCTTGAAAAACAAGGCGAATCAAGCGCTTGCTCAAATTGAAAATGCCTGAGGCAGAGTATTGAAGGGTTAAGCTTCGGTTAATCCGTTTGACACTGCTTTTTCGCGCGACCTAGGATTGAACTCGACGGGGGATGCTTGGGTATGGGGTTCATCCTTAGGCTCGTCTCGTCGGGTTCAAACCTCCAAAGGGAGAAATTGGCATGAAGAAGCTCATGACGATGACCCGGCAGTTCCGCGACGATGAAAACGGCGCTGCTATGGTCGAATATTCCATTCTGATCGGGATCATCGCCGGCGCGGCGATCCTGGCGAT
>NZ_MDDU01000009.1:0-139203 GCF_001854795.2 Mesorhizobium sp. LCM 4577 | reverse complement strand
GCGATTGGCGGCTGGGTGACCGGGCGCTTTTCGGGCCTCTGCAGTGTTCTTGATGGCAAGGGCGTCCTTACGTCTACCACCAAGGGCACCTGCGATGCAGCAGCAGGCACAGGTACCTAACGTTTGTAAATCAGGCCCGGATCCACACGTCCGGGCCTGATCGGTCGCGGTAGGCTGACGCGACCGATGCTTTTGGGCCTTCTCGGGGTTTGGCTTGGGGTTTGGGGTTATGCGCGCCAATACAATCGTGATGATCGTTCTCGCCTGTGTTTTCGGCATGCTTGCGGTCGTCCTCGCGAATTTCTGGCTGGCCAGCCAGCGCAACGCGCTCGCACGAGGCAACGATGTTCCGAGCGACACCGTCGTCGTTGCGGCCGTTCCTCTCAAGTTCGGTGACACGCTGGCCGACAACAAGCTGCGCGAGATTGCGTGGCCGGCGGGCGCCGTTCCGACCGGCTCGTTCAAGACAATCAAGGAAGCCTTGGCCGGCAACGGCACGCGCCAAGCATTGCAAGCCATCAGTACCAATGAGCCGGTACTTGCCAGCAAGATCACTGGTGCCGGTCAACGCGCAACGCTTTCAGCGGTGCTTACGGAAGGCATGAAAGCAGTTTCTATCAGGGTCAACGACGTTCTGGGTGTCGCTGGCTTCGTGTTTCCCGGCGACCGGGTGGATATCCTCCTCACACGCACGACCAACGATAGCGGCGTCGCGAAGAGTTTCGTCGATGTCCTATTGCAGAGCGTCAAGGTTCTTGCAGTCGACCAAGTTGCGGATGAGAGCAAGGACAGCCCGACCGTGGTCAAGGCCGTGACTGTGGAGGTCAGCACCAAGGATGCGCAGAAGCTGACACTGGCGGCCGGGGCGGGACAATTATCCCTGGCGCTGCGGCAAGCGGCAGGCAACAAGGGCGAAGCGACGGAGCGCGTGACGGTTGCCGATCTAACCGGCGATACGCCGGAAGATGTCGCCAACAGGCAGGCGGAACTCGACCGGCAGAAGGCAGCTGATGCTGCGGCCGCTGAAGAACGCAAACGCGCCAACGAGAAGATAGACGGCTTGGCTCAGGCCGTGGAGCGGGTTGGAAGCCAGATCGATGAGTTGAGCAAGGTTAAACCCGCACCTGTCGTCGTGGCATCAACGCCGGAAGTAAGAGAAATCGTTAAGTACGTGCAGCCGGAACCGCCGGCACGCGCGACGGTCGGCGTGTTCCGTGGTGTGAAGCTCGAAACTTATGACGTACCGCGACAACATTAGAAACCGAGCGGCGAAGCGAGGGGCTGTCGACTGACAGCTGTGGGGAGACGGGGAATGCAGAAGTTATGGGTCAGGATAGCGGCGGTCGCGCTATTCTTTTCGGTCGCACCGGCGATGTTTGGCCACCCAGCCAGGGCGGCTGACCGGTTCATCGATGTGTCGCGTCCGTCGCTGCATCGTGTGTTCGTGCCGGTTTCTCAATCGGCCACTATCCAAGTAAACGCCACGCTGGGCGACATCGTGGTTGGCGACGAGAAGATCGCCGACGCGCAGCCGATGACCGACAAGACGCTTTACATCATCGGCAAGACTGTCGGCACCACCACCGTCAATCTGTTTTCGGAGGACAAGCGCTCGCTTGGCGCCATCCAGATCGAGGTCGGCCAGGATGTCAGCGACATGGCGGCGGCGATCCGCCAGGTGGCGCCGAGGGCACGCATCGAAATCGGTTCGATCAACGGCAAGGTGCGGCTGAGCGGGCACGTCAAGGACGCTGCGACATTGGCGCAGATCGTCGAGGTGACGCAGCAATATGGGCCGGACGCCATCATCAATGCCGTCACCATCGACGACAGCGAGCAAGTCAATCTTTCGGTGCGTATCCTGGAAGCAAAGCGTAATGCCGATCGCGATCTCGGAGTGTCGCTCAAGGGCTCGACCAAAAGCGGCAAAACAGTTTGGGGGACTGGCGACGCGACCGTTGACAAGGACGGGACCGTGCTCGGAACAGGCGATCTGATCAGCGGACTTCTGTCAGGATCGAGCCCATTTGCGGCATTGATAACGCGCGTTATCGACAGCAACGTCAAAGTCGACCTCATCATCCAGGCGTTGGAAACAAAAGGCGTCGTGCGCACGCTGGCCGAACCGAACCTCACCACGGTGTCCGGCGAGACAGCCAGCTTCAATGCCGGTGGCGAAGTGCCGGTGCGAAGCGTCAACGCCCAAGGCGAAGTCGAGATTGTCTTCAAGCAGTTCGGTGTGAACCTCAACTTCACGCCAGTCGTGCTCGACGATGGCAAGATCCACATCAAACTGGCACCGGAAGTCAGTGACCTTACCGGTTTCACCAGCGCCGGCGATCCGATCTTCACCAACCGCAAACTGTCAACCGTGGTGGACCTGCGCGACGGCCAGAGCTTCGCGGTCGGCGGCCTGCTCTCCAGCAAGAACACCATACAGCAAGACCAGGTGCCATGGATCGGCCAGGTGCCGATCATCGGGGCGCTGTTCCACAATTCGAGCACGGCGAAGGAAGAAACCGAGCTTGTGGTCATCGTGACGCCGCATCTCGTGCGGCCGGTGAGGCCCGGCGAGCAGCTGGCAACGCCTTTCGACAAGACCAAACCGRCCAACGATCCGGAACTCATGCTGCTCGGACAACTCGAGGTTAATAAGGACATGATCCGCATGTACGAGCATGGCGACGGCGTCACCGGGCCCTATGGCCACATGCTGGATGTGAAATCGAAGGACAAGCTGGTCTATGTCAAGAAGTAAGCTTCTGCTCACTCTTCTCGGCACCAGCCTGCTTGCGGGTTGCGCGGCCGACTATCTGCACAATTACGACACGATGACGCTGGCATCGGGCGACTCGCAGAAAGCCAACCAGCTGCTGCAGACGGTCGATCCGTACAACCCGGCTTCGAACAACACAAAGATCGAAGGCGACGGGGCCCGGTCCGTCGGCGTCGTTCAGAAATACAAGCTGCCACCAAGCTCGGGCACGCCGACGACGAACATGACGGTCAACGTCGGTCCGTCGGGGACGAGCACACAATGAACTGAAGGAAGGGAAGCGGTTGCATCGGGCATGCGAGGCGCCTGACGCCAAGGGGTAAGGGGTAGGCCATGCTGCGGACCATTCGCGCGTTCTGGCACGATCAGAGTGGGATAGCGCTGATACTAGTCAGTGTCATGCTGCCAGCCATTATCGGCTTGTCTCTCCTGGCGATCGACATGAGCCGGATGAACAATCTCGACAACGACCTGCAGAAGGGCACGGATGCCCTGGCACTCGCTGCAGCTGCTGAATTGAGCGGCAGATCTGACGCATGGACGCGCGCCGAGAATGCTCTCACTAACCTGGTATCCAATAGCACAATGTTCTCTGACGGTGGATCTGTTTCGCTAACCACCGGCGCTGGAGCCACCACCGTTGACGCGACCTACCCTGCCTGCCGATCCAAAGGGCAAATTTCGTGGTGCTTCCTGGCAAGTATTCCAACGAACGATTCCGATCCTATCACGTCGGCCAACTATGCCGCGTCGCCAATAACGACCCGTTTCATCCAGGTATGGGCCCAGCCGGAGGGCTTCACGCCGATGTTCCCGGTCTCGGTTTCGTCCTCGGGAAATGCGACCGATAAAAGCTATAACCTTACCGCTGTCTCGGTGGCGGGTTTTACATCGGGTGTTTGCAATTACACACCTGTGTTCATGTGTAATCCCTATGAGATGGTGAATGGCACCAATACGGCGGGCGGCGTAACGCTCGAGCAGGCCGTAACTGATCCGGCCGTCCATCGCAGATTGATCGAACTTCGGATGGTCGGAAACGGCTCCGCCTATGGCCCCGGCAACTTTGGCTTCCTGCAGCCGCCGGACGGCGTCGGTAACGGCGCGCAGGCTCTGGCCCAAACGATCGCCACCTCGAAGCCCTTGGGCTGCTATTCGGCGCAGGGCGTAAACACCAAGACCGGCCAGAGCACCGGGCCGGTTCAGGATGCCTTCAATGTCCGATTCGGGATTGCAGCCAGCGGCCATTTCGATACCCCGGAATACGGCCCGGCGGAAAACGTACGCAAGGGAGGGGTGAGATCCAATGGAAATTCGAGCCAGTGTCCGCAATACAATCAGCTGACGTTCAACGGGCCCGGCAATAAGGGTCTTCCGAGAGATCAGACGACGCCGTATATGGGCGGGCGCATGGGAGCCGGAGATTATCTGCTTCTTGGACCTGGAAACTATTGGCAGACCAATTTTGGGAGTGCGTCATATCCCAGTACTTGGGATACGACCACGCCGACGCGCTACGAGGTCTATAAGTACGAACGTGCGGCTTTGGCGAATGGGACCCTACCGTCGACGCCACCGACTGCCGCTCAGTCACTGGTCGGCGTGCAGTCAACTGGCGGAGAGGTTGGAACGCCTGCTAGCGGCTGCCAGCCACCTGTAACAACCGTCGATCGCCGCCTACTTTATGGTGCCTTGTTGAACTGCAATGCGCTTGAGGCTGCCGGTTACGATCTCAACGGCAACAGTACCAATCTCCCCGTCGAAGCCTTCGCCAGTTTCTTCCTGACCGAGCCGGTAGCATCGGCCTCCTCCGATGCCTCGGTGATGGTGGAGCTGGTGGACATCAGCGGACGCGAGGGGCAGGGTACACTCGACAACTTCCTGCGCGATGAAGCGCAGCTCTATCGGTGACGGTAATGTCGAACCTGCTGTCCCGAACCTTTAAGCGTTTTTGCTTCGAACAGCGCGGTACCGTCCTTGTGGAGATGAGCCTGGTGGCACCGCTGATGCTGATGCTGTCGGCAGGGGTGTTCGAATTCGGCAATCTGATTCATGACAAGTTGTTGATGGAAGCTGGGCTCACCGACGGAGCGCGGTTCGCCGCCCGCTGTAACAGCAAGCTCTACACGGATGCAGGGCTCACAGCGATCGACTGCGCCGATCGCGCCAAGAACATCGCCGTCTTCGGCAATTGGAACGGGACAGCACCCTCACGCATCCCTGGCTGGCAAAAGACGGATGTCACGATCGACTCGGCCACCTGCACGAACGCTATCGATTCAACTGGCACGGTCCTCTATCTCTCGACGACATCGCAGGTTTGCATCGTAACGGCATCCGGCACCTACGCTTACAGCAATCTGGACAGCGTTGGCCTGCTGTCATTATTCAACATCACCACCGTCACACTTGGGGCCAGCCATCAGGAGCGGTTGATCCGATTTTGATGATGCTGAAACGATTCCTACAAGCGGAAGACGGAGCAACGATGGTCGAGATGGCCATCGCGATGACGCTTCTGCTCACTCTTACCTTGGGTTTCGTCGATTTCGGTTACGCATTCTATCAGTGGAACGCAGCAACCAAGGCGGTGCAGATCGGTGCGAGGCTCGCCTCCGTCTCCGACCCGGCCGTTAACACAGCCACGCTTGCAGCGGCCGACCCAGGTACAAATCCAGGAGCCCCGATTACGGCCGGAACATACTCGTTCGAGTGCAAATATTCCGGCAGCACTGGCGCTTGCAATGGCAATTCCGCGATCTTCAACGCCGCCGCTTTCAGCCGCATTTTCCGCGGCGACACAGCATTCACCAACGACGACGCCTGCCCGGGGTTGGCAGCCAATCAACGGCCGGGGATGTGCCAGTTTTTTCCTGGGTTGCAGCGCTCCAATGTCGTGGTGACCTACACCGCCACTGGCCTCGGCTATCAGACGCGTCTTGGCGGTCCAGTGCCGACAATCACCGTAAGCTTGCAGAACATTACCTTCCAGTTCTTCTTCCTGGGCGGGCTACTTGGATTTGCAGATAAAACGATGCCATCCATGCTGAGTACAGTAACGGGTGAAGATTTAAAGAGTACATCGCCATGAACGCCATCGACACCAGAGTTCTCCCGACCAAGCGAAAGCAGGTGGCGCTGTTTTCCGCCGACCCCAATTTCAAGCGCGACGTCACCACGCGGCTCGACGCGCTGGCGATCTATGACGTCAAGGTCTCGGACGCGGCGGAGTTCCTGAAGGGGCCGCCCGCCGACAGCCGGCCGGGCATCATCATCCTCGATCTCGGCAATGGCGAGCTGCTCGCCAATCCGGGAATCGTCGAGGCGCGCGCCGCCTGGGCCTCGGTGCCGCTGATCGCGATCTCCGACGAGCTCACCTCCGAGCAGACGCGCGTGCTGGTGCGCATGAACGCGTCCGACTGGCTGCACAAGCCGCTCGACGCCAAGGAGTTGCTCAACGCCGTCACCTTCCACGACACCGGCAACCAGGGCACCAAGAGCCGCATCATCACCTTCATCGCCGCGAGCGGCGGCGCCGGCGCCACCACGCTGGCGATCTCGGCGGCCGAGCACCTCGCCTCGAAATCGGCCGAGCGGGCGGCCGCGACCTGCCTCGTCGACCTCGATTTCCAGAGCGCCAATTGCGGCGCCTATCTCAACCAGTTCAACCAGTTCGACCTTTCCGGCATCATCGGCCAGCCGGACCGGCTCGATGTCGAGCTCATGGACGTCATCAAACTGTCGCGGCCGTCCGGCCTCACGCTCTATTCCTTCGAGCGGCCGCAACTGCCGTTCGAGCCTCAGGGTTCCGACTTCGTCTTCCGGCTGCTCGATCTCGTCGCCTACCGCTTCGACGACATCGTCATCGACCTGCCCAACATCGAGACGCCGTGGCACGATTCGGTGCTCAGGACGAGCGACGAGATCTTCATCGTCTTCGAGCTCAACGTCGCCTCGCTGAGGCAAGGCAAGCGCCTCTACAAGAAGATCCGCGAATTGCGCGGCAACAAGGTCAGCATCACGCTGGTCGCCAACAAGCACAAGCGCAAATGGTTCGGCAACCACTTCTCGCGCAGCGAGCTGGAGAAGATCTTCAAGGCGCCGCACATCAAGTCGCTGGCGCTGGACAACGCGCTTCTTGCCGACGCGCTGAACCGCGCCATCCTGCCCTCCGAGGTGGATGGGCGCGCGCGCTTCAACAAGGACCTGAAACGCATGTTCAAGGAGCGGCTGGACAATGCCCAGCGCTAGGCGCCGCGCCGCGATGCATCTGGCCGGCGCGTGGCTCGCCGGGCTGACGCTGGTGTCGGCCTGCGACGTGGCGATGGCCGGGTCGAGCCTGCCTCCCCTGCCCGCCATGGGCCCAAGCCTGCGCAAGACAGTCGCCTTCCAGACGAGCGAACAGCCGGGCACCATCGTCATCCGCAAAAACGAGAAGGCGCTCTATCTGGTGACGGGCCAGGGCAAGGCGCTGCGCTACCAGATCAGCGTCGGCCGCGACGGCTTCGGCTGGACCGGAACGGTCAAAATCGCCTCGAAGACCGAATGGCCTGAATGGCGTCCGCCCAAGGAGATGCGCGCGCGCCAGCCGGAACTGCCGGCGATGGTGCCGGCCGGTCCTTACAATCCGCTCGGCGCCAGGGCGCTTTATCTTTCGCGCGACGGGCGCGACACGCTCTATCGCATCCATGGCACCAACGATCCCAAGGGCGTCGGTTTCGACGGCACGTCCGGATGCTTCCGGCTGACGAACACCGATGTTATCGATCTCTTCAAGCGCGTCGCGGTGGGCGCAAAGGTGGTGGTTGAATGACGATGATCAGCGAGCCGGACGTTCCGGCAATCGAACTCGGTCACCGGGAAGCCGTTCCGGGAAAGCCCAGCCGAGCCAGGATGATCGGCGTCATCGCGGTGGGTGCCGCGCTCGTCACCGCCGTCAACGTGACGGCCGCGGTCTATCTCTATCGCGGTGTCAACGACCTCAAGACGATGGAGGCGCGGCTGGAACAGCTCGGCCAGTTCGAGCAACGCATCGGCGTCCGCATCGACACCGTCAACAACGGTTTCCAGAGCCGGTTCGAGACGCTGGACCGCCAGTTGCAGGCGAATTTCGGCCAGATCAACGGCAATATCGCCAAGCTGGAGCAAGGCCAGCCCGTCRCCGCCGGCGAACCGGCGCCCGGCGCGACGGAGCCGGCCATGCTCGACACCGCCACCGTGGCGGATGCGTCCGCAGCCGATGAAAGCGGCGCCGATCCCGCCGCCGCGCAACCTTCGTTCAGGCGCAAGGTCGCGCCTCCCGGCCCCAATCCGTCCTATCAGCGCATCCAGCAGCCCGACGGCAAGGTCTATTACAAGAAGATCAACTGATCGCGCGGGCCACCGCCCGGGCCGGATGGTTTACAGATCGCGCTGCAGCGCCAGCATACGGATCGAGCGGGCTTCGGCGCGAAGCTTTGCCTCGCGCAAGAAAGCGACGTGGCAATAGGCGCAGGCGGCGAGGCCGAGGCACAGCACCAGGCAGTTCTGCAAGCTTAGGTCGACCATCACCGAGAACTGAAGGCCATGAGGCGTGACGAAGGCGGCAATGGTGCTCGCCGTTTCCGCACTGCTGCTCAGCGCCATCATGAGCCCAGCAAAAATCATTGCAGCGTGATTGGCGAGGAAGAAACCCCCGGACCATTTCGAACGGCTGGCCATCCAGCAGAGGCCCGCCGTAAAGACAATGATGGCCGCATCGACGGCCATCGATCCGCCGAAGTAGACATGCACCTGCTGCCAGAACATGGTCGAGAACGGGCGCAGTTCGAGCCAGGCATGCCACACGGCGGGGCTCGCCGGATAGAAGCCGAGAAGCAGCGCCGCCATCCGCTCCGCCGCCAGCAGAAGCAGCATCAGGGCAGGAAAGGCAAAAAGCAGTATCGGCTTGCGCATCATGTCATCCCCTCGACATCCGATGGCCGATTCTAGGCGGCATTGGTTGCGCGACACTTAACGCAACGCCTTGCTTTTCAAGGAATGTCGCTCGTGTCTAATGTATGATCCGGTTCAACGGTCGGGGGTGGCGCCGTGTCGGCGGGAGCTAACGGGTTGGGCTCGGACAGCATCATCGACAGCCGGTCCGATGCCGCGGAGTGCCGCGTGAGCCAGGCGAGCCCGCCCAGTCGGCCGTTGCTGGCGTTTGCGCTCGGCAGCCTCGGGCTGCTCGCAGGCATGGTGCTGATCGCCGAGGGCGGGCGCCGGCTGCCGCCCGACCCGCCTTCGATCGCGCCGGTCCAGGGCGCCGGCGACCCGGAGCCGGCCTCGCCTACCCCGATGCATGACAGTCGACCGGGCCAGCCGGCGCGCAAGATCGCCGAGGACCTCATCGCGCCGCCGCCGCTCGACCCATCCGGGATCGAGCGCATCGAGCCACGCCCTCCGCTCGGCGAACTCGGGCTTGCAACGGCGCCAAAGACGCCGATGCCGCAGGATTGGCGTGAGACGCTGCTCTTCCGCCCGGTCGCGACCTCCTCGGCGGTCTTCGAAGCCATGGGACGCACGGTCGCCGTCAGCGGCACGGTCGACATAGACCCCGACAGGACCTGCACGTTCGACAACACCGCCTGGCCCTGCGGCCAGCGGGCGCGGGCCGCCTTCAACGCCTGGCTGCGCGGCCGGGCGCTCAAATGCCTGCTGCCGCCGGATGCCGACCGTTTCGCCATCGCCGCGCCCTGCGCCCTCGGCAAGCAAGATGTCGGCGCCTGGCTGGTTTCCAACGGCTGGGCGATGGCCGCTCCCGCCGGCATTTACGGCAAGGCGGAAGCGGTGGCGAGAAACGCCCGGATGGGCATTTTCGGCCCACCGCAATAGCGCAGCCGCGGGAAAGTCGGCGGGGCGGTTCCGTCTCGAACCTGCGTGAAAGCAGAATGGTCTGGACAGTTCAGCACATCTAAAAACTGGACCGGTCCAACGGCAGCCTGTGTGCCGGATCCAGCGCTTGCCTTGGAGAAGACGCCGACTTGCATCAAATTGTACGCTTCCCTGACACCGAAATCGTAACGGACCTCCTGTAAGCCGATGCGTCGAACAGGAGATTGGCCCTTGACCACGAAAACACCGACCGCGCCGGCTCAAACGTGGAAGCAGCTCGTCTTGCTGGCCGTGCTTGGCACCGCCGCCTGCGTCGGCCTTTCGCTCGCGCTGAACTACCTGCTGCTTTTCAGCGACAGCCTGACGCCATTCGGCCGCGGGGCCGTTACGGCAATCGTCGTGCCGATCATCATCGGTCTGCCGCTGTTTGCCCTCATCGGCTGGCAGCAGAGCGAGATCCGCCGCTACCGGCAGGAACTCACCAGGTCCGGCACCTATGACCAGTTGACCGGCTGCCTGAACGGCAAGGTGTTCACCTCGATGGTCGACAGGAGGGCGCAGAGACCGGCCGGTCCGCGCTCGGGCGCCTTTCTGGTCATCCATCCGGAACATCTGGCATCGATCAACCTGCGTTTCGGCCTCGAATGGGGCGACGAAGCCTTGCGGCTGATCGCATCGGCCATCCGATCGGCAGTGCGCAAGGACGATCTGATCGGACGGCTCGGAACCTCGATGTTCGGCGTCTTCCTGCCGGGCGCGAGCGAAGCGGACGCCAAGGACATCGGCGAGCGCATTCGCGGCACGGTCGGCGAGATCTATTTCGCGCCGAAAGGCGACAAGGACGTGCTTGCGATCAAAGTCGGCGGCGTAATCTTCGAGCGTGAGCTGGATTTCGAGGACATGTTCCGTTTCGCGGAGGAAGGCATGGCCGAAGCCCTGGATGAATCCGGTCTTCGGCTGTCGCATGTCACCAACTGAGCCGGCGAACGGAACCCGATGACCTGCGCGAGCGACAACGCCGCGGCGCATCGTTCTTCAAAAGCAGGCCTGGCCGTTTATGCCTCAGATACCGCCCATGCAGAGATACTTCATCTCGAGGTAGTCCTCGAGGCCGTGCCGGGACCCCTCCCGCCCGATGCCTGACTGCTTGACCCCGCCGAAAGGCGCGGCCTCCGAGGACATGCGTCCGGTGTTGATACCCACCATGCCATATTCGAGGGCCTCCGCCACACGCCAGACCCGCTTCAGGTTGGAGGCATAAAAATAGGCGGCGAGACCGTAGATCGTGTCGTTGGCCTCACGCACGACCTGATCCGCATCCTCGAAGCGGAAGACGGGGGCCAATGGCCCGAATGTCTCCTCCTGCGCCACCGTCATGGCGCTGGAGATATCGGTAAGGACCGTAGGTTGGAAAAAAGTGCCGCCCGCGCCAATCCTACCTCCGCCGCAGCGGATCGCGCCGCCTTTTCCCACGGCATCGGCGATGTGGGATTCGATCTTGGCCAAGGCGTGGCCGTCGATCAGCGGGCCGATGGCGACGCCCGGATCGAAACCGTCACCGACCCGAAGCTGGCGAACCCGTTCGACGAATTTATCGACGAACTCGTCATGAACGCCCGATTGCACGTAGAGGCGGTTGGCGGAAACGCAAGTCTGGCCGGCATTGCGGAACTTCGCCTGGATCGCCCCGTCCACGGCAGCGTCGATGTCGGCGTCGTCGAAGACGATGAAAGGCGCATTGCCGCCCAGCTCTAGGCTGACCTTCTTGATCTGGTCCGAGCACTGGCGCATGAGCAGGCGCCCGACTTCGGTCGATCCGGTGAAGCTGATCTTGCGCACCTTGGGATTGTGGCAGAGCTCACGTCCCACGGCGGCGCCCTCCGCGGCATAGACAAGGTTCACCACGCCGTCGGGAAAGCCGGCCTCGGCGGCGAGCGCGAACATGGCGCCTGCGACCAGCGGCGTCTGCTCGGCAGGCTTCAGCACGATCGCGCAGCCCGCCGCCAGCGCCGGCGAGATCTTGCGCGCCACCATCGATGCGGGAAAATTCCACGGCGTGATCGTGCCGACGACGCCGATGGGCTGCTTGATCACCAGCATGCGGCGGTCCGTCGAGGGCGCCGAGATCGTCTCGCCATAGATACGGTTGGCCTCTTCGGCGTACCATTGCAGATAAGCGGCCGCATGCGAGACTTCCGATCTGGCTTCGGCAAGCGGCTTGCCCATCTCGGCGGTGAGAATTGCGGCAAGGTCGTCGGTATGGGTGACGATCAGCTGGTGCCACTGCCACAGCATTTCGCTGCGCTCCCGAGCGGTCAGCGCCGCCCATTCGGCCTGGGCGGCATAGGCCTTGTCGATCGCCGCGCGCGTCTCCGCGACGCCCATGTCGGGAAGTTCCGCCAACAGCTCGCCGGTCGATGGATTGAAGACCTCAAAGGTGCGTCCGCCAGCCGGCGCGCCCAGCGCCGGCACACGGTCGATCGCGCCGAACAGGTCGGGGGATTTCAAATGGCGGGTCATCGGCAGGCGCAGGGGCAATACCGCTTTCCTTCTCGTCAGGCTGGCGTGTCGGAAACACCACCATGTATTGCGCAGGCGCCGGTTTCATAGGGCCTGGGAAGGATGGCGGTAGACCCACCCTGCGTCCTCGACGGGCATCGGGTGCGGCGCGGCTGAGATCGCGTTGGGAAAGCTGGTGCTGCGAGAGAGGATTGAACTCTCGACCTCTCCCTTACCAAGGGAGTGCTCTACCACTGAGCTACCGCAGCCTGCGATGGCGGCGCTTCTGCCATATCGAACCGGCAAGCGCAAGGCCAAGAAAAACCCAAAGCGTCGCACGCTATTCTTGCCAGCAATTATGCGGCTCGAAGCGGCATGCGCGGCTGATCCACAGCCCTAAAGCGCGTCGCGATCCTTCAGACTCGCTCCATACGCTTTAGGTTTTTGATTTTTGCGCATGTCTTTATCCCGAAACCGGTTCCCAGTTTTGGGAGACATGCTTTAAATCCGCCCGGCCGGCTGCTTTCATGACATCGCCAGGCCAAAATGCTACCCATTGCGGAATCGCAGCCGGCTGACCACCGGTCAGGGATTGAACGATGGGCGAGAAGACAAATCCACCGAAAAAAGGTGAAGCCGCGCGCAAGGAACGGCTGGCCGAGGCGTTGCGCGCCAATCTGCAGAAGCGCAAGGCRCAGACGCGGTCGCGGCGCGCGGGCGATGCCGATCACCGGTCGGAAGGCTTGCCGGCTGCTGGAAAAATGCACAAGGACTGACCAAATCAGCCATACTGCCCGGCCATAGTCGGTCCGGTTTTAGGAAAATCCTATTTCTTGAACCAAGCCGGCCAATGGTCTAAGCCGGGCATACTCAACCGATTGAAGCGGCCTGTTCGGGCCGAGGGGACATTTCTTATGGATCGCATCAGAATTGTCGGCGGCAACGAGCTGGCCGGTACCATTCCGATCTCGGGCGCCAAGAACGCGGCATTGCCGCTGATGATCGCCTCGCTGCTCACCGACGACACGCTGACGCTCGAAAACGTGCCGCATCTGGCCGATGTCGAGCAGTTGATCCGCATCCTGGGCAATCACGGCGTCGATTATTCCGTCAACGGACGGCGCGAGAGCCAACAGAAAGGCTATTCGCGCACGGTCAATTTTTCGGCCCGCAACATCGTGGACACCACCGCGCCTTACGAGCTGGTGTCGAAGATGCGCGCCTCTTTCTGGGTGATCGGCCCGCTGCTTGCCCGCATGGGCGAGGCCAAGGTGTCGCTGCCCGGCGGCTGCGCCATCGGCACGCGCCCGGTCGATCTGTTCCTCGAAGGTCTGCAGGCACTGGACGCCGAGCTCGACGTCGACAACGGCTATGTCGTGGCCAAGACCCGGAACGGCCGCCTCCACGGCAATCGCTACGTGTTTCCGAAAGTGTCGGTCGGCGCCACCCACGTGCTGATGATGGCGGCCTCGCTCGCCAAGGGCGAGACGGTGCTGGAAAATGCCGCGCGCGAGCCGGAAATCGTCAATCTCGCCGAGTGCCTGATCGCCATGGGCGCCAAGATCCACGGCGCCGGCACCTCGACCATCACCATCCAGGGCGTCGAGGCGCTTTCTGGCGCTCGCGTGCGCGTCATTCCGGACCGCATCGAGACCGGCACCTATGCCATGGCGGTGGCGATGACAGGCGGCGACGTGATGCTGGAAGGCGCGCGGCCCGACCTGTTGCAGACGGCGCTCGACGTTCTCGTCGAGACCGGCGCCGAGATCACGCCGACCAATGAGGGCATCCGCGTCAAGCGCAACGGCGCCGGCATTGCGCCGGTCGACGTGACCACCGCCCCCTTCCCCGCCTTCCCCACCGACCTGCAAGCGCAGTTCATCGGTCTGATGACGATGGCCAAAGGCAAGTCGCGCATCACCGAGACGATCTTCGAGAACCGCTTCATGCACGTTCAGGAACTCGCGCGCCTCGGCGCCCACATCACGCTTTCCGGCCAGACGGCGATCGTCGACGGCGTCGCCAAGCTCAAGGGCGCTCCCGTGATGGCGACCGACCTGCGCGCCTCGGTGTCGCTTGTCATCGCCGGCCTTGCGGCCGAGGGCGAGACCACGGTCAACCGCGTTTACCATCTCGACCGCGGCTTCGAGCGGCTGGAAGAGAAGCTCTCCGGCTGCGGCGCGGTGATCGAGCGCATTTCGGGCTGAGTGATCGCAAGGCAGGCCTTGCGAATAGGAGCGATCTTCCCCTGCTGGAGCCCAAGGCTCAGGTCGGCGCAGCCCCTTATCCACCCTTCGGGCACCTTCCCCCGGTAAACGGAGAGAAGGCCGTGACTGCAGACTTGGCGCCCTTCCTGCGCCGTTTGCGATTGGCGAAATCGCTCCTTCTCCCCGTCACTATACGGGGAGAAGTGCCCGGCAGGGCGATGAGGGCAGCGCGGACCTGACGTGATTGCCTTCTGCTGTGTCCGTGCCGAGGTTGCACGGACCGGAAAGACCGCATAACAGAGGCTGAAACCAACCTTCAGGTGCGCATTCCGCATGGCAGCTCTCAAGCTCATCGCGCTCGACGAACAGGATCTGAGCATCGTCTCGGCGCATGTCCAGGACGCCGTGATGAAGGTCTCCGACCTCGAATACCTGCCGGCGGCCAAGCGCTTCGTGCTGACCATGAACCGTTTCGTCTGGGAGGCGAAATCCGGTCTGTTCCGTCAGCACAATGAACGGCGGCAGAGCGTTCTGCATTTCGACCGCGTGCTCGGCGCCAAGACCAGCGGCATCCCTCGCGACAAGCCGGCCGAGGTGCTGTCGCTGCTGGCGGTCAGCTTCATCGCCATCAGCAAGCCGGCCGGCATCGTCGAATTGGTGTTTTCGGGCGGCGGCACCATCATGCTCGACGTCGAATGCGTCGAGGCGCGGCTTGCCGATGTCGGCGGCTCCTGGGAAGCCTCCTCGCGCCCCGTGCACAGAGGCTAAACGCAATGGCCATCACACTCCGTCAGCAGGACGCCGATTTCGAGCAGCGCTTTTCGGCCTTCCTCACCACCAAGCGCGAGGTTTCGGCCGATGTCGAGGCCGTGGTGCGCGATATCGTCGCCCGCGTGCGCGCCGAAGGCGACAAGGCGCTGATCGACTACACGCTGAAGTTCGACAAGGCCGATGTCGGCGCGCTCGGCATCGCCGTGTCGAAGAACGACATCGCCAAGGCCTATGAAACGGCCGATCCGGCGACCGTCGAGGCGCTCAAATTCGCGCGCGACCGTATCCGTTCGCATCATGAGCGGCAGAAGCCGAAGGACGACCGCTACACGGATGCCGCCGGCGTCGAGCTCGGCTCGCGCTGGACGGCGATCGAAGCCGTCGGCCTTTACGTGCCGGGCGGCACGGCGAGCTATCCGAGCTCGGTGCTGATGAACGCCGTGCCGGCCAGGGTCGCCGGCGTCGAGCGCATCGTCATCGTCGTGCCGGCCTCGGGCGGCGTCATCAATCCGCTGGTGCTGGTGGCCGCCGACCTTGCCGGCGTTTCGGAAATCTACCGCGTCGGCGGCGCGCAGGCCGTTGCGGCGCTTGCCTATGGCACCGAGACAATCAGGCCGGTCGCCAAGATCGTCGGGCCGGGCAATGCCTATGTCGCGGCGGCCAAGCGCCAGGTGTTCGGCACGGTCGGCATCGACATGATCGCCGGCCCGTCGGAAGTGCTGGTGGTGGCCGATGCCGACAACGATCCGGACTGGATCGCCGCCGACCTTTTGGCGCAGGCCGAGCATGACGTCTCGGCGCAGTCGATCCTGATCACCGACGATGCAGACTTCGGCAGGGCCGTCGAGCAGGCGGTCGAACGCCAGCTCAAGGTTCTGCCGCGCGGCGAGACGGCGGCCGCCAGTTGGCGCGATTTCGGCGCGGTCATCCTGGTGCCGACGATCGAGGCCTCGCTGCCGCTGGTCGACAGGATCGCGGCCGAGCATGTCGAGCTTGCCTTCGACGATGCCGAGGCATTCCTTGACAGGATGCGCAACGCGGGCGCCGTGTTCATCGGCCGACACACGCCCGAAGTCATCGGCGACTATGTCGGCGGCTCCAACCACGTTCTGCCGACGGCACGCTCGGCGCGCTTTTCCTCCGGGCTATCGGTGCTCGATTTCGTCAAGCGCAGCTCGATCCTGAAGCTCGGGCCGGAGCAGCTCAAGGCGCTGGCGCCCGCCGCGATCGCGCTCGCCAAGGCCGAAGGGCTCGACGCGCATGCCCGCTCCGTCGCGATCAGGTTGAACATGTAGCGATGTCCGGCCACAACCAAACCCGCGACAGGCTGATCGACGTCGAGCTCGACGAATCGATCGGACGTTCGACGCCCGACGTCGAGCACGAGCGGGCCGTGGCGATCTTCGACCTCATCGAGGAGAACAGTTTCCGGCCGGTCAACGACGACGGCGCGGGCCCTTACAGGCTCAAGCTTTCGCTGGCCGAGTCCCGCCTGGTCTTCGCCGTCAGCCGCGAGAACGGCGCCGAGGTGGTCACCCACATCCTGTCGCTGACGCCGCTGAGGCGCATCGTCAAGGACTATTACCTGATCTGCGAAAGCTATTACGAGGCCATCCGCTCCTCGACGCCGAGCCATATCGAGGCGATCGACATGGGCAGGCGCGGCCTGCACAATGAGGGCTCGCAAACCCTGATGGACCGGCTCGCCGGCAAGATCGAGATCGACTTCGACACGGCGCGACGGCTGTTCACGCTGGTCTGCGTGCTGCACTGGCGGGGCTAGATCAGGATGACGTTTCGTTGAATCGCCATCCTGATCTAACTCTTTGTTGGAGCATGATCTTTTCCGAAAACCGGTTCCCACTTTTCGGGATCATGCTCTAGTGGCCGCCCTGCCCCATTCGATCCTGTTTTTGTGCGGCATGAATGCCGTGCGCTCGCCGATCGCCGAACAATTGGCGCGCCGCATGCTGCCCGCCACCACCTTCGTCGCCTCGGCCGGCGTGCGCGCCGGCGAGCGCGACCCGTTCGTCGATGCGGTGCTCGCCGAAGAAGGCCTTTCGCTTGGCGAGCGCCAACCCAGGACGCTGGAGGATATGGAGGACGATTATTTCGACCTGATCGTGACGCTGGCGCYGGAGGCGCACCATGCGGCGCTCGAGCTCACCCGCTCGCTCGCCGTCGAGGTCGAATACTGGCCGATGCCCGACCCGACCGACACAGGCGGGACGCGCGAGCACATCATGGCCGCCTACCGCGATGTGCGCGAGCGGCTGAAAGCGCGCATAAGCCGGCGTTTCTTGCTTCCTGAAGCAAAAAACCCGGCCGATTAAGCATGTTCACAAGCGCGCGATTATCATATAGGTTCCGCCGCAAATTCCGGCTGGAGTCGGATGATTTCGGGTCTGTTCGACCCGAAATCATCCGACTCCAGATCAAGAGTAGAGCATGATGTCGTCCGAAAACCGCTTCGGCATCATGCTCTAGGCGCCGGAGCGCAATCCAAGCAAAGGTATCGAATGCCGAAGGAAGAAGTCCTCGAATTTCCGGGCGTGGTCACGGAACTGTTGCCCAATGCGATGTTCAGGGTGAAGCTCGAAAACGAGCACGAGATCATCGCCCATACGGCCGGCCGCATGCGCAAGAACCGCATCCGCGTGCTGACCGGCGACAAGGTCCTGGTCGAGATGACGCCTTACGACCTGACCAAGGGCCGCATCACCTACCGTTTCAAATAGCAAATCGGCGTCAAGCGCGATGAGCACCCTGCAGAAGCTCGTGCTTGCCTCGGGTTCGCCGCGCCGCATCGAACTCTTGCAGCAGGCCGGCATCGAGCCGGACCGTATTCTGCCCGCCGATGTCGATGAGACGCCGCTGCGCGCCGAGCATCCGCGCTCGCTGGCCAAGCGTCTTTGCAAGGACAAGGCCGAGAAGGCGCTGGCCTCGCTGAAAAGCGAGGAAGACTATGCGCCCGCCTTCATCCTCGCCGCCGACACGGTGGTGGCGGTGGGGCGGCGCATCCTGCCCAAGGCCGAGACGATCGACGACGCCATCAACTGCCTCGGCCTGCTTTCCGGCCGCTCGCACCGGGTCTATTCCGGCATCTGCCTGATCACGCCCGGCGGCAAGCTGCGCCAGCGGCTGGTGGAGACCAGGGTTCGCTTCAAGCGGCTGCCGCGCGAGGAGATCGACGCCTATGTCGCCTCGGGCGAATGGCGCGGCAAGGCCGGCGGCTATGCGGTACAGGGCCTGGCCGGCTCCTTCGTCGTCAAGCTGGTCGGCTCCTATACCAATGTGGTCGGCCTGCCGCTCTACGAGAGCGTGGCGCTGCTTTCCGGCGAAGGCTTCAAGGCGCACAAGAACTGGCACGTCGCGCGGCCATGAGCATCGTCCACACATGAGTTCGGGCGACAAGGTCACGCCGCTGAGGCCGAAGCGGCCCTGCCCCGAATGCGGCAAACCGTCGGCGCGCGAGCATTATCCGTTCTGCTCGGCGCGCTGCAAGGACATCGACCTCAATCGCTGGCTGAAAGGCGCCTATGTCATCCCCGGCCGTGACGGGGAAGAGGAAGAGGACGACGCGCCCAAGCCAAGTCCCTCGCCCAAGGACGAGGATTGAGCGGCGGCTGCCGCTCAATACAGTGATTTTTCTTTCCCGACAAAGCCGACGCCTAAGCTAAGTGCTTGTTTTCACGCAACTCAGGAGCAGGAAAGAGCCTGCGCATTTTTCCGGGAATTGCACTTGTTTTTTCAGCAATTCCGGGGCGGAAAACCGCTGCACACTTTTCCTGGAATTGCGCTTGTTTTTGCGCAATTCCCGGGCGGAAAACCGCTGCGCACTTTTCCTGGAATTGCTCTGGACAGCCAAGATACCCGTGCTATAACCCACGCGCTTTCAAGGGGCGCCGCCTGGTGCCTTCGTGAAACCCGGCAGGCGATCCCGTTAGCCGGCACAGGCCCAGATAGCTCAGTTGGTAGAGCAGCGGACTGAAAATCCGCGTGTCGGTGGTTCGAATCCGCCTCTGGGCACCATTCCCTCTTCTCCCCAGGCTCCCTTTCACCGAACCATCTACGCTTAAGTCTCCGCAAACGGCTGGTTTTGCACATCTTTTCGGCACGAAAGATGCGCTTGGGCGAACTTCATCGCGGTTGGGCAAACTTCGTCCAACGGGGCGAGGTGTTGGTATTTTTGTTGGTATCGGAGAACCTGTTGGTATCGAGCCCCAATAGGAGGTCCTACAAATTGGCTCTCTCCGACGTGAAATGCCGCAACATCCGGCCTGCGTCCAAGCTCCAGAAACTATCCGACGGCGGCGGGCTGCAGCTATGGGTCCAGCCGTCGGGAACAAGGCTATGGCGCCTCGCCTATCGGTTCGGCGGGAAGCAGAAGCTGCTGTCTCTGGGCAGCTATCCTGTCATTTCTCTCGCTGATGCCCGCCAAGCGCGCGATGAAGCCAAACGTCTCCTCAAGGCTGGTGCCGACCCGGCCCAGCAGCGCAAATTCCAGAAGGCTAATTCGCCAAAAGACACCTTTCGCTCAATCGCAGACGAATATGTTGAGAAGCTGAAGAAGGAAGGACGTGCCGATCGGACGATCAGCAAGGTCAAATGGCTGCTCGACTTTGCCTATCCGACAATCGGCGCCAAGTGCATTCGGGAGATCGATACGGCAAGCATCCTTACTGTTCTTCGTCGCGTGGAGGTTCGCGGTCGATACGAGTCGGCCAGGCGCCTACGCTCAACAATTGGCACTGTGTTTCGATTCGCAATCGCGACAGCACGCGCCGAGGCAGATCCGACGATCGCTCTCAGGGGCGCGCTCATCAGCCCGACGGTCACGCCTCGTGCCGCGATTACTGATCCTAAGGCCTTGGGCGGCTTGCTGAGGGCGATCGATGCATTTGATGGACAGCCTACAACCCGAGCCGCCCTGAAGCTGATCGCACTGCTGTTTCCCCGCCCCGGCGAGCTTCGCGCGGCAGAATGGAAAGAGTTCGATTTCGAACGCTCGGTGTGGATCATTCCAGAAGCACGCATGAAAATGCGACGGCCGCACCGCGTACCCCTTTCAAGGCAGGCCTTGAGCGTCCTGGCCTCACTCAGACAAATTTCTGGTGGCGGATCGCTGCTGGTTCCTAGCGTTCGATCGGTTTCGCGTCCGATTTCCGACAACACGCTTAACGCCGCCCTGCGCCGTATGGGCTACGGCAAGGAGGAAGCTACCGCGCACGGTTTTCGAGCAACGGCATCAACTCTGCTAAACGAATGCGGAAAATGGCATCCGGACGCCATCGAACGGCAGCTGGCCCACATTGAGAACAACAACGTTCGTCGTGCCTACGCCCGGGCAGAGCACTGGGAAGAGCGCGTCAAGATGATGCAATGGTGGGCCGATTACCTGGATGAACTCGAGAGCAAAAACGCGCGGGTAATCTCAATCGTGAGGCGCGGCAAGCCTGTTGTCCATGCACGACCGGGGGAGTCCACTTGGGACCCAACAACGACAGTTCACCAAACATCGAGGCGAATCGCCAAGCTCCGAAAATCAAATTAACGGTCGAAGACGCCGAAGCTGGCGTGAGATGGTGGGCCCGGTATATCCTTCGTGTGATCTCGTATGGTCAGGCGGACCTCTAGTTGCAAGAATTTGGATTGAGGGTCCGCCCCGCGCGAGACCACGTCGACCTGAAAAGGACAGGATGCAAGTAGGTTGGTTGCGGGGACCCGCAACCCCTTTTGTCATAACTTCGTCAGACTGGTCATTTGGGTCGGGTTTGGCAAGTTCGAGGATGCCGAACAACTCACCACGTAGCTCCGCATGGACCTCGCCGCGCTTTTCGCCGGGCGTAAGCACGATCTGGCCGATCAACGAGCGCAGCGCCTCGGCGGCTGGACGTCCGTCCTCGTGGTGGGCGAGCGCTTGGGTGAGCTGCTCGACCCGCTTGCCGTAGAGAGTGGCGATGTTGGGATGCAGATCGGGCACATCGGTGGGCGCCAACTCTAAGCGCGCGGTGATCTCGGCCTTCTGCTTTTCCAGGTCTTCCATTCTCGCTTTCATCGAAGGTTGGGTAGAGGCCATCTTCGATCCGCCGCCATGATGCCGGCGATGGCGCGCTCGATCTTGTCGAGCGTCTTGCGGTCCTGTTCGCCTTGGGCGCGACGCTCTTGGTTGAGGCGGTTTGTCTCAAGGGCATACGCTCTGATCGCCACGGCATCGGCCGAGACCAGCCTTTTCCCTCAGGCCTGCGAGGACTCGTTGCTCGATCTTCTCTCGGGTGATGGTGCGGCCGTTGTCGCAGATGCCCCGGCGCAGGTGGTTAAGACAGGCATAGCGCTCGCGTGTGAACAACCCGTAGCGCCCGCCGCAGCAGCCGCAGGTGAGCAGACCGGAAAGGAGAGAGACCGGCCGTCTCATGGTGTGCAGCTTCCTGGCCCGGGCCTTGCGCGTGGCGTTCGTCACCGCCTCGAAAAGCTTGTGGCCCAGTGCTGGTTTCCTCAGCCATCGCGGTCGCTCCAAATGGTGGATCGACCGTCTATCGGAGGGCCGCCGGACGGCGAGGGAAAGCGCAAAGTTCATGTCGTAGGGCCACAGCGTGCAACGACTTGCGCCGTGCGGTTTCGGCGTGTCAGGAGACCGTTACATCGCCACGGAACTCGGCCGCGCCTTCCTCTTCCAGCGCCGCGACGAGCTTGACTGCTGACTCCCAATGCCTGGCGATATCGCTCCGCGTCTTTGCCCGACTCCGGTTCCCAACCGGCAACCCTCCCGCGATCACCTTCAAGTCACGCAGTACGGAAGCTATGTGCGGCCACGGGAAGTCCGTAGGGTCACCGATATCCCGATCAGCGCCAACGATCATTTCCAACTTGGCGATGATGCCTATGAACGATGTTGCGGCGATGTCAGGGATAGAATCCTGAAGTTTCAGAGCTCCGGTCATCGCAAAGACCTCGGCCTCCCGTGCGACAGCATACTCCAGTGGACCACCGAGAGTACGCACGGTTGGGGGTTGAACTCTCGCTGGTGGATCTGCGGTCAATCCCTGAATTCCGGGATCGCGAAAGCAGCACGGGAACCGTCGTGGCGCACTTTTCCATCAGAGTGACGGAGCATCGTCACAGGCAATCCGGCGCGGTCCGGCCGCCTCGCGATCGGCGCGGCCGCAGGCAAGATAATGTGCGTTCCGTCGTTCCTGGTCTGCATCGGTCCTCATCCGCCGGAGCGGATCTCTTGTGTCAGATGGCGCCCGTCAGCGTGCGGGCGCCATGCGTTTCAACTTCCGACGCACCGTTCATCGATGCGCTCCCAGCAACCTGCGATCCTTGATATGAGCGCGCTGGGCAGCATCGCTTCGGCTCGCCGCTGAATCGCCGACGTACAACGTTCCGTCGGTCCACATCGCGTGGATGATCACCGCCAGCTTGCGAGCCACGGCGACAGGCCTTGTGGTAGCAGGAGCATTTGGCGATCGCCTGGCCCCAGCTCTTGACCTTGTCCTTGCCCTTGAAGCGCGTCATCAGCCCGGACGCCGCCTCGTAGAGCGAGCGTCGAACATCGGCGTCGTCGGCCTTCGAGATGCGACCCTGAACGTCGATCGTGGTGCCCGACTGCCAGCGCCGCGATGTCAGCCCGAAGTGGGCCGCGACGTCGCGTGAGCGGCGGAAGCGCGACGGATCATCGATCGCCGTCATGAACGAAAGTGCCGTGACCGGGCCGACACCGGGGATGGCCATGAAGCGTCGGCATAGTTCGCTGCACGCCACCACTTTGACGACGAGATCGTGCAGCCGGCAATACTGCCGCCACAGTGCGGCGCGCGCCGACAGCACGGCGTCCATCACCTCGGATGACAGCGGATCGTCCCCCACCGCGGTGCGCATCGCCTGCTCGAAAGCCCCTCGCCCGAACTTGCCCAGGCGGATGCCGAACGCCTTCAGCGAATGGCGTATGGCGTTCTCCAGGTCGAGGAACTTGGCCTTCAAATTGCGGCGATGCGTCAGCAGAAGCTTGGTTCGGTAGCAGCTTGCAGCTTGATATGGGCCTGTCGGAACCAGCCGGTGCGCATGATATGGGCGAGGCCGAGCGCATCGGGCTTGTCGATTTTGTTGCGCTGCGCCGACAGCGCGGCGCGCACGTACTGCGTCTGCAGGCAGATGGCCGGCAGGCCGAGTTTCTTGAGCTCGGAGTGCAGGTCAGCGATAGCGATTTCCCTGGTGGGCGACGTTGCGAATTTGTCTTAGGAAGGGCTCGAGGATTCCGAGGATTGTCTTGGGGTCGATCACGACCGCTGGCCTTCAGGTTGCGCTTGTGTTCAGGATCGCCTTGCCCGGCAGCAAGCTCTCCATCTTGACCTGGGTAGGCGGAACCAGCCCGTACGCACAAGATGAGCACATCCACGTGGGGCACGCACTGCCCCGTCCCCGACTGTCTTATCAGTGTGGATTCCGCGAAAGCGATACCAGTCACGGCTCGTTTATCGGCGCAGCAAATCCGGAACGTACGGCACGTAAGCACCACAAACAACACATCCAGATCGACCACAGCCGCCGCCTCCGTTGCACCTTCCATTGATCACCGACAGCGCATTCCACCCTGGGCAATTCAACTCCCGCTCTTCCCCTAGCTCCGGAGGCGAAGTCTGGGATCAGTGAGAGGACGGCTGGGCACGCACTGGATGGCTTGTGGAAGTGTATGGATCGCGTCCGAGTGAAGGGCGGGTAGACCGCCCCGCCTTCGCCCACTTTGCGGCCGCGCGTCTTGCCCTTCCCGAAGCGTAGCCATCAGCAAACCTATGGCTCAAAGCGCCTTTTTCGTCGAAATCCGGGTGAAGCCGCGATCGCTTGACTTGCTATTTCGAAAGTAACTTATTGGTTCTTGAAACAGAGCCGATAATTCTTGACGTAAAACTCGACGTTGCGATGCTTCATGGAGCGCCCGTCTGTCTTGAACATAAGATGATAGAAGGTAATCCAGAACGCGGCAGCATCGTCAAAGTTGATTTTTTTGACAGGACCCACTAGAGAGTAACAGCCAGTATTTTTCAGCAATGCCTTGGCGCATACGTCATTCGCCATCTGGCACGCGGACACGAATACGCGCCGATCTTCCAGGCAAGGCCTGAGCATCTCGCCGAGCTCGGCGTAGGAAATGTCATCAAATGTCGTAGCTATTCCCGCTTTGTCAGCATGACACGACAAATGGAGATAGCGGTAGTTGCTGTCTTCAAAAATATCGATAATCTCTTCCAGTTCACGTTTAGTGCGAATATAAAAATATTTTGTCCTCTTCTTTCCTGATAGGTGCAATATCTTCGATAGAAGCTGACCTTCCTGCGAAGCGTCGTCCTCGTCTCGCAAGCGAAGCGACTCGATAGTGAATATCTCTGGAATTTTCCTGGAAGTCATGGGAGTCCCCTCGAAACGTGGCTCCTTAGGCTCGATCGTACCGATGTAGAGGTCACGAGTATAGACGTTGGGCGAGGCATCGATTTGGACGTTCGACCGCCAGACAGTCTACGCAAGCTAGGTGCCGCCTCGAAAGGTGAACGGCCCATGCATCAGGTTTGGGCGTTGCCAGTTCGCCGAGAGGCCAGCACCCTAACGCGCGATCCACCTCCGCCCCCAGACATAGCTCTGTTCGGACCGCGTCGTAGCCCTCGGCTGCGAGCTGGAGCCGCGAGACCGAAGTTGGCAGCCGCGCCATTTTGACGACTACGGAAATAGGGACTCGGGACGCATTGCCGCAAGAACGTACACTGTTTTCACTCAGGTCGGCCGGATACTTTGAGCCGAGCAGCCATGGCGACGAACGCCTGTTCCGTGGCGGATGTTGTGACCACCACAAGGATGATTTCAGGAGCGGCCTCGCGGACGGGGCATTCAAGTCGAACCGTGAGATGTTACTGAGAGTTTACGCCCAACTTTGGTGCTTATTCGGTCTCGCTTGCGTACGACTATTTTAAGTCGCAGAATTGATTCTAGGGGAGGTACCAATCTTGATTCGGGGGCATACGAGATTCGGCCGCTCGGGCATTTCCTGCCTCGCGGCGAGGCTTTGACCTTTGACACTCCGGGATATTGCATTCGACGACGACTATCGTTCCGGTGCTCGGACACTAGTGGATCAGTTTTTCAGACCTGCACTGGGTCAGGCAAGGGGCTATTGGCGGGCTGTTGGTTATTTCTCAAGCTCCGCACTTGAGCTTTTCGGAGCCCCGCTAGGCGACTTCTTGCGCAAAGATGGTCATATCCGCTTGGTGACTTCAGTTGAGCTCAAGCCTGACGACTTGGTAATCATCCAACGCCACGAAAAATCCAGGAAAGATCTATGTGCGGAACGACTTGAGCGAATCATCGACGAGGAGTTTCGCGACGGCGTTGGCCCCGGCGTAGAGCGCCTGGCTAGGCTCCTTGATCTCGGACGGCTTCATATCAAGATCGCTATGCCCCGATACGGCGCTGGCATCTATCACGAAAAGGTGGGCGTTTTTCTCGATGGCAACGATTACGTCGCCTTTACCGGCTCGGCCAACGAGAGTCGCTACGCATTCGAGGAAAACTGTGAATGTATCGAGGTCTACCCTTCGTGGGCAGAGCCGCGACGCGCGGCTCGAAAGTATGCCCACTTCGATGCAATCTGGCACAGCGTAGACGACAGCGTCGAGACTCTCGACTTCCCTGACGCCGTCCGCAGGCAGCTGTTGCGTAAAGTCGAGGAACACCGAGCCAAGGCCAATCGCCCGGTACCAATCGCACCCGATCCCGAATGGAAGTGGCGACATCAGCGCCAAGCGGCCGAGGAATTCATCCGCTCCGAGCGAGGCGTGTTGAACATGGCTACCGGCACAGGGAAGACAAAGACCGCTCTACGAATTGCTCGCATCCTCGTAGACCTTGGCAAAGTGGATACAATTCTTGTCACCACAGATGGAACGGACCTCTTGAAGCAGTGGAGGTCGGAGTTGTTGGGGCTTCGCGCCGAGCTTCCTGGTTTTCACGTTTTTAGCGACTTTGAGCAGCATCGAGAGGTCCAAGAATTCGCGCTCGCACCGATCAGAGCTATTCTGTTGGTATCGCGCCTTGCAATGGGCGTACGCGACCCGCTCGCCGCAGCTATGCGCTCGCTGACGCTTGAGGAGAAGAAGAGAACCCTGCTCATACACGATGAAGTTCATAAGCTTGGAAGTCCAAGTAACCGCGCGCGACTGACCGGGTTGTCCGATGGCATTCGCTTTCGACTTGGCCTTAGCGCAACCCCCGAGCGCGAGTATGATCAGGAAGGCAACGACTTTATTGTTGAGCACGTTGGCCCGGAAATTTTCCGCTTTGAATTGGAGGACGCAATCAGACGGGGAATACTCGCGCCGTTCGATTACCATCCGCTTCGATACCACTTGACCGCAGATGATCGTGAGCGGCTGCGTGACGTCTATCGCCGCAAGGCTGCGCGTGCCGCAGCTGGCGAACCAATGAGCGAGCAGGAAGTATGGACCGAACTGGCGCGCGTATACAAGACGTCAGAAGCCAAGCTGCCCGCGTTTCGCGATTCCATAAACGACCGGCCAGAGCTATTGCGGCGGTGTATAATCTTCGTCGAGACAATCGAGTACGCAACTGCGGTGCTCGAGATCGTACATAGTCATCGTCCAGACTTTCACACCTACTTCGGCGGTGAAGACTCGGACACTCTTCGGCGCTTCGCGCGTGGCGAGCTTGAATGTCTGATCACTTGCCATCGATTGTCGGAAGGCATCGATATTCAGTCCCTTTCGTCTGTAGTATTGTTTTCGTCGGCACGCGCAAGGTTGGAGACGATCCAGAGAATGGGGCGTTGCCTTCGAGTTGATCCCAACGTTCCGGATAAAATCGCAAATGTGGTTGACTTCGTTCGGGAGCACGATCCCGACGCAATTGGTCCTAGCGCAGACGAAGACCGCTTCATCTGGCTGTCCCAGTTGGCCACCGTGCGATTTGAAGAGGATGCACAGTGAGCCTTGATCTGAAAATAATAGACGCAATACGGGCTGCTGTAGATGGAGAAGGCCAACCATCAAATTTGGCACGCCGACTCGTCGCGTGGTTAGAGGCGATCGCGGATGAAAGCGAAGACATCAATGACATTGCGGCAACTGACCGTCGTCTCGAGATCATTTACGAGGCCGTATTAGTCGACGAAGAAGATGACGCTAATGAAACTGACGACAATGGCGAGAGCGAATCCTGATGGCCGCTACACTGCAGATACTTGGATGGACGTCAGAAGGATTGCGCTGTCCGGATCACGATATCGCGTGCGTTGCAACTGACGGCCAGCCGAATGCCGTGACGTTAATCCAGATGCCCAATGGCACGGGGAAGACGACCACACTGATGCTGCTGCGGCTCGCCCTCTCGGGTGGGTGGGCGAGAGAGACACCGACGCCTGCTCAGTTGCGAAAGCTCCAGAAGAAAGGGGGCATCCAGAAAGGTTTTTTTGAGCTGCGGCTCATGATGAATCAGCAGCGCGTGACAATCCGGATTGAGTTCGATTTTGAAATGGGTCGGGTTAGGTACCGGACCACATATGGCTCAGGCCAGATGGATAGGTTCGATCCGCCAGCTGAATTTCGTCGTTTCCTCAATGGCAACTTCATCAACTTTTTTGTCTTCGACGGTGAACTCGCTGCGCACTTGCTCGACGACAAGTTCACTGATGCAGATTCCGTGGTGGAAACATTGTTCCAACTACGCACACTTCAAAACGCGGGGGAAAAGGTCTCCGGCTATTGGGAGCGCCGCGCAGAAGAGAAGGGAGACGAGCGCTCAAAGCGCGCACGAGAAAACAAGTTGAGCCGCATTCGCGAGCGCCTCAGCGAGTTAAAGCGCGAGCGTCGACGTGTCACTAAGGAGCGGGACGAGGCTGCGACCAAACTCGAAGCGCAGCGTATTGCGTACAATGAAGAGATCGCAAAGTCACAGAGTTCGGAGCGCGAGATTCGAGAGGCGGAGGACACCTTGAGGCGAGCCCAAGATGATGTTCGCGAACAGGCAGTGGCGGTACTCGAATCGATGCGAATTCCACAAAAGCTCTCTGTGAGCTTTGGCGACTCGATTTATGACCTAAAGCGGAATCTTGATCGCGCCAAATTGCCGGGAACCGCAGCGCGTGAATTTTTTCAGGATTTGTTGCTCGAGGAACGTTGCGTCTGCGGCACTGTGATTGACGATGAACTTCGCGGGAGAATCCAGCAACGCGCTGTCAACTACCTCGCATCTGACGAAGTCGGCTTCCTAAATGCGATGAAGACTGACATCGAGGAGGCAGTTGGCGCCTCTCGTGAAGCTCCGGTGGCCGCGCTCAGGTCTGAAATGACCGAGCTTAGTGCCAAGGTTTCCGCCGAAAGGGACGCGCACAATGTCCTGGATGCGCTGCAGTTGGCAGCGGAGCGAGCAGATCCTGCGGTGAAAGCCGCGAGGGACGAGATTGAGTCGTTAGAACAGCGGGTCAGCAAGTTGGAGGACGAGCTTGAGAAGTTTGAGGACAAGGACACCCAGCAAACAATCGACAATACATGGGGCATCGACGTTATGGAGAAGCGGCTCGGGGTCGCCGAGGAAAAGTTGGCCCGTACCAGCGAGACACTCACGCTCCGAAAACGCCGAGACGTCCTGAACCGGATTCTTGCCCACGCGCACGATTTAGCACGCGAAGGAGTAATGACAGAGGTCTGTGAGGAGGCGAACGTCAAAATCTCCCAGCTTATGCCCGATAATGATATCCGCATCGAGCGCATCGAGCGCTGCCTGGTGCTTGAAGGACAGGAGGGTGGAAGTGTTGGCGAAACATTGTCGATCGCCTACGCTTTCCTAGCCACTCTGTTCGATAGGTCTGATCACAGGTTGCCGTTTGTAGTGGACAGCCCTGCCGGTCCGATCGACCTCGCGGTGCGGCCGAAGATAGGTGAGTTAATCCCGCGGCTCACTTCCCAGTTCATAGCTTTCACGATCTCATCGGAGCGTGCTCAGTTTGTCCCATGGTTGAAGCGCGCCAGTCCGGAACCGATCCAATATGTCACCGTGTTCCGCCGAGGAAGAGTGCAACTTGAGGCACAGGCGCGGACATCTTCGGAGGTTGTTGAAACGATCGATGGTGTGAAGGTGGTGGGTGAGGACTTTTTCAACAGCTTTCAGCTCGAAGACGAGGAGGCCGCATAATGCTGCCGTTCCGTGTGCGCAAGGAGGCAAAGGTTTGGTTCAAAGATCTTTACCGCGATAAGAGCTTCCGGATTGATTTCGATGCATTTTATTTCTGCTTTATCGCGGGGGTGTCGGCGGGTAGAAAACGGTCCATAGCGGGAGAAGAAACTTCAGAGATGGTAGACTATTTTCCGTCGCCGTATGGGGGAGGCAGCAAGATTTTGGTCGGACTCTTCCTGTCTAGCGAGTTAAAAAAGCTCGGACTGGAGGTCACCGAGCGTGAGGCGGTGCACAAAGCCATCGCCAAACTTGTTCGCCACGACGCCGGCAATCATCTAACGGCGGAAGGTGTTGGCGAGTTCAACCAATACGCTCACGGCGGGTTCGATGTACTATTAGAATGGTTCGATGATCGCCCGCGATCACTCGAGACGTTTGAGCGTCAGTTCAAACGAAAGTTGGATGCACAATTGGCAACCGTTGGCTGAGGTCGGGGGAATGGAGAAGATTGGAGAGAGCAGTCGTATCCGAGGGAGGTAAGCGCGCAGGGATCCAGTCCCGATCGACCAGCACCGGAGAGGACGCTCGCAAGAAGATGTCAGCACGTTCGATGACCATCGTTGAGGCGATCCGTGCCGTCATGCGCGATAAGTCACGCCCGATGTCGCCGACGGAAGTCTACGGGGCCATCGTTGCGACGGGTTTGTACGTTTTCAATACCGACGAGCCAGTGTCGGTCGTGCGGGGGCAAATTCGCCGAAAGTGTCTAGGACTGGATTTCCCTTCAGCATCATCAGTCAAGTACTTCAGTGCGACAAACGACGGCCGCTACGCTTTGATTGATGAGACTGCAAGCACGACACCGGTACCTGTTCTCAATCGACGCGAAGAACAATCAACGCTGACGCAAATCCTCCAGCTTCAACGAAAGCATGAGTGCGAAGTACGAACACGGGTTCTCGCGGCCTTGAAAGACCTCGAACCAAGTGCTTTCGAGCGCTTCTCAGGTCGGTTGCTCAACGCATATGGCTTCGAGCAGGTGGTCGTGACGCGTAAGTCACGGGATGGCGGCATAGACGGCCATGGCCAAGTGCAAATTGGACTTACCACAATCAGTGTTGCGTTCCAGTGCAAGCGATATCGTGACAAGGCGGTTGGGCCGGATGCGGTAGAGTCATTCCGAGGACGGACGTCAGGCCGTCATGAACAGGGATATTATTTCACAACCTCGCGCTTCACGCGAGAAGCTGTCGAGGCGCAACGCCGTCCAGGGGCAGTTCCCATAGTGCTTTTTGATGGAGGCCGGATCGTGGATATCATGTTTGACAAATCGTTCGGCGTCGGTTTTCGCAATTTGAGGATCCCAGAGCTCAATATTGACGTTGTTCTCGAAGAGTAGGTCAGCGCCGATTGCTCCGCCTCGGAGAGATTGCCATTGCGAACCTTTGTTTGTCGTAAGATATCTAGCGAGTTGCGAGCGCAACGAGTGAGCCGATCTCCCGGATCGACCTGTCGTTGGCGAGATAGGCTATCCCCCGGTGAAGATGCAGCCGGAACTGCTGCGCCAGCGTTTCCTCGTCCAGGAGCAACCCGTCTTTTGCGCAGCGCTGCTTCAGCAGTGCCGTGTAAATCTCAGCATGACGTCCGCCAAACACACGCCACGACATTTCTACGTTGCTGTCGGCCGGGATTTTCGCTGGCGGTGGAACCGAAGGTTCGGCAAGAGACCGACAGAAAGCCCAGCGGCAGAGTACGTTCCAATGCTCAATTGCGGTATGGCGCTTGAGCCGTATCAGCTGTTCTCGGGCTTGTTTTGACAAGCGAATGTGTTCGATTGTCACTACGCGGCCTCGCGATGGAAGTAGCCTTGCTCCACGATCGTCCGCCCTTCGCGCTCGTCGTATCGCAGGTGGTAGCTCCGCCCCACCGCAGGGAGCAGATGTTCATAGTCGGATCCGCTCAGTTCCTTATCGGTCGACAGGAGCATGACCTGGTGGCTGGCCCAAGGGAAATAGCGACTGACGAGCCGGGCCCTGTGTTCAGAGTCTAGGCGGCCCAGGGGCGTATCGATCACCATTGGAAGCGGTCGCCCAGACGCGCGAGCCAGACCCCATAGCATGGCGATGGCCAGAAGTTGCCTTTCACCGGCCGACATTCGCTCAGCGGTGAGTGGCTTATCGTCGCTCCCCCGCAGCGCCAGTTCGAAGCTATCGGGATTGATTGTCAGCGCGGTGACCAGCGATGTCTTCCTTGCTAGCTGCTGGAAACTCTCGAAGACAAACTGTTCAATCCGGGCAACATGGCGGGCGATAACGGCTTTCCGGAACGTGTCGAGGGTTGAGCGGACGCGCTGAGAATGGTTCAGCAAGCGGACGATGTCTTCCTGTTCAAATTGCTGACGCGCGACAGATTCCAACAGACGGCTTTCCTTCGTCCGCGCTACTTCGAGCCGTCCATCGAGAGCTGCAATCTCCGCTTCGCGTTTGGACTGCTCGAATGAGGCGATGCGTACGGCCTCTTGAGCCGCGTCGCGCTCGGCGATGAGCTCGGCCACTGCGTCGTGAGTGGGGACAGCGGCGAGCAGTCCACGCAGCTGTGCAATGGTGGTGGCAAGCTGCGTATCATGCGAAAGCAGATCGCGCGCCTGCGCTTGGCCTTCTGCGACACCAATAGCTATTGACTCGATCGTTCCGCGTGTTTGTTGATCGAGATTCAGGTATCGGGGGCCTTCGGCCTTCTGTCGGAACACCCGGATCCTCGTGTCGAGGTGTTTGCCAATTTCCTTGTGAACACGCGCAGGCAACGAAGCGATGGCCTTCAGACCAAGCAGATCCTCGTACTCCGCCGCGAGAATGGCAGCGGTCTGTTCGCCTCTCGCGCGTTCGTCTTCGATCGCGGCCTGTTGCGTGATCTCCAGCATCAGATCCGAGACCATGGCTAGCGGCAAAGCGCCGGCCGCGACTTCGCGAAGCGAGCGCTCGACGGCTTCCTTGCCTCTCAGTGCAACCGAAAGCTCGGCCTCGAGACGGCCGCGGTCTTCGAACAGCGAGCCGCCCTCCACCTCGTACCGATGGTCGAGTTCCTCGGCCCGCCGCCTAAGCTGATCAACGTCGTTTACCGCGGACGCACGCTCCCGTACCAGTCTGGTTCTGTCGGCTATGACCGCTTGTATTTCCTGCCGTAGAGCCTCGAGCTGCATTGAATGAGCGGGCGGAGCCAAATCCCCCTTGTGTCGACGCTCAATGGTGAGCAGATCACTGCCCAAACGCTCAACGATGTCCAGACCCAACAGATTCTGAACTGCGGTTTTGATCAAGGCGGGCGCTGCATCAAGATCGGCATATTTTTCAACCTTCTCGCCGTCGAAAAAGAACAGTGGAGCAATCCGAGCAGGGATAAACTCCTCCACCTGGGTGCTCCAGTGCTCACTGGCGACTTTGTCAAAGGTGTCGTTTCTGAAGACCTGGAATCGCTCCTTGACCGTGTCCCCGACTGTCCAGGATCGTGTTAGCCGCCAACGTTGCTCCTCACCGTCTACAGTGTGCCGGAAACAGACCTCAACGGCGGCCTCGGGTTGCACCGCCTTGCGGTGCACTGAACGCCGCAAGTACGCATCGTAGCCCAAGTCACCCCGACCGGCGCACTGTGCCATGTTGCCGAATAAGCATAACTGTAGTGCGTCCAGAAGCGTGGTTTTGCCGCCACCATTGAGACCCCCGAATAGGATTACCGGGCGTTCGGCATCTTCCGGTGTCAGCACGATCGTTTGCCGTCCACCATAGGTGCCGAAATCATGCAGAGTTAATTCGTCAAGTATCATCGTTTGGCCGATCCGGCGCCAGACGCAGCAATGCTGAGAAGCGGAAGGGCGTCTTCTTCTTCGACCTGATCGTCCTCTTCGGAAAGGTCGTCCAGGATTCCGCGGCGCCGAAGCGCAGTTTCCATAGCCTGTTCGGAACTGTCATAGGATCCGCGTTGCAGCGACTGCTGCAACGCCTTGAACAACCCGGCACGGCGCGCCATCGTCCGGTGTTGCCGTTCAATGTCCAGCAGTTCGCGGGCTAGCTGGTAGTGCAACTCGTCCTCCCCGCAAATCTGGCGAAGGATGTCCATCTCGTCCCTGCCGAACGCCAGGCTGTCATCGATCCTGCGATCCGGAAAAGCCGTGCCAAGCACCTCCTCGTAGATGCGAGGAAGATTGTCTTCGATCTCGTGCTTCTCAACCACCCAGAGTCGGCGGATCTCGCGAAGCTCATCAAGGCTGATAAGCTGGATGTCGGATACCTCCGCCGGCCCATTCTTCTGAATATGCCGTTGCGCTTCGAGCACCTTGCGTAGCCACCGCTCGCGGGAAGATTGAAGGTAGGGACCGTGTACGAGACGGTCGTTGTGAATTTGCAGTGCTCCGCTCATCTTGCGGAAGTCTCGGAGGTGCCGGTCATCCCGTTTTCCCGTATCCGCATTGCGAATGTCGAGCTCATTCCTCAGTTCGAGCAGCGGCAGCATCCACTCCTTTTCGCTGTCGTTTTGGATCATAGCGGTCATTGACTTGTCGCGCTCGACCATGGTGCAGACCCAGCATCCGAAGCGGCTGTCGCCACAACTGGGGGTGGAGGCGTCAATAACCAAAGGACATTCGCCGTCTGCTGATGCGCCCTGATACATCGTGAGCAGGTCCTTGTTATCGAACCCCCAGGGGTTTCGGACCTGCATCAGGAACGTCCAAACGTCGTCGTTGGTCCAGTTCTCGATGGGCGAGTAGACGTACGAATTCGGCAGTTTGCCGTTGGGGCTGAGCTTTTCGCGGACTCGTTGGCCCTCGAACCGCTCCATTGCCTTTGCTCGCGCCTGGCTTTCGGCTTTTCGCGTGCCTAGGACGACTATGGCTTCGCCGCTCGCCTTCACAACTCGGGATATGAAGCGGTTCGAAGGATTAATTTTCAACCGATCAGTGCACCATCGGAATTTGGGCCGCGGCGCCGGGTAGCCGCGCCCAATCAAGGTAGTCCAGAACGACTCCGCCGGATCGGGCGTCAATCGGTTACTTGTAAGCGGCAGCCCACTTTTTGCGGCTGCTTCGCCCATCTTGTCGAGTGAGCGCGCCACCCATGCTGCTACGATGGGATTCTCGACCAGTGTGTCGGTGCTGATGACGTAGACTGGCTTCAGGCGGAGGGTGGGCTCAAGGCGTGAAAGCGCCATCCACACAAGCTGGAGGGTGGCAGTGGAATCCTTGCCGCCGCTATATCCGACGACCCATGGGGTACTGTCCGCTTGATAGAGGCTGCCGATCTCGTCTAGCAGATTTCCGACTGTAACTTTAAAGCCCGCCTCGGAAAACGCTGAAGCCTTGGTCGATGGGACGCCGCCAATATCAAGCTGCATGAGCGTGTCTCCGAAGGGCGTCTTCGAGGGACTGCTCATCCGCCGATAGCGAAAGGCCAAGACGTTGTTTGATCATGTTCGACGTCAGAACGACGCTCTGATGGGTCTTCGACATCTTCCCGGCGACAACAGCCCGTCCGTCCCAAATCTCGGCTGAACGGCTCCAGTCGATCGACCGTAGGCCAGCCAAGGACTTTTCGAATGTCTGGCGGTCGAGTGAACGCAACATCGAATTGCCCACTCGCCCGAGCGCATGTAGAGCGACACCGTGTGAGTTGATGTAGGCGTCGCGCAGCGCGCCTGAACTCATCGCCCCGCAACGCACGTCGTCCCAATGCGGCATCTCGGTCGCAACCACACTCCAGAAGTCGGTTGCAACATCGCTGCGAGTGGCTTCGTCCATACCCAAGTCGCTCAACAGCGCCTCGGTAGCCGTGTAGAACGCGCTGAGCGTGAAGAGGGGTTTTGACCTCGGCGCCAAGCTGGTTTTCTCGAATTCCACTAACTCGGCCAGGGCAGGCAGTCGTGTGAGCAGGAGCTTCGACACGATGGCGAGCCCGTCGCGATGATCGTAGAGGACACTCAGTGAGCGGGATGGCCGGATAGCGTATCGGTTGAGATCAGCGAACATCTGCTGGCAACGTTCGAGACCTCGGTCAAAGAACAGGACAACCGCGATTGTCTCGTCCGCAAGCTCAGGCACCTGCTCGAGTGCCGCTTCGATCGCAGCCCGCCGGTGCTGCCCGTCATTGATAATGATCTTGGCGCGCTTCATTTGCACCCGCAGGGTGCCGGTTAGCTCATCATTCGCGTTGGGTAAAAACTCGGCTTCGCCGTCGATTGACGCGGTGATCGCTGAGAAGACGTAATCTGTTTTGTTCTCAATGAGATAGCGGGTCATCTCCGGAATGCGTCCGCGGTTCAGTTGGCGCTGGGAACGCTGTTCGGGCGTAAGACCGGCTTCATTGAAAACGAAGATCTTCGGCACGAGACCCAGCGGACACATCGAGATGTAGTACTCGCGCCCCGCCTGAATGCCGCGCACTGTGGGAAACTCCAGGACAGCCCTCATCCTACCCTCGAAAATCACTTCCAAACGTGAGACTATTGTATAAAGATGCTCGCAAGATAGTCAACCAAACAAAACAAACAGAGACGTACATGGTCGTATATCTTGACATGGCCGCGACGACGCCGACGGATCGCAGGGTCGCCGAGCTTGTGCTCGAGTATATGACACGGGAGTTCGGCAACGCTGGTAGCAGAACGCACGCCTACGGAGCTGACGCGCTGGCGGCTGTGAACGCGGCAAGGGCTCAGATAGCCCGCACCATAAAGGCCGACGCCTCAGATGTTCTGTTCACCAGCGGCGCAACAGAAGCCGACAACTTGGCTATTCTGGGTCTGGCAGAGGCCGGACGCCAAGCGAATCGGCGCCACCTCGTTTCGACATCGATTGAGCACAAGGCGGTGCTCGAGCCACTTCAGCATCTGGCTGCAACAGGGTTCGAGGTGACACTTGTGTCACCCGACAAGCATGGACGCGTTAGCCCCTCTGACGTCCTGGCAGCAGTTCGACCTGATACGCTGCTCGTCTCAATCATGCATGCAAATAACGAGACGGGCGTAGTTCAGCCTATAGAAGCGGTCGCCGATGCCCTCCATGGCGAATGCCCTTACCTTCATGTGGATGCCGCACAGACCTTTGGACGCCTTAACCGAGCTCTTTCACATCCGCGCATCGACCTGATCAGCCTTTCCGGTCATAAAATCTATGCTCCCAAGGGCATTGGCGCACTCATCATGAAACGTCGTTCAGGTCGTCGTGCCCCGATAGCTCCCTTAATGTTTGGGGGGGGGCAGGAGCGAGGTCTACGGCCTGGTACCCTTCCGGTCCCCTTAATCGTCGGCCTCGGATTGGCCGCCGAACTCGCTGAAAAAGAGCGGGAGCAGCGTCTACGCAAGTGCGTCGCCATAAGGATGGCAGCATTGGAAGCCTTGGCGCCCCTCTCACCCCACGTTCACGGGGAAGAGGATTTTGGCGTCCTGCCGCACATCCTGAGCGTGTCTATCCCAGGAGTAGACTCAGAAGCGGCAATGGTGGCCACGAAGGATATCGTTGCGATTTCGAACGGATCAGCCTGCACATCAGCCAGCTACCAGCCCAGCCATGTTCTTGAGGCTATGAGGGTGCCCGCTGATGTGACGGCCGGTACTGTCAGGATATCATGGTCTCATGAAACTCAGACGCTACCATGGGGGCTTTTTGCCAGTCGATTGAACGACCTCAGGTTTTAAGTGCTTACGTGTGCGGCATAGCCGGCTGATATCTTGTACGCCTCCCACCGATTTCTGGCCTGCGCAACGGGCGAGATGTGTCAAAGTCGAGGCTACCTTCGTTCACCCCATAACTCTGCAACTTTCGACGCCGCATGAAACCTATCGGCTGCTATTGGGTCGTGTTCCTGGCAAAAAACAGTCAGGTTCATCGGATTCGGCGAGCCCTGCCAATCAAGAAGTGAGATGAATAGTTCGGCAGTCTTTGCTGTCCGGTCGCATCCCGCCGAATGACGGCATTGGCCACGCAGGGCGAGGATCCGGATGGTCCAGAACGGGTGAGGCAACTCGTGTATTTGATGCGCCCCGACGTGGAAGCCGGGTATTTTGGGCGGCACATGACTTGCTTCATATAGCGAGACCTTGGAACTTTTGTGTTTATTACACCACCCGCATGCGAGTCGGAGGTTGTCCAGACCATGGCCGCCGGCGGCAACGGGCACCACATGCTCGATTTCGATGCTGATGTCTCGGTCGAGAAGGCGAGGACGAAAGACGTCGACCAGCTTCGGAAGCCGAACTGCTTCCCGCCCCTTTACGCGCAGGAAGGCATCTTGCGCTCCCTTAGAGAATGCAAATCCGCAAATGTAGCAACGTGGCGGTGTTCGCTCCGCAAGGAGTGCAAGCTTAGTCGCTTTGTCGGCAAAATCTCGGGCAACCGAAAGGCGTATCCGTTCGACCTCAGCAAAAATGTGATCCGTAATTTTTTCAGTGAGGTCCCGACGACGTGGAGAATCGACCATAGGGTACAACAGTTCGATCCGCTTCAGTACGACCGCGTACACATCAAGCCGTTCCAAAGCGGCATTTCGCGCAATGGCGAGGGGGCTCACAAGGCCTTCAAAAAACCAGCGCAACCACAAACGATATTGGTCGCCGCGCAGAATTGACTGCTGATCACCCAAGAAAATTTCCGGAACGCTCCGCAGCGACATAGCCGTGACCGCGCTGTAATCCCAGCTGCCAGCAGGTCCAATCGGGGTCCCAGCAACGAAGTGGATTTCATCATCGATGGCCACGCGCTAGGCTTTCAATATTTTAGAGAACTCCGCGGCCGCTGGCGGGTTTCCCCCTTGTTGGCGATGTGTTGCCCACAACTTCGACCACTGGCGTCTCGTGCCCACAGAGTCTTTTTTCACACCGGAAAGTTTCCAATCGCGCGCGAAATATTGGCCTGAAACATATTCTAGCCACCCGTTCACAAGAGCGGGAATATCTTCGGTAGATCCGATCTTCGTTTTTTGCTCGCGCAGATATGAAAAGAAATCTGCAGCTAAGATATGCAGCATTGGTTTGTTGAATATGTTTGAGCTGCGCGGATCGCCCCAGAAATTCGGCGCATTGATGTCTTCCGACGCCAATTTCTTGCGAACCTCACTCCAGAATCTCTTGAAGACAGCCATCCACGGGCCGCTTAGATCCTGCCAAAAATCTTGCGGCCCTTCGAATTCCAGCGCCTGCCAGTCTGATATGATTGCTGATCCAGCGAGATGATGCTTTTGCCAGGTCAAAGCGTGATCTGTTGTCTCATGGTAGAAACGGGCACCCTTTAGGTAGCGAAAGATGTCGCTCAATGAGCCGACCACGTTCCATTGAAGCTTGCTGCTGTCGTCGGACCCGAATCCCTTTGCGACCAAACCCCGGAACGGACTGTCTTCAGCGCGCGAGAGAATGGAGATGACGCGCGCTCCTTCCAGAGGGATCTTGGCGTCTTCGAGCCGGGCTGCGATCGTTGCGAGCTCCCCCTCGGCAAGGCTCGTCGAAATGATTGTGCCGAGAAGCGCTTTGGGAACAGGCGTCGCCTTTTGATTGACTAGAACGTATTGAAAGACATGCTCCGCAGGCGAGTCGTCCATTAGCAGCGATACAGGCAAATGCCGTGCAATCTGACTGGCTACTGTTGAGGCTGCCTCGGCGGGAAGAGCACCACTCGCGACCAAATCTTCGCCCTGGGCACTAGTATTTGCTTGATCTTGCGCGGCTAGGATAGCGCCGCGCAAACGGTGTTGCCCATCGACGAGAATAATCGGGCGAAGATAGGAGATCAGAATTTCGCGCGAAAAGCCGGCCAGCTCGTCAGGAGCTTCTGCCCCCAGCTTCTTTGTAATCTCCTCACGTGCCCGCAGATGATCCCAGAAGGTCGAGATTTGGGATTCATCAAATAGCGCATCCTCAGCGGGCTCGGACAGCGACACCTCGTCGCCGTCGTCCGGCTCTTGGGTCGCACCCTCTTCATCAGGCGTGGCCGCCAAAGATGCACCAGCGTTGATCTGCGTTTCCAGCTCGACGATCAACTCAGTGGGGATTGGCCTGGTGGCCAGGCCTGAAACTCGACTTTCCAAATATGCTCGGGCTGCAGAAAGAAGCTGCTGAAGGGTCATCGCCTCGAAATCTTCAAGCTCGATCATGACGTGACCGGTGCGCTGATCTGCGGGGTCCGGCTTATAGGTAACCCTAATTCCCGCAGCCTGCCGGACAGCACAAAGGAGAGGGTTCTGGATAACATTATTTGGCTCGGCAAAGAACTTGCGCAGAGCGGCTTCGCGCACAGGCGACACCGTACGCTGGAAACCGGCGGTTTCAGTACCAGACAGGCTTAGACGTTGCGGAATGCCGATCCACCTCTCTATCTCAGTCGCCGAAGCTGAGAAAAGCAGGATCGTCTTTGCCTCGGTCGACTGCCGTACCGTTACGCACGGGTATTCAAACAACTTACCCAATGATGCCCCCTTAACAATGTATCGATGGCCGCCGAGAGACGCTACGCTAAGATACGGAAATGGCAGCGTGGGCCAAGTCCAAAATAGGGAATGGGGCGATTTACTATCCAGCGCCAGTCGCGCCCGGGCCAGTGGCGAGACCCGTGCCCAAGATGTTCGCTGTTGTCCTTAACGCGCCCGCTCCTTGTACTCTATCGAGCGCGCGAGCGTCCGATCGCGGCTTGGAGGAGACGATTATGCGTTGGCCTTTGCCGGAGGGCTTCCCAGTGATGTCGTGAGCAAGCATCGCAAATTGGTCCGCGACGATCGCGTCATTCTTTTCATCCGGCCAGTCAACCGGCATTTGAGACGTTGGTACAACTAGCAAGAAGTATCAGGGCTTAGTCATAACAGCAGCTGCCGCGGCGCGACCAGTGCACGACCGCAGATCGGTTGCCTTCTTGGGAATCAAGGACGACTAACCGTCATCTGCAAAATACAGCCTGATCTCGTCCTGCTGCTTGCCGAGCGTACCGTCCTTCCGGAAGCGAGTTCCGTCGACCACAAAGATGATGCCTTTCTCACTGGAGTAGACGGCCGTGCTCGTTACAGAAATGCGGACAATGCGGCCTTGAACCTGCCCAGTCACGATATCACCGATATCGATCCCGAGAATTGATTTTGCCACTGCCGAGCGTTCTGACTCGAGCTCCGTCTCCCATTGATCCAGCTGTTCTTCGATCCGCGCCCAGGCATCCCGAGCCGACCGAAACGGGCGAGTCGGCGCCGAACCAGGTTCTGTCTGCCAGCGCGAGGGTATCGTTGGGCGCGGTTCGCTCCATGGCGCGCGCGGCTCCAGACAGCATTTCGCACACCTGCTCCGCGTCTATCAGCGCTTGGAGCCGACTACGGTTGGGCGCAACGGTCGCTCTGGTGATGGAAGGAGGCAGGGCTACTTCGCGAGTGGGCATGTAGTCGATTGGCATGATTTCGCGCAGCGCCAATCTTGCGGTACCGATGCACTCAGGCGGCTGTTCCTCTCGCCAGGCACGTCGCGTGCTTTGCACCCAAATCTCTGAGGCGGAGACGCAGAGGGTGCTGTCCAGAGACATTCGAGAATCCGGCGCGTGGATGTAGCGGGCAGACCAGGAATGGTTAGTCGACGTCAGCGGCATCACCACATGGTGGAGCTGGTGTTCGCGGACCCCATGCGCACCAGAGAAGCAATCAGCTCCTGTAAGGGAGCGGTCAGCCGGACAAGAACGGCGGGGCCGTTCCCGACCGACCAACGGTCCTTTGCTCACTCTCAAACATGAGAAGCTGGGGCCGGGCTAATGGAAGCAGCTTCCCGACGAGACTTGCGGCGCTTCCCTGCAGCGAGTGGCTCCAGCGGGCATCGATCCTTCCCTGCTTGACCCATTCGTGGGCGCGGTTCTGGATCAGCAGCAGAAGTTGCGCCGCGAGGTCCGGATCGAGTTTATGGAGTCTGTTTCCGGTGGCCGCAGCAGCGTCGACGCCTTGCGCCTTCAGGTCAGCAACAGCGGCGTTGTAGAATTGCTGTTGAAGATCGGAGAGAGTTCCGGCTGCTTGGATGCGCGCGGTGTCACGCCGGCGCCGATCGATCTCTTCGCGGAAGGCACCCAACGGTGGGCGCCGGGGACCACCTCCTGCCTGAACCTTGGCCCTCGAGGTGGCTTGGGGACCTGCAGGCGCCTGTAAAGCTTGGCGAGTGCCACATCGGAGATACCGAGTTCCTTTGCGATCTCGCTGGTCGGCCTTTCCAGACCAGTGCGAAGAGTTCCTCGCGGGAGAATTCTCGTCGTGTCATGCATGTGCCTCTTTCCGGTCCTCCCATATGTCACTCATTGGGATCGCTTTCAAAAAAGCTTCCTGGTCAAATCTCGCGAAGCAAGATGGCGTTAGAGCAATTGGTGTTGATGGACTTAGCTGTTTAGGGTCCAGCCGATCATCAACGACCACGATTGCGTGCCATCCAACGCAAAAACCGCCCCGGTCAGACCGGGACGGTTATTGATTTATGATAAAATTGGTTGCGGGGACCGGCTTTGAAGCTGCAACCTCGCAGAGTTCACCACGGTCATTGAATGGCAATGCGAGGGACTGCACGCCTGCCTTGGCCAAAACTCATAAATGCAAGCGACCGGTAACGGCCTGCAACAAAAACAAGCACTTACCCTTAAAGGCGGGTTAAAGCAGGGTTTATGCAGCCTTTTGAAAACCCTTAGGATTTTCTGAATCCAACGGTCTCGCGGTATCGTTCGGAATAGGTCGACCACCCGCAGGGCACCTATCATTGCGACTGGATGGTCGTTCAAAGTCCCGCTGCCTTGGCCAGGTAGGGCGCCAGCGCCAGCGCGTAGGTTGCCGTGAGGTGATGGTTGTCGCGCAGCACCACGATGTTGCCGACCACCGCCGGGCAACTGTCCTTGCCGCATAGCGCGTCGTTCATGTCGACCACGCTCACCCCCGCCACGGACCGGGCGGCGAGCGCGTAGATGTTTTCCCGTTCGACCTCGCTGCGCGGATTGACGCATTTGCCGGGATCGGTTCTGAGGCAATTGCGTGGATCGAACAGACTGAAAGGTGTGTTGCGGATGGCGACGACACGCGCGCCCTGGTTTGTGATCTCGCTCCAGACGCTGCGCAATCCCTCGATCATCGCGTCCCGCGCGACGCCGGTGTAGTTGCTCTGGCTGGTGATCACGAGATCGGGCTTCAGCTTCGCGATTTCGGCGAGAACCTTCTCCCGCCACAGCGCGCATTGCTCATACGGCTTGCCGTCGTCAAGGATGGTGACCCGGGTTACCGGGCAGGCCGCCTTGGTGAAGGTGACGAGCTTCCATTTTCTGTCTTTGGCGATCTTGTCGACGGCCGGCACCCATTGCGCCGCGTGGGAATCGCCCATCACGACGATGGTCCTTGTTCCCGCCGGATCCCCGAGCTGGCAACCGGTCGCGTCGACACTCTTCTGCTCCCGATGACATTTCATCTTGTAGATGATCGGCACGTCGCTGCCGATCTTGCWCAAAGGGGGCAGCAGCTTGACGCCTTGGGGGACGACAGCGTTCGCCAGCAAGGCCGCAGGTCCCGGATAATTCGGCGTTCCGATCTGGCTGGTGTCGATGGGCTGCCGGTCGACCTCATAGACGAGTCCGCCGGCCATCGCCACGCACACCCCGATCGCCGCCGTGCCGTCGATCAACGGCCGCCATGCCAGCGACGAGCGCGAATGGCGATAGGGCTGCTCGACGAAGCGATAAGAGAGATCGGAAACGGCCAGGGTGGCGATGATCAGCAGAACGCCATCGACCAGGCCGATCGAGCCGCGCTGCGCCACATAGAAGATGATCAGCGGCCAATGCCATAGATAGATCGAATAGGAGCGATCGCCGGCATAGCGCAGCGCCGAGATATCCAGGCCGCGGAAGCGGCCCACACGCACCCTGCCGGCCGCAATGACCAGAGCCGCGCCGAGCGTCGGCAGCAGCGCCTTGGAGCCTGGAAAATCGGTCGATCTTGAAAACAACACCGCCGATGTCAGCGCCGCCAGCATGCCGGCAACAGCCATCGCTGTCCGCGCGCGCCCGTTCGGCTGGAATCGATCGAGGGTCAGTGCCAGCAATCCCCCAAGGGCCAGCTCCCAGACCCGGGTGAAGGTCACGAAATAGGCCCATGCAGGATCGGATCGGGTGAGYGCGACGGAAGCCGCGAGCGAACCCGCCAGAACCACGCCGAGCACGAAGGTGAGCATTTGCACCGGCGAATGCCCGCGACGTCTGGCCCACCACAGCGCCGCGATCATCAGCACCGGCCAGACGATGTAGAACTGCTCCTCGATCGACAGCGACCAGAAATGCTGGACGGGGCTCGGCGCGTCCTCGGCGCCGAGATAATCCACGGCCTGTTCGGCAAGCCGCCAGTTCTGCACATAGAGCGCGCTTGCGATCACCTGCCTGGCGGTTTCTTCCCACCACGCGTCCGACACGAACAGCAGCGTTCCCACGAGCGTGACCAGGAGCGCGACGATCGCCGCCGGCAGCAGCCGCCTGACCCGGCGCGTGTAAAAGCCGACGAGCGAGATGCCGTTTTCGCTGAGCGCCATGCGCGTGAGCAGGCCGGTGATAAGGAAGCCGGAGATAACGAAGAAGATGTCGACCCCGACATAGCCGCCGGGAAGCGCTGCCGGCCAGATATGGAAAATCACCACGAAGGCTACGGCAAGCCCGCGCAGTCCCTGTATCTCCGGCCGAAATCCCCCCGGCGCAATGTCGTCTCGCAAAGCCAGTCTGGTCCCTCACGGCGCCGGCCTGTCCCGGCCGCCATGGTCAATTCTGCTGGATCGAAATGCCCTTGTCGTCGATCTTGAGCTCGACGCCTTTCGGCTTGGTGTGCTCGCGATAGACATAGATGCCGAGCGCGATGATCACCGCGATCAGCACACCGATGATGAGATAGAGCGTGTTCTGCCTCATTCGCGTCCCCTCGTTGCGACCAAGTCTCACACCTGCTTTGATCTCACGCCTGCTTTGAAAAGGCCGGCAGCGGGCGCCTACTGGTCGTCCTCATCGCCCGATGCTGGGCGCCAGCTCGTCGGATCGACCTTCTTTTGCGTGTCGCTGTCGGTGTAGACCCACCAGCCGCCATCACGATATTGGCCGATGGACTCGTTGACGACGCCGTCGCCGTCCTTCCACAGGATGGTGACCTTCGAGCCGTCCTTCGGCGCGCTTTCTATCGGTTTGCGCTCTGCCATCTCACTCCCTCCATGAACCGGCCCCCCATAGACCGGCCCCAACGTCCTTTCGACGCGCCGGGTTCCGTCAGCTATGCGCGAAGATGTCTTCCTCCGCCCAGCCCATCAGGTCGAGCTTGGCGCGCGTCGGCAGGAAACGAAAGCAGGCATCCGCCTCCTTGGTGCGATTTTCGCGCGCCAGGCGCGCCGCAAGCACCTCGCGCAGACGATGCAGGTAAAGCACGTCGGAGGCGGCGTATTCGAGCTGCTCGGGCGACAACGTTTCCGCCGCCCAGTCCGAGGATTGCTGCGCCTTGGACAGGCCTATACCGAGCAATTCGTTGCACAGGTCCTTCAGCCCATGGCGGTCGGTGTAGGTGCGGACGAGCCGCGAGGCTATCTTGGTGCAGAACACCGGTTCCGCCATCACGCCGAAGGTATGATAGAGCACGGCGATGTCGAAGCGGCCGTAATGGAACAGCTTGGTGATCGCGCGGTTGCGGAGCAGGCTGACGAGGTTCGGCGCCTTCTTCTGGCCGGGCGCGATCTGGATGACATCGGCGCTGCCGTCGCCGGGCGAGATCTGCACCACGCAGAGCCGGTCGCGATGCGGGTTGAGCCCCAGCGTCTCCGTGTCGATGGCCACCGCGCCGACATTGTAGCGGGCGAGGTCGGGCAAGTCGTTTTTGTGAAAACGGATGTCTGCGGTCATTCTCTTCTCCGGATCGGCTTAATCCGTCCTCGCTGCGATCCGGAGAAAAATCAACAAAAAGTTGAATCTCACGTCTTTCGTGAAACCGAACCTCAACGCGTCAGCGCGTCGAGGATGCGCGCCCAGGACCGCTGCCCCTTGTGGAAGGAGGTCAGCTCGTATTTCTCGTTCGGTGAATGAATGCGATCGTCGTCGAGGCCGAAGCCGACCAGCAGCGATTCCATGCCGAGATAAGTCTGAAAATCGCCGACCACGGGAATGGAGCCGCCACTGCCGATGGTCAGCGCCGGCTTGTCCCATTCGTCGGACAGCGCGTCCTTGGCCTTGGCGAGGAAAGGCGAGTCGTAGGAAAGCTGGATCGCCGGCGAGCCGCCATGCGGGTGGAATTCGACCGAGCAGTCGCCGGGAATGCGCTCGCGCACGAAGGCCTGGAAGGCGGCGCGGATCTTCTTCGGGTCCTGCTTGTGGACGAGCCGGAACGACACTTTCGCCGACGCTTCCGCCGCGATCACCGTCTTGAAGCCTTTGCCGGTGTAGCCGCCGATAATGCCGTTGAATTCCGCCGTCGGCCTTGCCCAGGTCATTTCAAGCACCGAGCGGCCTTTCTCGCCGGCTGGAATGGAGAGGCCGACCGGCCCGAGGAAGGTCTCGGCCGTCTCGCCCAGCCCTTCCCAGGACTTCAGCACTTGGCTAGGCGTCTCCTCGACGCCGTCATAGAAGCCCGAAATGGTGACGCGGCCATTCTCGTCATGCACGTCGGCGAGGATCTTGGCGAGGATGCGGATCGGATTGGCGGCCGGGCCGCCATAGAGGCCCGAATGCAGGTCGCGGCTGGCCGCCTTGACGGTGACCTCCTCGCCAACCATGCCGCGCAGCGACACGCAGATCGACGGCGTCTCGCGATTCCACATGCTGGTGTCGCAGACCAGCGCGAAATCCGCCTTCAGCTCGGCGGCGTTGGCTTCCAGGAACGGCTTCAGCGACGGCGAGCCGGATTCCTCCTCGCCCTCGAACAGGATGGTGACGCGGCAGGGCAGATTGCCATGCACCTGCTTCCAGGCACGGCACGCCTCGACGAAGGTCATCAGCTGCCCCTTGTCGTCGGCCGAGCCGCGCCCTGTGATCACCTTGCGTCCGGGCTCGATCTCCTTGATCGACGGCGCGAACGGATCGGTTTCCCACAACTCGACCGGATCGACCGGCTGAACGTCGTAATGGCCGTAGAACAGCACATGCGGCGCGCCCGCCGGTCCCTCGTGATGCGCCACCACCATCGGATGTCCGGGCGTGTCGCGCACGCTCGCGTCAAAGCCGATCAGCTTGAGCTCGGCGACCAGCCATTCGGCGCCCTTGCGGCAGTCGGCGGCGAAGGCCGGATCGGTGGAGATCGACTTGATGCCGAGCAGGCCGAACAGCCGCTCCAGGCTCTGGTCGAGATTCTGGTCGAGACGCTCGAGGACGGGGGAGATTCTGGACATGCTTTTTGCCTTTCGATTTTGGGCAGACCCTAAAGGGCCACGCCGAAAACGAAAAGCCGCGATCGTTAGACCAAGATGCAATCGTGGCGAGGATAAAAGAAGACCGCCGTGGTGGAGGGGGAACCACGGCGGTCTCTACTCGAAACGTTGCGGCAGCCCGGAGAGGGGGGATAGGCTGCCGCAGTTTGCCCGGGATAGGCGGGGGACGGGCCTTACTCCGGACTTCGGCGAAAAATGCCGATGACGTTTATTTGGGTCTGTGAACGTGGCGATTCAAGGGCACGAAAATTACACTTTTGTAACATGCCCGTGAGCGGCGAATTTTCCGTGCATGTCGCCCAAAAGTGTGCGGCGGTTTTGGGAAAACGACTGCACCAACAAAAAGACCCAAAGCGCGTCGCCTGAATCGGTTTCAGCGCGACGCGCTTTGCCGGACAGGAACTGTCAGGGGTGTTGCCCGAACCGGTGGGTTCCACCGCCTTTGGCATGGACCGCGAAGCCCGGCCGCGCTATCCCTGCCGGCATGAAAAAAGGCGATCACCTCTTCCTTGTCGACGGCTCCGGCTACATTTTTCGCGCCTATCACGCGCTGCCGCCGCTCAATCGCAAATCCGACGGCTTGCCGACCAGCGCCGTGCTCGGCTTCTGCAACATGGTGTGGAAGCTGATGCAGGACGCCCGCAACACCAGCGTGGGCATTGCGCCTACGCATTTCGCCGTCATCTTCGACTATTCCTCGAAAACCTTCCGCAGCGATCTCTACCCGGAGTACAAGGCGAACCGTTCGGCGCCGCCGGAAGACCTGATCCCGCAATTCGGCCTGATCCGCCAGGCGACCGTGGCCTTCAACCTGCCCTGCATCGAGATGGAGGGTTTCGAGGCCGACGACATCATCGCCACCTATTGCCGGCTCGCCTGCGAGGTCGGCGCCGACACCACCATCGTCTCCTCCGACAAGGACCTGATGCAACTGGTCGGTCCGACGGTCCGTATGTACGATCCCATGAAGGATCGCCGGATCAGCATCCCCGAAGTAATCGAGAAATGGGGCGTGCCGCCGGAAAAGATGATCGACCTGCAGGCGCTGACCGGCGACTCGATCGACAATGTGCCGGGCGTGCCCGGCATCGGCCCGAAGACCGCGGCGCAATTGCTCGAACAGTTCGGCGACCTTGACGGGCTGCTCGCGCGCGCTTCCGAGATCAAGCAGGAGAAGCGTCGCGAGACCATCATCGCCAATGCCGACAAGGCGCGCATTTCGCGCGAGCTGGTAACGCTGAAGAACGACGTGCCGCTGAAAGAGGGACTGGACGACCTGGTCCTGCATGAGCCGGACGGGCCGAAGCTGATCGGCTTCCTGAAGACCATGGAGTTCACGACGCTGACGCGACGCGTCGCCGAAGCGACCGCGACCGAGATCGGCGACGTCCAGGCCTCCGCCGTCACCGTCGAGCGGGCCGACACCGCGCATGGTCCCGATGTCGGCGCCGGCGGGCCGCCAAGACAGCCGGCGCCTCAATCAAACGGCGCCGCCAAGCCGGCTGCGCCGGTCAGGGGCGAGGACGCGCCGCCGCAAGGCGACACCCCATCGCTGCTGTCGGCTCTGCGGCTGGAACAGGCGTCGGCGCGCAAGATCGACCCTTCGGCCTATGCATCCATCCGCGATGCGGCCGCGCTCGAGGCCTGGATTGCCGAAGCCCGCGACGCCGGCATCCTCGCTTTCGATGCCGAGACCACGTCTTCCGACCCGATGCAGACCGATCTCATCGGCCTGTCCATGGCGATCGCGCCGGGCCGCGCCGTCTACCTGCCGCTCGCCCACAGAACCGGCAACGGCGACTTGCTTGGCGGCGGCCTGCTGGAGAACCAGATCCCGGTCCGCGAGGCGCTGGCGCTGCTCAAGCCGCTGCTCGAGGACCGGTCGGTCCTGAAGATCGTGCAGGACATGAAATACGACATCGTCGTGATGAGCCGTCACGGCATCGAGGTCGCCCCGTTCGACGACACGATGCTGATCTCCTACGTGCTCGACGCCGGCACCTCCGGCGGTCACGATCTCGCCTCGCTGTCGGAGAAGTGGCTGGGCCACGCGCCGGCGACGAAAAAGGAACTTGCCGGCTCGGGCAAGAGCGCGATCGGCTTCGACCAGGTCGATATCGAGCGTGCGACCGCCTATGCCGGCGAGCAGGCCGACCTGGCGCTGCGGCTTTGGCAGGTGCTCAAGCCGAGGCTGCCGGCCAAGGGCCTCGTTTCCGTCTACGAGCGGCTGGAACGGCCGCTGGTGCCGGTGCTGGCTCGCATGGAGCAGCGCGGCATCTCGGTCGACCGCCAGATCCTGTCCAGGCTTTCGGGCGAGTTGGCGCAGGGCGCTGCCCGCGTCGAGGAAGAGATCTACGGGATCGTCGGCGAGCGCATCAACATCGGCTCGCCGAAGCAGCTCGGCGACATATTGTTCGGCAAGATGGGTCTGCCGGGCGGCTCGAAGACGAAGACCGGCCAGTGGTCGACCTCGGCGCAGCTGCTTGAGGATCTTGCCGCCGAAGGCCACGAACTGCCGCGCAAGATCGTCGACTGGCGCCAGCTCACCAAGCTGAAATCGACCTATACTGACGCGCTGCCCGGTTTCATCAATCCTGGCACCAATCGCGTCCACACCTCCTACGCGCTGGCCGCGACGACGACTGGGCGGCTATCGTCCTCCGATCCCAATCTGCAGAACATCCCCGTGCGCACGGCCGAGGGCCGCAAGATCAGGACCGCCTTCATCGCCGAAAAGGGCCACAAGCTGGTCTCGGCCGACTACAGCCAGATCGAGCTGCGCGTGCTTGCCCATGTCGCCGAGATCCCGCAGCTCAAGCAGGCCTTCGCCGACGGCGCCGACATCCACGCCATCACCGCATCGGAAATGTTCAACGTGCCGGTCGAGGGCATGCCCTCGGAAGTGCGCCGGCGCGCCAAGGCGATCAATTTCGGCATCATCTACGGCATCTCGGCCTTCGGCCTCGCCAACCAGCTGTCGATCCCGCGCGAGGAGGCGAGCGCCTATATCAAGCGCTATTTCGAGCGCTTCCCGGGCATCCGCGATTATATCGAGGAAACCAAGGCCTATGCGCGGGAGAACGGCTTCGTCGAGACCATCTTCGGCCGCCGCATCCACTATCCGGAGATACGATCCTCCAACCCGTCGATCCGCGCCTTCAACGAGCGCGCCTCGATCAACGCCAGGCTCCAGGGCACCGCCGCCGACATCATCCGCCGCGCCATGGTGCATATGGAGGAGGCACTGGAGAAGGCGAAGCTCTCGGCCCGCATGCTTTTGCAGGTGCATGACGAGCTGATCTTCGAGACCGTGGAAGCCGAGGTTGAGGCGACAATCCCCGTTGTGCGCAAGGTGATGGAGAACGCGCCGATGCCGGCCGTCTCGATGTCCGTGCCGCTGCATGTCGACGCGCGGGCGGCGGACAATTGGGACGAGGCGCACTGATGTGAGCGAGATGCTGCCGCTCTCGACGGCCACGCCGCTCTCTTTCGCGCTTGCTGCCCTGCTGATCGAGCTGACGCCGGGGCCGAACATGACCTATCTGGCTCTGGTGTCGGCCAATGATGGCCGCCGCGCCGGCTTCGCCACGGTGGCCGGCATCGCACTGGGCCTCGCCATTATCGGCGCCATCGCCGCCTTCGGCGTCGCCGAATTGATCCAGGCTTCCAGACTGCTCTACGAAGGGCTCCGCTGGGCAGGCACGCTGTTTCTTCTCTATCTGGCCTGGGAAGGCTGGACGGCCGGCACGGATGTGGTTTCCGCCAGCAGCACGCCGAACGGCAAGTATTTCACGCGCGGACTTGTCACCAACCTGCTCAACCCGAAAGCGGCGATCTTCTACATAGCCGTGCTTCCGACATTCATCGAGCCCGACAGGCCGGCACTCGCCCAGACCGCGTTGCTGACGACGGTCTATGTCGCAATCGCCACCGCCATCCATGCCATCATCGTGATTTTGGCGGGGACGCTGGAGCCATTCCTCAACGATCCTCGCCGCGAAAGCATCGCCCGCAAGGTGCTTTCCGCCATGTTGGCCCTAGTCGCGATTTGGTTCGCCTGGTCGACGGCGCGTTAAAGCGATTCCAGGAAAAGTGTGAGCGGTTTTCCGTCCGGAATTGCGTAAAATAAAGAGATAGAGCGGGGCTGCGATTCTATTTTCGCTGACCGGCTCTGGCCGCCCAAAAGTATCTCAGGCTGCTTCAGCTCTGCACTTGGCGCACACGCCGCGAAACTCGATCACCGCCTTCTTGGCCGCGAATCCCGTCGAACGCACCCATTCGTCCAGTCGGTGGTCGACGTCGTGGTCGGACATCTCGGTCACCTGGCCGCAATTGTCGCAGATGGCGAAGGCGGTCATCGCATGGCTGTGGTCGTGCGGCTCGGCGCAGGCGACGAAGGAGTTGAGGCTCTCAAGCCTATGCACGAAGCCGGATTTCACCAGCGTATCGAGTGCGCGATAGACCTGCAGCGGCGCACGGAAACCGCGCTCGCGCAACTGGTCCAGAAGCGTATAGGCGCTGAGCGGCCCGCTGGACGCCTCGAGCTTCTCGAGCACGCAGAGCTGGTTCTTGGTCAACGCATCTCTTGCCGTCATTGTGTTCGCCCAATCGACGCCCGCATCAAATCTCGATGCGAACGACCTCAATTCCCTTGAGATAGCGACGAACGATTGATTTTGCCACTGTTTCCGCAGCGCGTCCCTTCCGAGGCGCGCGGACGGGGATGGTTCGCCGGCTTACTTGCGCGGCGGCCCCTTGCGTTCGGCCGAAGCCGCCCACAGGTTGATGTCGGACTCGCGCGCATAGGTGTCGATTTCGGCGAGCTCGGCATCGGAGAACTCGAGCGCCTTGAGCGCGCCGACGCAATCCTCGACCTGTTCCGGCCGGCTGGCGCCGATCAGCGCCGTCGTCACCCGGCCCTTGCGCAGCACCCAGGCCAGCGCCATCTGCGCCAGCGTCTGGCCGCGGCGGGCGGCGATGGCGTTGAGCGCCTTGATGTTGGCGATCGACTTGTCGTTGATGAACGCCGGCTTGAGCGACTTGCCTTGGCTGGCGCGGCTGCCCTCGGGGATGCCGCCCAGATATTTGTCGGTCAGCATGCCTTGCGCCAGCGGCGAGAACACGATCGAGCCGATGCCGAGCCCCTCCAGCGTGTCGAGCAGCCCATCCTCCTCGACCCAGCGGTTGAGCATCGAATAGCTCGGCTGGTGGATCAGGCAGGGCGTGCCGAGCTGCCTCAATATGTCGGCCGCTTCCCGCGTGCGCTGCGAATTGTAGGACGAGATGCCGGCATAGAGCGCCTTGCCCGAGCGCACCGCCTGGTCGAGCGCGCCCATCGTCTCTTCCAGCGGCGTCTCGGGATCGAAACGGTGCGAATAGAAGATGTCGACATAGTCGAGCCCCATCCGCTTTAGGCTCTGGTCGAGGCTCGCCAGCACATATTTGCGGCTGCCCCATTCGCCGTAGGGGCCGGCCCACATCTCGTAGCCGGCCTTGGTCGAGATGATCAGCTCGTCGCGGTAAGGGGCGAAATCGGTGCGCAGGATCTCGCCGAACGCGGTTTCCGCCGAACCGGGCGGCGGCCCATAATTGTTGGCGAGGTCGAAATGCGTGATCCCGAGGTCGAAAGCCTTGCGCACAATCGCCTGCTTGGTCCGATGCGGCGTGTCGTTGCCGAAATTGTGCCACAGCCCGAGCGAGATCGCCGGCAGCTTCAGACCGGACCGCCCGCAGCGGTTATAGACCATTGCCTCGTAGCGGTTCTCGGCGGCGACATAGGGCATGGGGGAATCCTCGGGATACAAGCGGCGCAGAGATCGCCACCGGATAAATTGAATCGATGCTTGCCCCTAATCATTACCCTCTCCCCGTCGAAACGGGGAGAGGGGTCGCCACCTAGTTTTTCTTTGCCAGCAGCGCCTTCGCGTCCTTGACGCCGAGCGCGGCCGGCCGCTCGCAGCTCGTCTGCATGGCGACATATTTGCCGCTTTCGCCCGAACGCAGGATGYCGGTCATCACATCGACGGCGTGCAGCGCCAACTCCATCGAGCAGCGATRCGGCCGCCCTTCGGCGATCGCAATCGCCATGTCGGCAAGGCCGGCGGTGCGGTAGTTGGCCATCATGCCCTGGCCATGCATCTCGTTCGGCACGCCGAACGGATGGTTCCATTTGGGCAGCTTCTTCACCGGCTTGGCGCTGTCTGTGAAGCGCACCTCGCCGCCGAAGAAATTCGGGTCCGGCACGAAGACGGTGCCCAGTTCGCCGTAGAGCTCCATCGGCGCATGGCCATGGCTCCAGACGTCCCAGGAGGTGTTGAGGGTGATCACCGCGCCATTGGCGAATTCGAGCAGCGCGTGGATGGTGGTCGGCGTGTTGACCGGGATCTTTTCGCCCGCGCGCGGCTTCGACGAGATCGTCCGCTCCTTGGCCGGCGTCGTGGCGAAGGCCGCCACTCGGCTGACCGGCCCGATCAACTGGATCAGGTTGGTGACATAATACGGCCCGATGTCCAGCACCGGTCCCGCGCCCGGCTGGAAGAAGAAGTCAGGGTTGGGGTGCCAATGCTCCATGCCGTGGCCCATCACATGGCAGGTGCCGCTGGTTATCTTGCCGAGCTTGCCGCTGTCGATCAGCTCGCGCGCCAGTTGGTGCGCGCCGCCGAGGAAGGTGTCCGGCGCCGAACCGATGCGCAGGCCCTTCTTCTCGGCCCGTTTCTTGAGATCGAGCCCTTCCTTGATAGACAGCACGAAGGGTTTTTCCGAATAGACGTGCTTGCCGGCGTCGAGCACCGCTTTTGAGACTTCATAGTGCACGGCCGGGATCGTCAGGTTGACGATGATGTCGATCTCGTCGTCCCTGAGCAGGTCGCTGACCGTCGCGGCGCGCAGCTTGAACTCCTTCGCGCGCGCCGTCGCGGCCTCCATGTTGATATCCGCGCAGGCGCGCATCTTGATGCCGCGGAACAGCGGCGCCAGCGAGAAATACGCCTTCGAGATGTTGCCGCAGCCGATGACGCCTACGCCAAGTTTATCTGCCATTTTCGATTACTCCTGCCAGCTCTTGGCTGCCGCGATCGAGCGGCGGGCATAGCGCTCGATGTCGTTGGGGTTGTCCTGCTCCATGATGAAATACTGCGCCGCGCTCTTGGCGCGCAATGCCTTGAACAGGCCCGCCCAGTCGACCGTGCCGTGGCCGACATCCGACCAGCCGTCCTCGTCCAGCCCCTCGCCCGGCTTGGCGATATCCTTGACGTGGACGGCGACGATGCGCTTGCCGTGTTTTTCGATCCAGGGCGACGGATCGGCGCCGCCGCGGATCACCCAGGCGACGTCCATTTCCCAGCCGATATCGGGCGCGGCGGACAGGATATGGTCCTGCGGCACCGAGCCGTCGGCGAGCGCCTTGAACTCGAAATCGTGGTTGTGCCAGGCAAAGCCGTAGCCGGCCTTCTTCGCCGTTTCGCCCACCTTGGCGAGACGCTCGCCGAAGCCGCGCCAGCCGGCGGCGTCGGACGGACGCTGGTCGGGCATCAGATAGGGGCAGATCATAAGCGTGATGCCGAGCGCGTCGGCGATTTTGCGCACGCCGTCGAAATCATTCTCCAGCGCGTCGATCGAGAAATGCCCGGTCGGCATCGCCAGCCCGTTCTTGTCGAGCTCGGCGCGGAACGCTTTGGGGTCGTCATAGACGCCGCCGAAGCCTTCCACTTGCTTATAACCGAGCTCGCCGAGCATTTTCACCACGCCGTTCCATGGCTGGAAATTGCGCGCGCTGTAGAGTTGGAATGACCAGTTCATCTGTCCTGTCCGTGCTGTTGGTCCTGGGAGGTTAAATTCGGGCGCCGGTTTGGGCGTCGAAGAGCGAGGCGCGCAGCGGATCGAAGCCGATGCTGACCGCATCGCCGTTCTTCGGCGTGCGTTCGGAGGTGACGCGCACGGTGAAGTTCTGCTGCCCGAGCTTCAGCCACACCAGCGTGTCGGAACCCATCGGCTCGACGACCTCGACATTGGCCGTCGCGGTGAAGGGCCAGCCCGTGCCGCTGTTGAAGGCGACATGCTCGGGCCGGATGCCGAACACGGCGGGGCCAGGCGCCGGCTCCTTCTCGAAGGCATAGGTCGCAAGCGGAATGCGCACATCCTCGACGGCAAAGTGCCAATCGCCGCCATCTTTCTCCAGCCTGCCGTCGATGAAGTTCATCGCCGGCGAACCGAGGAAGCCGGCGACGAAGCGGTTGACGGGGCGGTTGTAGATCGTCTGCGGCGCGTCGAGCTGCTGGATCACGCCGCCCTTCATCACCGCGATGCGGTCGGCCAGCGTCATCGCCTCGATCTGGTCGTGGGTGACGTAGATCATTGTGTTCTTCAGGCGGCGGTGCAACAGCTTGATCTCGACACGCAGCTCCGAGCGCAGCTTGGCGTCGAGATTGGAGAGCGGCTCGTCGAACAAGAAGACGTCGACGTCGCGCACCAGCGCGCGCCCGATCGCCACGCGCTGGCGCTGGCCGCCGGACAGCGCCGAGGGCTTCCTCTGCAACAGCGGCTCGATCTGCAGGATCTCGGCGGCGCGGGCGATGCGCTTGGCGATCTCGTCCTTCGGCACGCCGGCGACGCGCAGGCCGAAGGAAAGGTTCCTTTCCACCGTCATCTGCGGGTAGAGCGCGTAGGACTGGAACACCATGCCGATGCCGCGGTCCTTCGGCTCTTCCCAGGTGACGTTCTTGCCCTTGATGAAGATGCGGCCGTCCGAAATGTCGAGCAGGCCGGCGATGCAGTTGAGCAAGGTCGACTTGCCGCAGCCGGACGGTCCAAGCAGCACGATGAACTCGCCGTCGGCGACATCCAGGTTGAGCGTCTGCAGCACCGAGACGGCGCCGAAATTGAGCGATAGGTCCTGGATCGAAACGCTGGGATTGGCGATTTCAGCTGCCATCATCATCCTTTCACCGCGCCGGCGGCGATGCCGCGCACGAAGAGCTTGCCGGAAATGAAGTAGACGATAAGCGGAACCAGCCCCGTCAGGATGGTCGCGGCCATGTTGACATTGTATTCCTTCACGCCCTGGACCGAGTTGACGATGTTGTTGAGCTGCACCGTCATCGGATAAGTGTCGGGGCGGGTGTAGACGACGCCGAACAGGAAGTCGTTCCAGATGCCGGTCACCTGCAGGATGATGGCGACCACGAAGATCGGCAGCGACATCGRCAGCATGATGCGCAGATAGATGCCCCAGAAGCCGGCGCCGTCGACGCGCGCCGCGCGGAACAGCTCCTCCGGCATCGAGGTGAAATAGTTGCGGAACAAGAGCGTCAGGATCGGCATGCCGAAGATCGAATGCACGATCACCAGTCCGGTCAGCGTGCCGTAGATGCCGATCTCGCGCAGGATGATGACGATCGGATAGATCATCACCTGGTAGGGGATGAAGGCGCCGACGATCAGGATGATGAAGAAGGTGTCGGCGCCCTTGAAGCGCCAGTTGGCCAGGGCATAGCCGTTCACCGAGGCGATCGCGATCGAGAGCAGCACCGACGGCACGGTGATGCGCACGGAATTCCAAAAACCGCGCGAGAGCCCGTCGCAGTTGAGCCCGGTGCAGGCGCTCGCCCAGGCTTTGACCCAGGGCTCGAAAGTGATCTCCATCGGCGGCGAGAAGATGTTGCCGAGGCGGATTTCCGGCATGCCTTTCAGCGAGGTGACGATCATCACGTAGAGCGGCAGAAGATAGTAGAGCGCCACGACGATCAGCGTGCCGTAGAGGAAGATGTTGCGGCGCGACAGCACGTGCCGCGGTTTCGGCCCGCTCGGGCCGGTGGCATGGCGCCGCAGCGCCTGTGCGCTGGTGGACAGGGAGGCGACGTCAGCCACGCTTCTTGCCTCCGAATTCGAGATAGGCCCATGGCACGATGACGATCACCACCGACAACAGCATCATGGTCGAGGCGGCAAAACCCTGGCCGAGATTCTGGGCGAAGAACATGTAGTCGTAGACATATTTGGCCGGCACTTCGGAGGCGATGCCGGGGCCGCCGCTGGTCTGCGCCACGACCAGGTCGTAGACCTTGACGATGCCGGCGGCGATGATCACCAGCGTGGTGATGAAGACCGGCCGCATCATCGGGATGACGATGAAGAGATAGGTCTTCCAGGCGGGAATGCCGTCCACCCTCGCCGCCTTCCAGATATCCTCGTCGATGCCGCGCAGGCCGGCGAGCATCAGGCACATGATCAGCCCCGTGCCCTGCCAGAGCGCGGCGATCGAAATGCCGTAGATGACGATGCTGGAATTGTAGAGCGGATCGAAGCTGAAGCTCGTCCAGCCGAGGTCGCGCACGACTCGCTGCACGCCGAAATCCGGATTGAGCAGCCATTGCCAGACCAGCCCGGTGACGATGAAGGACAGCGCGAAGGGATAGAGGAAGATGGTGCGGAACGTGTCCTCGAAGCGGATCTTCTGGTCGAGCAGGGCTGCAAGCAGGAAGCCGATGACCAGCGAGAACACCAGCGAGATCGCGCCGTAGATCAAAAGGTTCTCGATCGAGATCAGCCAGYGCGATGTCGACCAGAGCCGGTGATATTGGTCGAGCCCGACGAAGTTGAGCCGCGGCAGGAGCTTCGAATTGGTGAAGGAATAGAGCACCGTCCACGCCGTGCCGCCGACGAACACCACCAGCGCGGTGAGCACCATCGGGATCGATGCGACCTTGGCGTTCAGGTTACGGAAAAGCTTACTCGGGCGTTCGCTGTTGCTCATCTCGGCAGCCGGGCTGGGACAATGAGGGCGTCATGCTCCCGACCCCGCTGGAATGGGGCCGGGAGCCGGCGGGGGCGCCGGTTGTTCAGTCCGCTGAGCCGATGATCTCGGCGAAGCGCTTCTGCGCCTCTTCGAGCGTCATATCGGGCTTGGCGAAGAACTCGGAGAACAGGTCTTCCTTCTGCTTCTGGCTGTCTTGCGAGAGCAGCTGGTCCGTCCACGGCATGACGGCGCCCTTGGCGAGAATGGCGAGGCCCTTCTTCATGCAGTCATTGGCCGTGTTGAGGTCGACGTCGCCGCGCACCGGCAGCGAGCCCTTCTTGAGATTGAAGGCGACCTGGGTCTTCGGATCGAGCAGGGTCTCGGCAAGCACCACCTGCGCCTTGGCCTTCGCCTCGTCCTTGAGCAGCGGGAAGTAGAAGGCGTCGCCGCCGGTGGCTATGACTTCATTCAGGCCGAGACCGGGCAAGCAGGTGTAGTCCTTGCCGGCGGTCTTGCCGGCGACCTGGAACTCGCCCTGCGCCCAGTCGCCCATGATCTGGCCGGCGGCCTTGCCGGTGATGACCAGATTGGTCGCCTGGTTCCAGTCCTGGACATTGGTGTTCTTGGCCATCTTGCGGGCGTCGTCCGCCGCCTTGAACACCTTGGCGATCTCCGGACCGGCCGCGAAGGCGGCGTCCTTGTCCTTGTAGACCTTGAGGAACGTGTCGGTGCCGCCGACCGCGGCCATCAGCACGTCGAAGGCGCCGGAGGCCTGCCAGGCCTGTCCGCCGACCGCGAGCGGGATGATGCCGGCCTTTTCCAGCGCCGGAGCGTCGGCCACGAATTCATTCCAGTCCTTCGGCAGCGGCAGCCCGGCCTTCTGGAAAGCCTCGTTGGACAGCCACAGCCACTGCCAGGAGTGGATGTTGACCGGCACGCAATAGATCTTGCCGTCGATGGTGCAGCTGTCGAGCAGGCTCTTCGGCCGCACGATCTCCGTCCACTTGTCCTTGGTGGCGATGTCGGTGAGGTCGCGCATCAGCCCGGCCTGCACCAGTTCCTCGGCCTGACGGCCGTGGTTGAACTGGGTGGCGCCCATTGGATCGCCGCCGGTGATGCGGCTGATCATGATCGGCCGCGCCGTGCCGCCGGAGCCGGCAATGGCGCCGTCGACCCAGTGATTGCCCGTCGCGTCGAATGCCTTGGCAAGCTCGGCCACCGCCGCCGCCTCGCCGCCCGAAGTCCACCAATGGGTGACTTCCAGGTCGGTCGCGGCCGCCGGACCGGCGACGTTGAGCGCAACCGTCGCGGCAAAGGCGGCAGTCAGGAATTTGTATCGCATTTCGGCTTCCTCCCAGAATCTGAAACGTTACAGATTTTCGATACGGCAAATGACTCGCATAGGCAACCCCTCGCCTCAAGGCAGATTGAGATTTTTTCGAGCCGCGAACAAAATCTTTCTATCAAAGCGCCAATGCCGGCATCAAAGTGGCCGGCCGGCGCCGGAATCGATCCCGAAACGATATTTCTTTGTGATTCCAATGGCTTTCAGCTCACCTCCGCATCCAGATGTGAATGGTCGCGATCTTGCCGGTCAATCGCGAAGATTGGCAATCTGTAACGTTTCAGTATATTGAACCCAGCCACGGGCCAAGGGTCGCGCAATTGTCAACACCGCACGATTGCCGGTCGGCCCCGCGGCTGCTATGCGCCTGACGGGCGGGACGAATGGATAGACGGGTAACGAAGAAGGGCGACGACGACGCGTCGGGCAAGGAGCGGCCGACGCTGAAGACGCTTGCCTTCATGACCGGGCTTGGCGTCACGACGGTCTCGCGCGCGCTGAAGGATGCGCCCGAGATCGGCGCCGAGACCAGACGTCGCGTCCAGCTCGTCGCCAAGCAGATCGGCTATCGTCCGAACCGCGCGGGCGTGCGCTTGAGGACAGGCAAGACCAACGTCATCTCGCTTGTGCTGAACACCGAGCACGAGCTGATGAGCTTCGTCTCGGACATCATCTACGGCGTTACCGAGGTGATCGCCGACACGCCCTACCATCTGATCGTCACACCCTATTCACGCTCGCAGGATCCGCTCGACCCGGTGCGCTACCTGGTCGAGACGGGCTCGGCCGACGGCGTCATCATCTCACGCACCCAGCCCAACGACCCGCGGGCGCGCTACATGCTGGAGCACGGCATTCCCTTCGCCACGCATGGCCGCACCGACATGGGGTTGGTGCATCCCTATCACGACTTCGACAATTACGCCTTTGCCGGGGAGGCCGTCCGCTATCTCGCCGGCAGGGGCCGCAACCGGCTGGCGCTTGTCACCCCGCCGGTCGGCCTCACCTATTACGGCCATACGGTGAACGGCTTTGCCGATGCGCTGAGCGAGGTGGGGGCCTCAGAGGTGCCGTTCAACACCGTCTCCATCGACCAGTCGATCGAGCAGATCAGGACGCGGACCGCGCAATTGATGCGGCGCAAGGACCGGCCCGACGGCTTCGTCAGCAGCGCCGCCGCCGCGACGCTTGCCATCGTGGCCGGCATCGAGGACGCCGGGCTGCAGCTCGGCCGCGACGTCGACGTGGTGTCGAAACAATCGTCCGAACTGCTGCATCTGTTCCGACGGGAACTGCTCGTCGTCAACGAGAATTTTAGGCTCGCCGGCTCCGAGCTCGCCCGCGCCGTGCTCGGCTGGATTGGCGGCAAGGACCCCGGCTCGCTGCAATCGCTCAGCACGCCGAGCGAGGTTTTGCCTTATCGCGGATAGTCCTGGTTCCTGACCAAATGATTTTGCCGGGTTGCGACCACGGCGGAGATTTGCCGGAACCCCTCAGCTTCGTCATCCACGGGCGGAGCGGAAGCGAAGCGGACGCGCAGACCCGAGGATCCATTCCGTGAATTCCGAGAGCTGCAGCGATGCAGACAAAGGTGCTGTCGGAGCGCTTTACTGGACCGCTGCATTCTATGGCAGGCGTCACGGCATGGATCCTCGGGTCTGCGCCGCGTCGCTTCGCTCCTTGCTTCGCCCGTGGATGACGACGGGAGAGCCGTCTGAGCCAAACCTAAGCTGCCCCGCTCCCCCACGGCCCGTGAAACGCGCCCTGCTCGCCGATCCGCTCAAAGCCATGCGCGCCGAAGAAGTCGCGCTGCGCCTGGATCAGGTTCGACGTGCCGCGTCCCTGCCGGTAGCTGTCGAAATAGGCGAGCGCCGAGGACAGCGCCGGCACCGGCGAGCCGGCCTCGGAGGCGCGCGCCACGATGCGCCTGAGCGACGGATGCGCCTCCTTCATCATGGCGATGAAGGCCGGCGCCATCAGAAGGTTGGTGGAAGCGCTGCCGGAACCGAGGGCCTCGGCCATCGTGTCGAGCATCTGCGAACGGATGATGCAGCCGGCGCGCCAGATCTTGGCGATGGTCGGCATCGGCAGGTTCCAGTTGAACTCCTTCGAGGCGCCGCTCATCACCGCGAAACCCTGCGCGTAAGCCGCGATCTTGCCGGCGAACAGCGCCAACTCCAGATCCTTGAGCAGTGCGGCCTTGTCACCTGAAATCTTCTCGACGCCTATATTGCCATAGGCCTTTTCCGCCGCCTGCCGCTCGTCCTTGATCGAGGACAATACGCGCGCCGCCACCGCGGCCTCGATCGCCGTCGCCGGAATGCCGAGTTGCTGCGCCTCGATGACCGACCATTTGCCGGTGCCCTTCTGCCCCGCGCGGTCGAGGATGATGTCGACCACCGGCTTGCCGGTCTTGGGATCGTCGGCGGCCAGCACCTTGGCGGTGATCTCGATCAGGTAGGAGTTGAGCCGACCCTGGTTCCAGCCGCCGAAAACCTTGCCGATCTCCTTGGGCGCCATGCCGAGCCCGTCGCGCAGGATGCCGTAGATCTCGGCGATCATCTGCATGTCGGCATATTCGATGCCGTTGTGGATGGTCTTGACGAAATGGCCGGCGCCATCATGGCCGAGCCAGGCCGCGCAAGGCTCGTCCTTGAACTTGGCGGAAATCGCCGTCAGCACTTTCTCGACGCGCTTCCAGGATTCTTCGGTGCCGCCGACCATGATCGACGGGCCATGGCGCGCGCCTTCCTCGCCCCCCGACACGCCCATGCCGATGAAGGTCAGGCCCGAGCCGGACAGCTCCGAGAAGCGCCGCATCGTATCGCGGAAATTGGCGTTGCCGGCATCGATGACGATGTCGTTGTCGGAAAGCACGCCGCGCAGTGCCGCGATCTGCTCGTCGACCGGCTTGCCGGCCAGCACCATGATGATGATCGGCCGCGGCGGGCGGATCGCAGCGGCAAGCTCCTCCAGGCTGTAGCAGGGAACGACCATGTCCTTCAGCGCGCCGGCGCTCTCGACGAAAGCGTCGGTGCGCGACGGCGTGCGGTTGAAGACGGCGATGCGGTGCCCGTGCTCGGCGATGTTGAGCGCCAGGTTGGAACCCATCGTGCCAAGGCCGATCAGGCCGATTTCGGCTTTTTCCATCGTTTCTTCCCTGCTTTCGAATGCTTGTTGTGGCCGCGTTTCGGGCGATGCCCACTGTTTCGCAAGATGAATGACGGGCCTTGGCGGCGGCGTCAACCGCCTCGCCGATTTGTGTCGCGTTAGCGCTGAGTGAGATTCAGGTCAGGCCGAGCCGAGAATGGTGGGTTTCGAGAACCGGAGCGGAGCGTACTTAAGTACGTGAGCACCGGAAGCGCAGAAAACCGCCGTTCGTAGGCCGGCCTCACCTGAATATCACTTAGCGCGGATGTCGATCGGCGCCTCGATTTTCACCACCTCGAAGTCCGAAACGAGGATATCGAGCCTTGCGTTCCAGCGGCCGGGCAGCGGAATGACGAGATTGTCGACTCGCCAGGTTCCGTCTCCGGGCTTCGTCGCCGGCCGCTTGATCGGCTCGATGCCGGAATCCGGCTTCGACAGCACCAGCGTCACCGCCTTGGCGTCCACCGGTCCGAAATCGCCGGTCATGATCATCATCGAAGCAGCGACCTCGCCGGCATGTCCAGGCGTGATGCTGAGATCGGCCATCGCCTTCAGCGTGTGGATGTGGATCGACGCCGGCTGCGCCGCGGCGATCGCCAGCGCGCGCGGCGGCGGAGTGAAGCGCCAGCCGGCGGCGACGCCGAAGATGGCAAGCACGATGACCACCTCGATGCCGATCGAGCGCACCAGCCGCCGCTGCACCTCGGTGTCGCCGGCCTCGGCGGGCGCCGTCAGCGTCCAGCGATTGACCGCGGCAAGCGTGAACAGGAAAAGCAGCAGCGCCAGCTTCAGGAGCAACAGCCGGCCATAGGACGTGTTGATCAACGCTGCCGGCTGCTCAACCTGGATGATTGCCAGCACGATGCCGCTGGCGGCGAGCACGGCGACGACAGGCAGAATCGCGCGGGAGAAGCGCCGGAGAAAGGCTTTTGCCTCCGCCGGCTGCTGCCGTAGCGCAAGGCCGAGCGGCGCCAGCGAACCGGCCCAGAAGGCTATTGCGGTGCCGTGCAGGAACACCAGCGGCCGCGTCAGCCATTGCGGCTCGGCGGCACTGGCATGGCCGCTCGCGGCAAGGGCGGCGCCGACACCGAGCAATGCTGCGCTCGCCGACAGCTTGCGAAAGCCTGCCGGCCCGGCGAGCGAAAGCAGCGCGAGGCCAAGCGCGATCAGGCCGATCAGCACCGTCCAGACGTAGCTCGTCTCCAGCGCGGTCTTCCAGACTGTCGGTGCCGCAAGGCGCGCGAGCGGCGCGCCGAGCCCATCCAAGCCCTGCAGGCCGAGCGACACCGGCGCTGCAACGAGGCCGAAAAGCAGTGCGGAAGCGACAAGGCGTTGGCCGCGGCGCCAGTCCTCGGCCAGCCAGGCGAGCGCGAACGCGCCGCCGGCGCCGAGGAAGAGGCCGGCATAGAGAAAGAGCCTGGCCACCCAGATCGCCCCGCGCAGCGTCCAGTCGACGGCTTCGCCCGCCACCGGCGCGGCACTTGGCGCCCCGATGGAAAACAGCGCCGAGCCGCCGATCGGATGGCCGTCGACCGACACCACCCGCCAGCTGAGCACATGCGTGCCGGATTTGAGCGTCTCGGGATTGTCGATCTCGACCGTCTGGTCGTTGAGGCGGAAGGATGTCAGCGCAAGCTGCGAGCCGTCCGGCCGCACGAGTGTCAGCACCAGCGGCGAGACGGGCTCGCTGAAGGTCAGCGAGAATTTGGCGGGACTTTGCGTCAGCACCGCGCCGTCGGCCGGATCGGTCGCGACCAGCGCCGCATGCGCGAAGGCGCGGCCGGGCATGGCCAATACCGCCATCGCCACCAGCACCGCCACCAGCCAGGAAAGCAGGCCGGCATGCAGGCGGATCGAGGAAGGCTGTGCTGCGTTCATGCCGTCACAACAGGAAATGGTGGCGCGCCCTGATGGAGCGCGCCAACGAAAGATCATTTCTTCGGCAGCAATTTGATGCCGGGCGCCGGAGTTTCCAAGGCGTCCTCGCCCTGGCCGGCCGCCGGGATCTCAATCCAGCGATCGGTCGCGTCGCCGCATTCCTGCACCACCGGGAAATAGAGCATCTGGCCGGCCGGCAGATCGGCCGCCAGCGAGGCGCGGAACACGAACTCGTCATAGAACTCGTCAGGCAAATTGCCGCCGCTCCAATCCACTTCCTTGACGCCGGTGGTCAGCGTTTCGCCATAGAGCTGGTAGGATTTCTCGTACTTGCCCTTCTTGGTCTGCAGCGTCCAGCCGGGCTTGGGCATCGGCTTCACTGAAATCACGCCTTCAGGAATCTGCACGCGCACCGCGGTCGTCGCCTTGCCCTCGCAGCCATGCGGCACGCGAAAGACCGCCTTGTAGGTCGAGCCGACAGCCGCTTCCTGCGTTTCGAGCGTGATGTGGGCGAGCGCGGCATTGGTCCCGAACGCGCAAAGCACGCCCGCCGCCAAAAGATATTTCTTCATGAATTGTCCCTCTGATTTCGAACAGGCGGATTACTCGGCGTGGTCCATGTCCATATCGCTACTGCCCGTCTCGCCCATGCCTTCGACGACAAACTCGACCTTGACGCTACCGGCCTTCTCGAAGGTCAGCGTCGCCGGGAACTTCTCGCCCTGCTTCGGCTGTCGCTTCAGGCCGACGAACATCAGGTGATAGGCACCGGGCTTCAGCGCGACCTTGCCGCCGGCCGGGATCTCCAGCCCACCCTCGACCGGCCGCATGGTCATGACGCCGTCCTTGATGCCCATCTCATGCAGTTCGGCCTTGTCGGAGATGTCGGAGGAAATCGACAGCAGCCGGTCGGGCGCGCTGCCCTTGTTGGTCACAGTGAAATAGCCGCCTGCCACCTTGGCGCCGGGCGGCGTCGCCCGCGACCAGGGGTGCTCGATCTCGAGATCGCCGACCTTGAACTCATGCGCGAGGGCGGCGGGAATGCAGGCGACGAGCAAAAGCAGGGTGAGCACGGCGAGGCCGACGCGATGCTGGAGGTGGAAGGGCGGCGCGCCGCGAAAGGCGAAGGCTTGCGCCATGGAAAGAAGATTGGACATGGTTGCTCCATGAATATGAGGATCGCGCCGCTTTGCGGCCGCGACAGTCTGATCTTTGGATGAATAGGCTCGCGGAAGGTTCCGCGGATCAGACCATTGCCGGCGGCGCGCGCGGATTGGCCGGAGAGCGATCACGGGCGAAGTCGAGATGCTGGAAGGCCGGGACCACAAAAGCGACGGTCTCGAACGCCGTCGCCCCATGAAGCGCACTCGCTTCCGGCGGCGGCAGATGCGCCGGCGAAACCATGCTGCAGCCGAGCGAGCAGCAGGCCGGCATGTGCTGCTGGTGGGAATCCCCACCGGGTGGTTTTACGGCCCCTTCATGCGTGCAGATGACGTTGCCGAAGGCGTCGARCTGCGACGGCGCGCCGAAGGCGAAAGCGCCGAGAGAGGACTGAAGCAACAGAAGCAGCGCCGCGACGAACGCGGCCGGCATGCTCCATCGTTTCAGCCCTATATCCAACGCCAAGCCTCTCCCGGAAACTTGATGGACCCTAACATGGACGATGCGGCCGGAAAATCGGCAAAACCGCGCTGCGGCAACACGGCACGACGCGTCTGTTCTTGTGGGTCTGTTGAGATTCAGGTGATGCCGGCCTGACCTGAATCTCAACAGACCCTAGGCGGGCTGCGCCTGCCGTCCTTCGGGAATCGAGCTCAGCAGCGTCTGGCGCGCCGACTTCAAATGCTTGCGGCAGGCGGCGTCAACCTTGCCGGGATCGCGCGATTTCAGCGCCGCGATATAGGCAAGATGCTCCTGCACGGCGACTTCGTTGCGCTGGCGCTCCTCGGCCTTGTTCCATTGGTAGTGGTAGTGGAAGATCATCGCGATCACATCGTAGAAGTCGACGATGAAGCGGTTGTGCGAGGCGCGGTGGATCAGCCGGTGGAAGCGCTCGTCGAGCTCGGAGAATTCGTTGAAGCGCGTGGCGATCTCGCTGGCGAGCTGGCGATGCTCGACCTCCAGCCGGTCGAGATCGGCCCACACCGCGCTATCCTCCGGCAGCGCGGCGAAAGCCGCTGCCGAGCGCAGCTCGAACATCTCGCGGATTTCGGTCAGTTCCAGCGCGAAGGCGCGCGTGAACCCCTTCAGCACCCAGTGGCTGTTGCGCCGCTTCTCGATCAGCCCGAAGCGCGAGAAGYGGATCAGGAACTCGCGCACGCTGGTGGTGCCGACGCCGATCTCGCGCRCCAGCTCCAGTTCGTTGATCTGCATGCCGGCCTCGGCGCCCTCAGCCAGCAGGCGCCRCATGAAGGAGCGCTCGATGATCTCGGYCAGCGAATCGGTCTCCTCCTCGGGGAAGAAATCCTCCGGCCGTGGCGCCCTGAGCACCGTCTTGCTGCGCTTGTTCCAGGCGATCAGCCCGGTTTCTTCCATGCGCGAAAGAATGCTGCGCACCGTGGTGCGGCTGACGCCGAGCAGCGTGCCGAGCTCCGGTTCCGAAGGCAGGCTCTTGGTTTCGTCGAGCAGCCGCAGACAGCGGTTGAAAGCGTCCTTGTAGACGTTGTTGCTCTTCGACATGCCCCGTATCCCCCAACGCTTGCGGCGGCTGGCCGGAAGCGCGATATGATCGGTCTCCTAGCGCAAGCCTCCGAAAAGCGGAACGTTTTTCGCCGGCTTGCCAACGGGCAGGCTCGGGCATCTATAGGACGCGCGCCACCTGCAGCGAAAAAACAATTGACGCAAAAATGTTTTTTCCCGATAAAAGACATTACCTTTAAACGGGCGCAAGTCAATCCGCCCGCATTCCCAGGATCACCCAGGACAGCCGCCCGTGACCGTCGCAAACACCATCCTTCTCTCCCCCTCCGATAATGTCGCCGTCGCCAACGGGCGCATCGAAATCGGCACGCCATTGCCGGGCGGCGCCGCCGCGACTGCCGTGATCGAGCCCGGCCACAAGGTGGCGATCAGGCCTATCGCCGCGGGCGAAGCGGTGGTGAAATACGCGCAGGCGATCGGCCGCGCCACGCAAGACATCGCGCCTGGCGAGCATGTTCACTCGCACAATCTGGTGTTCGAGAGCGGCCGCCTGCCGGTGGTGCCGCCAAGCGAGGCCGAGCACGCCACCGAGGCCGACCGCAAGCGCACCTTCATGGGCTACCGCCGCGCCGACGGGCGCGCCGGCACGCGCAACTTCATCGGCATCATCGCCAGCGTCAATTGTTCGGCCACCGTCTGCCACGCCATCGCCGACGAGGCCAATCGCAGGATTCTGCCGAAATATCCCGGCATCGACGGCTTCGTGCCGATCGTCCATGGCCAGGGCTGCGGCATGAGCGGCACGGGTGACGGCATGATGGTTCTGCACCGCACGCTTGCGGGCTATGCGCGCCATCCGAATTTCGGCGGCGTGATGATGGTCGGGCTGGGTTGCGAGGTCAACCAGCTCACCCTCTACGGCCAGAAGGGCGTCGCTGCCGGAAAACGCCATTTCAACATCCAGGAGGCCGGCGGCTCGCGCAAATCGGTCGAGAAGGCGATGGGCGTGCTCACCGAGATCGCCGAGGAAGTCGGCCACCTCAAGCGCGAGCCCATCCCGGTCAGCGAGATCGTCGTCGGCCTGCAATGCGGCGGCTCGGACGGCATGTCCGGCATCACCGCCAACCCGGCATTGGGCGCCGCTGTCGACATCCTGGCCGGCGTCGGCGGCATCGGCATCCTGTCGGAGACGACCGAGATCTACGGCGCCGAGCACCTGCTCGCCTACCGCGCCGCCTCGCCCGAGATCGCCGCCAAGCTCGACGGCTTCGTGAAATGGTGGGAGGACCACACCGCCAAGCACGGCGCCTCGATCGACAACAATCCCTCGCCCGGCAATAAGCGCGGCGGCCTGACCACGATCCTCGAGAAATCGCTGGGCGCGGTCGCCAAGGGCGGCCAGACGCCACTCAACGGCGTCTTCGGCTATGCCGAGAAGGTTTCGGGCAGCGGCCTGGTGTTCATGGACACGCCCGGCTACGACCCGGTCTCGGCCACCGGCCAGGTGGCCGGCGGCGCCAACGTCATCGTCTTCACCACCGGCCGCGGTTCCTGCTTCGGCTGCCGGCCGACGCCGTCGATCAAGGTCGCCACCAACTCGACCATGTATCACCAGATGGAAGAGGACATGGACGTAAATTGCGGCGTCATCGCCTCGGGCGAGAAGACGATTCCCGGCATGGGCCGCGAGATTTTCGAGCTGATCATCGAGACGGCGTCCGGCCGCAAGACCAAGAGCGAGGCGTTCGGCTACGGCGACAACGAATTCGTGCCCTGGCATCTCGGCGCGACGCTTTAACCTCGGGCCATTATCCCGGCAGCAACGCTACGGGCAGCAAGGAAGCCTGCCTTCACGATTGCGCGACCTTAAGATGGAATGAATATTCCATATTGACAGTAATGTGAAATTATCGTTCCATATCGACAAAGGAGGAACGGAAGCGCCCATGTGCCGCCAGGGAGGAGCTGGCGGAGCCGGACAAAGCTGATCCGGCATCACACAAACGGCACCAGACACCGCTTGCATCGGCCATGGCGATGCATTATCAAAAAACGGTATCTGTTTTTTATTGATAAAGTTCTGTTTGGGCCGCGCCTATCCAGATGGAGCTTCCGAAACCTTCACCAGGCGACTTTAGGGAGGAACCTAATGAAATTCGTGACCAGCCTTCTCAACCGCCGTGCTTTCGTGGCCTTGGCCGCCGCGTCGATGCTCGCCGGCGCGCTGCATTCCGCGCCCGCCTCGGCGGCCGACGTGACCATTCCGATCATCGTCAAGGACACCACCTCCTTCTACTGGCAGATCGTTCTGGCCGGCGCCCGCAAGGCGGGCAAGGACCTCGGCATCAACGTGCCGGAGCTCGGCGCCCAGGCCGAAACCGACGTCAACGGCCAGATCTCGATCCTCGAAAACGCCGTCGCCAGCAACCCGGCGGCCATCGTCATCTCGCCGACAGAGTTCAAGGCGCTCGGCAAGCCGATCGACGAGGCGGCCTCGAAGGTCAAGGTCATCGGCATCGACTCCGGCGCCGACTCCAAGGCCTTCACCTCCTTCCTCACCACAGACAACGTCCAGGGCGGCCGCGTGGCGGCTGACGGTCTCGCCGCCGCGATCGGCGCTGCCAATGGCGGCAAGGTCGAAGGCAAGGTCGCTCTGATCACCGCGCTTCCCGGCGCCGGTTCGCTGGAGCAGCGCAAGCAGGGCTTCATCGAACAGATCAAGGCCAAGTATCCGGGCCTCGAGTTGGTCGCCGACAAATATGCCGACGGCCAGGCCACCACCGGCCTCAACATCGCGACCGACCTGATCACCGCCAACCCGGACCTCAAGGGCATCTTCGCCTCCAACCTGATCATGGCGCAAGGCGTCGGCCAGGCGATCGCCGAGAACAATCTCGGCGGCAAGGTGGCGCTGATCGGCTTCGACAGCGACGAAAAGCTGATCAAGTTCCTCAACGACGGCGTCATCTCCGGCCTCGTCGTCCAGGACCCGTACCGGATGGGCTATGACGGCATCAAGACCGCCTGGGCCGCCTCGAAGGGCGAGAAGGTCGAAGCCAATGTCGACACCGGCGCCAACCTCGTCACGAAGGCCAACATGAAAGAACCCAAGATCGACGCGCTGCTCAACCCGAAGCTCAACTGAGCAGCGTCGTCACACTCGTTTCCGGGGCCTCGCGCCCCGGAAACATCCATCAGGCAATTTGGAAATCCGCCGGCCTGATCTAGCTTTTGACTCCAAGATGCGCGTCAGATGCATCGCTGCATACCCAACGGTTGAGACCAATCTGGGAGGATTGCCATGACGTCGACGGCGCAGGAACTGCACCCGGCCCCCACATTGGCCCCGGGCAGGACGATCCTCGAGCTCAACGGCCTGGAAAAGCGCTATCCCGGCACGCACGCGCTGAAGCCCGTGCATCTCGCCTTCAAGGCGGGCGAGATCCACGCCATCGTCGGCGAGAACGGCGCCGGCAAGTCGACCCTCATCAAACTGCTCACCGGCGTCATGCCGCGCACCTCGGGCGAGGTCATCTGGGAAGGCAAGCCAACGGCTCTGGCGACCCCGCACGAAGCGATGGCGCTCGGCATCAACGCCGTCCACCAGGAGGTGGTGCTGTGCCGCCACCTCACCGTCGCCGCCAACATGTTCCTCGGCGAGGAGGAGTCCCGCTTCGGCCTTCTGCAGCAGCGCGCCATGGTCAAGGACGCGCAGAAGATCATCGACGGGCTGGGCTTCGATCTGCCGGCCCATGTCGTGCTCGGCGACCTTACCATCGGCCAGCAGCAGCTGATCGCCGCAGCTCGGGCTACCGTGCGCGGCACGAAGTTCCTGATCTTCGACGAACCGACCGCCTACCTCACCCGCAAGGAGGCCGACCAGCTCTTCAAGCTGATCCGCAGGCTGAAGGGCGAAGGCGTCACCATCATCTACATCAGCCATCGCATGGAGGAGGTGTTCGAGCTTGCCGACCGCGTCTCCGTGCTGCGCGACGGCACTTTGGTCGGCACCCGCGACATCGCCGAGACCGACGAGGCCGAACTGGTCAAGCTGATGATCAACCGCTCGATCGAGCAGATCTACCACAAGGAGCATTTCACCCCCGGCGCGACGATCGTCGAGACGAAGAACCTCTCCGGCAAAGGCTTCGAGAATGTCTCCGTGACCGTCCGCGCCGGCGAGATCGTCGGCCTCTACGGCCTGATCGGCGCCGGCCGCAGCGAGTTCGTCACCACGCTCTACGGCCGCCACAGGAAATCGGCCGGCCAGATCCTGTGGGAGGGCAAGGAGGTCCAGGTCAATTCCGAGCACGACGCGATAAGGCTCGGCATGGCGCTGGCCCCAGAAAGCCGCCGCGACCAGGGCCTGTGCCTCAATTTGTCGGTCGGCATGAACCTCAACCTGCCGATCTACAAGCGCATTTCCAGCAACGCGCTGATCTCGGGCGCCAAGGAAAAAGCTGAGGCCGACCGCCAGATCGCCGACCTGCGCATCAAGACGCCGACGCGCAGCGCGCTCGCCTCCAGCCTGTCCGGCGGCAACCAGCAGAAGATCGTCATCGGCAAATGGCTGGCGCATGGTGCCAAGCTGTTCATCTTCGACGAGCCGACGGTGGGCGTCGATGTCGGCACCAAGGCCGAGATCTACCGGCTGTTCTCGACGCTGCTGGCCAAGGGCGCCGGCATCATCCTGATCTCATCCTATCTGCCGGAAGTCTACGAGCTTGCCGACACGCTGCATGTGTTCCGGCGCGGCAAGCTGGTCGCCACGCATGGTTTCCGCACCGCGAGCCACGAGGACATTCTGGGACAGGCACTGGCCGAGAAACAAGAAAAGTCGGGAGGACAAAAATGAGCATCGAGGCGATCCCCGCCGAAAAATCCAAGCGCAATTTCAACGCGCTCTTCGGCCTGACCCTGCTTGGCCTTCTTCTGCTGATGTGGATCGTGCTGGCTGTCGCCACGCCGTCCTTCGCCACGGCGCTCAACATCACCAATCTTCTGCGCCAGGGCTCGTTGATCGCCATCTTGGCCGTCGGYCAGACCTTCGTCATCATCACCGGCGGCATCGACCTGTCGGTCGGCGCGGTGGTCGGCTTCACCACGGTGGTCGTCGCGCTTTTGATCAATGCCGGCTGGCCGATCTGGGCGGCGGTGCTGGCGACCTTGCTGGTCGGCGTCGCCATCGGCCTGTTCCATGGTTTCGGCATCGTCAAGATGGGCCTGCCGCCCTTCATCATCACCCTGGCCACCATGACCTCGCTGCGCGGCATCGGCCTTCTGATGACCAACGGCAATTCGATCTCGATCAACAGCGACCCGTTCCAGGCATTCTCTCGTGGTTCGTTGTTCGGCATCCCCTATCTGTTCTGGATGGTGATCCTGGTCGCCATCCCGTCCTACATCTTCCTGCACCACACGCGCTGGGGCCGCTACCTGTTCTCGGTCGGCTCCAACGCCGAGGCCGCCCGCTTGTCGGGCGTCAACGTGCCGCGCACCATCTTCATGGCCTATATCCTGTCCGGCCTGCTGGCCGCCTTCGTCGGCGTGCTCTTGGCCTCGCGCATCGGCATCGGCAACCCGACACAGGGCGACACCTATGAGCTGCAGGCCATCGCCTCGTCGGTCATCGGCGGCACCTCGCTGTTCGGCGCCATCGGCTCCGTGCATGGACCGCTGATCGGCTCCTTCATCCTGTCGACGATCAACAACGGCGCCAACCTGCTCAACGTCAACACCTTCTGGCAGCGCGTCATCACCGGCCTGCTGATCATTGTCATCGTCTACTTCGACGGCCTGCGCCGCCGGGGCAAATGACTCCTCCCTGAAACTCCGCGCCGGCCCCGCATGCCGAGGCCGGCGCTCCTTTTTGAACACTGGATCTGCCATGAAAGCCGTCGTCTGCCGCTCGCCCGGCGAGCTTGTCCTCGAAGACCGCGCCGACCCGGGGGCGCCTCCGCCCGGCTGGGCGCGTGTCGCTGTCAGCCATGTCGGCATCTGCGGCACCGACTATCACATCTTCGAAGGCAAGCACCCTTTCCTGGCCTATCCGCGCATCATGGGCCATGAGGTTTCGGGCACCATCGTCGATAAGGGGGATGGCGTCGATCTTGCGGTCGGCGAGCCGGTCATCATCAACCCCTATATTTCATGCGGCAAATGCATCGCCTGCCGGCACCGCAAGCCGAATTGTTGCGTGAAGATCGAGGTGCTCGGCGTCCACCGCGACGGCGCCATGTGCGACGAAATCCTGGTGCCGGCCCAGAACCTTTATCCCGCGAACGGCCTCTCGCTGTCCGATGCCGCTGCGGTGGAATTCCTGGCGATCGGCGCGCACGCCGTGCGCCGCTCATTGGGCGCGCCCGGCCAGCGCACGCTGGTCATCGGCGCCGGCCCGATCGGTCTCGGCACGGCGATCTTCGCCCGCATCGCGGGGCTCGACGTCAGCCTGCTCGACATGAGCGGCGAGCGCCTCGGCTTCGCCGAAAAGGAGCTTGGCTTTGCCGCGCTCGACACCTCGAAGGCGACAGCCGACGAACTGGTGCGGCAGGCGACCGGCGGCGAAGGGTTCGACCTCGTCTTCGACGCGACCGGCAACACGCAATCGGTGCAGTCGGCCTTCGCCCATGTCGCGCATGGCGGCACGCTGGTGCTGGTCAGCGTCGTCAAGGACGACATCGCCTTCTCCGACCCCGAGTTCCACAAGCGCGAGATGACGCTGATTGGCAGCCGCAATGCCCTGAAGGCCGATTTCGAGCATGTCGCGGCCTCGATCCGCAACGGCGCCGTGCCGTTGAACAAGCTCGTCACCCACCGCACCACGCTCGCCGGAACGCCGCGCGACCTGGCGCGATGGACGCATGAGAAGTCGGGGCTGATAAAGGCGGTGATCGAGGTGGGGTGAGGCGCCGGTTCCTTAGCGCGGAAATGCCGGCGGGACAGCACCCCCTCTGTCCTGCCGGACATCTCCCCCGCAAGGGGGGAGATTGGACGTCGCGTCCGCTTTCGCCAATCGCCAACGTCGCAGGATGAAAAGCGCCGGCGGCGCAACTGCCGATCTCCCCCCTTGCGGGGGAGATGGCCGGCAGGCCAGAGGGGGGTGGGCGGGAACGCGGCGCCTGTTGCTCGTCTCCGAGCCGCCGTCCAGGATCGTCCCGACGGAGCTGCGCCCCTGAAAACCTAATCGCCAGCGGCCAACCTCAACTCCACCCGCTCTGCCGGAAAGCGCGACTCCGCGAACTGGATCGGCTCACCGTCGAGCGTCACGTTGACGGCGACCGTCACCAGCACGATGGCGCCGGGCTGCAGATCGAGCGCTGCAAGGTCGTCGGCGTCGGCGTGGCGCGCCGACAGCACGGTTGAATGCCGCAGATAATCGTTGATGCCGAAACGCTTGAGCGAKGCGGTGATCGACCCCGTCTTGGCCATCGCGTCCTCGATGCCTGCGAAGCGCTTGGCATCGAACCAGGTCGTCGCCCGCGACACCGGATGACCGTCGGCCTCGCCGCGCGTCTCCAGGCAAATGACGGCCGCACCCTTGGCGATGCCCAGCGCCTCGGCAATGCGCCGGCTGGCAGGCTCGGTGGATGACGACAAGAGCGCGATATGCCGCTCGCTCGTCTGCCCCTGCAGCCCCGTCGAGAAGCGCGTGCGCGCGCCGATCGGATAGGACAGCCGCTTGCGCGACAGGACGAAGGTGCCGCGCCCCTGCTCGGCCCTCAGCACGCCTTCCTGCACAAGGGCCGCAATGGCGCTGCGCACCGTATGGCGATTGACGCCGTAGCGCTCGGCCAGCGCGACTTCAGGCGGCAGCGCCGCATTCTCGGCGAAGTCGCCACTTGCGATCCCCTGCAATATCTTGTCGGCGATCTGCCGCCACAGCGACACGCCGTTACGCCTTTCGATGCTGTTCGCCAGTCCAGCCATCATCGCCCCAAGCATTTTTCCCGGGCTGTCATCCACCCGTCATGGACTCCCGTTACGAGGTAGGTATAATTTGTATAGTTGTCTATATCAATAGACAAATTTATGCATGCAAGGAGCGATGCCATGCGAGGACAGGAAGCGCGCGAGCAGGCGGGGCGAAAAGCCTTGATGGCGACGCTGGCGCACGCCGAAGCCGATGAGATCGCCCGTCTCTGGAACGAAGCGGGCCTGCCTTCCGAGGCCGAGCTTTTGCGCGGCCCCGAAACCGGGCTGGTGACCGTGCGCGGACGGATCGGCGGCGGCGGCGCGCCGTTCAATGTCGGCGAGGCGACGGTCACCCGCGCCACGGTGCGGCTGCCCTCCGGCCAGATCGGCCATTCCTATGCGCTCGGTCGCGACAAGGGCAAGGCCAGGCTCGCGGCGATCGCCGACGCGCTCTGGCAGGACCCGGCCCATCGCGAAACGGTCGAGACGAAGCTCGCCGCACCCTTGCGCGCGGCGCTCGACGCGGCGCGCGAGACCCGGCGCGTCGAGACGGCGGCAACGAAAGTGGATTTCTTCACCATGGTGCGCGGAGAGGACTGATGAATATCGCCACGCAATCGATCGACGGCGGCTTCGCCGACCCGGTCTTCAACGCCCAGGCCGTGTTCCGCGCCATCATGGACGCGATGGCGCGACCGGGCACCGTCCAGGACCTGCCGCAACTCGCCCATCCGCCGGCGCCGTTGTCGGCGACGGCCGGCGCCGTGGCGCTCTCGCTCTGCGACAACGACACGCCGGTGTGGCTCGATCCGCCGCTGCAGGCGGAAGCCCCGGTCAAGGCCTGGCTCGGCTTCCACACCGGCGCGCCATTGGCCAACACGCCGGCCGACGCGCATTTCGCGTTGATCGCCAATCCGAAGGAGATGGCGGCGCTCGACGGTTTTGCGCAAGGCACGCAGGAATATCCCGACCGCTCGACGACACTGATCCTCCTGGTCGACGACCTTGCCTCGGGCCCGTCGCTGCTGCTCGAAGGACCCGGCATCGAAAAGACGTCGATGATCGCGCCTCCGGGCATGCCGCGCCATTTCGTCGAGCAGTGGAAGCAGAACAACCAGCGTTTCCCGCGCGGCGTCGACATCATCCTGGCGGCGCCGGGCAGCCTCGCCTGCCTGCCGCGCACCACCCGCATCAAGACGATGGAGGCATGACATGTATGTCGCGGTGAAAGGCGGCGAAGCCGCCATTGCCAACGCGCACCGCCTGCTTGCCGACCGCCGCCGCGGCGACCGTTCGGTGCCAGCGCTGCGCCTCGACCAGATCGTCGAGCAGCTGGCGCTCGGCGTCGACCGGGTGATGAGCGAAGGCTCGCTCTATGATCGCGAGCTCGCGGCTCTCGCCGTCGTCCAGGCGCGCGGCGACATGATCGAGGCGATCTTCCTGGTGCGCGCCTACCGCACCACGCTGCCGCGCTTCGGCTACACCAATCCGGTCGACACCGGCGCCATGCAGGTCGAGCGTCGTATCTCCGCCACCTACAAGGACCTGCCCGGCGGCCAGGTGCTCGGCCCGACATTCGACTACACCCACCGCCTGCTCGATCCCGAGCTTGCCGCCGGCGCCGAGGTCGAGGCCCCTGCGCAGCGTCCGGTCGAGGCCGAAGCCATGCCGCGCGTCTCCGCGATCCTCGCCCATGAAGGGCTGATCGAGGCCGATGGCGAGATGCCGCTCGACCATGTGCCGGGCGACATCACGCGCGAGCCGCTGCAATTCCCGATGGCGCGCGACATCCGCCTGCAGGCGCTGTCGCGCGGCGACGAGGGTTTTCTGCTGGCGCTCGGCTATTCGACGCAGCGCGGCTATGCCCGCAACCATCCCTTTGTCGGCGAGGTGCGCATCGGCGAGGTCGAGCTGGAGCTGGACGTGCCGGAGCTGCCCTTCGCCGTGCCGCTGGGCTCGATCCGCGTCACCGAATGTCAGATGGTCAACCAGTTCAAGGGCTCGGCCAAGGCGCCGCCGCAGTTCACGCGCGGCTACGGCTTGGTCTTCGGCCAGAGCGAGCGCAAGGCGATGGCGATGGCGCTGTGTGACCGGGCGCTGCGCGCCGGCGAGCTCGGCGAAGACGTCGTTGCCGCCGCGCAGGACGAGGAGTTTGTCATTTCGCATTCCGACAATGTCCAGGCGACCGGCTTCGTCGAGCACCTGAAGCTGCCGCATTATGTCGACTTCCAGGCCGAGCTCGGCCTGGTCCGCCGCATGCGCGCCGAATACGAAGCACGGGAAAACGAGGACAAGGCCACCGCCGAGGAAAAGCGGGAGGCGGCGGAATGAATTCAGTGCCCGCTACCGGAATGTCCGCCGCCGCCATCGAACGAGCCGCCGCCCGCGCCGGAGCCACTGGTGCCGGCAACGGTTTCGCCGTGTGGAGGCTCCTTTGGCGCCGGGAGGAACATCTTCCGAAGCGCGAAAGCTGCGATGCCAGCGAACACCAGCAAAAGCACGCCAAGATGCATCCAACCGGTGGAGTCCATCGGGCTCTTCTCCCGCGTCTCGAGCGCCAAAATCATACCACAGAGCCAGCGTGATCGCCATGACCGACATCGCCACCTACAACTTCGCCTATCTCGACGAGCAGACCAAAAGGATGATCCGCCGCGCCATCCTGAAGGGCATCGCCATTCCCGGCTACCAGGTGCCTTTCGCCTCGCGCGAGATGCCGATGCCTTATGGCTGGGGCACCGGCGGCGTCCAGGTCACCGCCTCGATCATCGGCCCGGACGACGTGCTGAAAGTCATTGACCAGGGCGCCGACGACACCACCAACGCCGTCTCGATCCGCGCCTTCTTCAAGAAGGTCGCTCATGTCGCCGTCACCACCGAAACCGCGACGGCGACCATCATCCAGACCCGTCACCGTATCCCCGAGCATCCGTTGACGGCGGGCCAGGTGCTGGTCTTCCAGGTGCCGATCCCCGAGCCGCTGCGCTTCCTCGAGCCGCGCGAGACCGAGACGCGAAAGATGCATGCTCTCGAGGAATACGGCCTCATGCATGTGAAGCTCTACGAGGACATCGCCAAGCACGGCCGCATCGCCACCACCTACGCCTATCCGGTCAAGATCGAGGGCCGCTATGTGATGGACCMCTCGCCGACGCCGAAATTCGACAATCCGAAGATGCACCGCTCGCCGGCTTTGCAATTGTTCGGCGCCGGCCGCGAGAAGCGCATCTACGCGGTGCCGCCCTTCACCGACGTCGTCAGCCTCGACTTCGAGGACCATCCTTTCGAGGTGCAGACCTTCGATCAGCCTTGCGCGCTGTGCGGCGCCGAGAATGTCTATCTCGACGAGGTCATCCTCGACGACCATGGCGGCCACATGTTCGTCTGCTCGGACACCGACCATTGCGAGAAACGGCGCGAGGCCCCTACCTCCCCCTCGTGGGGAGGTCGCGCCGAAGGCGCGGGTGGGGGGAACGGCCAAGCTTCTCTTTCTTCAACCCCCACCCCGGCGCTGCGCGCCGACCCTCCCCACAAGGGGGAGGGTAAGGAGGCCGAATGACTGACGAACCGCTGCTGCGCGTCTCGGCGCTCTCCAAATTCTACGGCTCGCGCGTCGGCTGCGAGAACGTCAGCTTCGATCTCTGGCCGGGCGAGGTGCTGGCGGTGGTCGGCGAGTCCGGCTCCGGCAAGACGACGCTGCTCAACTGCCTGTCGACCCGGCTGCTGCCTTCTTCCGGCACCGCGAGCTACCGCATGCGCGACGGCCAGTGGCGCGAGCTCTACCGCATGAGCGAGGCCGAGCGCCGCTTCCTGATGCGCACCGACTGGGGCTTCGTCCACCAGAACCCGGCCGACGGGCTGCGCATGACGGTGTCGGCCGGCGCCAATGTCGGCGAAAGGCTGATGGCGGTCGGCGACCGCCACTATGGCAGGATCCGCGCCACCGCCGTCGACTGGCTGTCGCGCGTCGAGATCGACGAGGACCGTATCGACGACGAGCCGCGCGCCTTTTCCGGCGGCATGCGACAGCGCCTGCAGATTGCTCGCAACCTTGTGACCGGACCGCGTCTGGTGTTCATGGACGAGCCGACCGGCGGCCTCGACGTCTCGGTGCAGGCCCGCCTGCTCGACCTGTTGCGCGGTCTGGTCACCGATCTCGGGCTGGCGGCGATCGTCGTCACCCACGACCTCGCCGTGGYGCGGCTTCTGTCACAGCGCATGATGGTGATGAAGGACGGCCGCGTCGTCGAAAACGGTCTCACCGACCGCGTGCTCGACGATCCGCGCGCACCTTACACGCAGCTTCTCGTTTCTTCGATTTTGCAGGTCTAGCGGCATGGTCCCGAACCAAAGGTCCGCGCCAGCGAAAAGTGGAAGCCGGTTTTCGGACCAGACCATGCGGCAAAACAAAGGACTCTAATCATGGCCACTCCGCTTGTCGTTTCCGATGTCGCCAAAAGCTTCACCATGCATCTGCGCGACGGTGTCACGCTGCCGGTGGTGACGGGTGTCTCCTTCTCGATCCGCGCCGGCGAATGCGCTGTGCTCGGCGGTCCGTCCGGTGCCGGAAAGAGCTCGATCCTGAAAATGCTCTACGGCAACTACGCCGTCGATGAAGGCCAGATCATCGTCCAGCATGGCGGCGGCTTGATCGACCTCGCCTCCGCCAGCCCGCGCACCGTGCTGTCCGTGCGCCGGCACACCATCGGCTATGTCAGCCAGTTCCTGCGCACCGTGCCGCGCGTCCCCGCGCTCGACGTCGTCGCCGAACCGTTGGTCGAGCGTGGCGAAGATCGCGAGACCGCGCGGGCTAAGGCTCGCTCCTTGCTCGCGCAGCTCAACCTGCCCGAAAAGCTCTGGGCGCTGCCGCCGGCGACCTTCTCTGGCGGCGAGCAGCAGCGCGTCAACATCGCGCGCGGCTTCATCACCGAGCACCCGATCCTTTTACTCGACGAGCCGACCGCGTCGCTCGATGCGAAGAACCGCGATGTCGTTGTCGAGCTCATCGCGGCCAAGAAGGCGGCGGGTGTTGCGCTCCTCGGCATCTTCCATGATCTCGACGTGCGCGACGCGGTGGCTGATCRTGTCATCGACGTCACCGCCTTCGCCGCAGGGAAGATTGCCGCATGAGCAAGAAACTTTCGGAGGCGCCGCTGGTCCACCCGACGGCGCAGGTCGAAAACTCGACGCTCGGCCGCTGGACCGAGATCGCCGAGCGCAGCCGCGTCGCCGAATGCGAGCTCGGCGACTATTCCTACATGATGCAGGACTGCGCCGTCTGGTGCGCGACCGTCGGCAAGTTCTCCAACATCGCGGCCAGCGTTCGCCTCAACGCCACCAACCACCCGACCTGGCGGCCGACGCTGCATCACTTCACCTACCGCGCGTCCGACTATTGGGACGACGCCGAGCATGAAAGCGCGTTTTTCGCTGAGCGTCGCGCCAAGCGCGTCACCATCGGCCACGACACCTGGCTCGGCCATGGCTCGACCATCCTGCCCGGTGTGACCGTCGGCGATGGCGCGGCCGTCGGCGCGGGCGCCGTGGTGTCAAAGGACGTCGCGCCCTACACCATCGTCGGCGGCGTGCCGGCAAAACCGATCCGCGAGCGTTTCGACCGCCGCACCGCCGAACGCTACCAGGCGCTTGCATGGTGGGATTGGGACCACGCAAGGCTTCGCGCCGCGCTCGACGATTTCCGCGAGCTGGAAGCCGAGGCGTTCCTGGAAAAATACGGCGGCTGATCAGCCGGGCGTCCGCATTTTTGCGTGTGTCCACGAACATGCGCGCATGCTAAAGTAAGGGATGTTTGAGGGGTTCATGCAGCCCTTGCGAAAGGACATCCCCGCCCGGCTGACCACCGCCGCGGAGCCGGCGCTTGTGACCGCTTTTGTGGTTCTGGTCTTTCTTGGCAGTATCCTTGCCGCTATCTGGTTCTGATCCGTTTCGATCTCGCGCGAGAACCCTGATCGTGCCGACCATTCGTCCCGCCACACCGGCCGATACAGATGCGATCTGGTCCATTCTCGAACCTGTCCTGCGAGCCGGTGAAACTTATGCGCTGCCCCGAGACTGGAACCGCGACCAGGCACTGGATTACTGGTTTTCCAATGGCCACGACGTGTTCGTGGCCGAGGAAGCCGGCGATGTGATTGGCTGCTACTATCTCCAGGCCAACCAGCGCGGCGGCGGCGCGCATGTCGCCAATTGCGGCTATGTCACGTCAACGACTTCGAGCGGGCGCGGCATTGCTACCGCGATGTGCGAGCATTCCTTGCAAAGGGCCGCCGAACTCGGCTTCCGCGCCATGCAGTTCAACTTCGTCATCAGCAGCAACGAGCGCGCGGTGAAGCTGTGGCAGCGGCTCGGCTTCGACATTGTCGGCACGATTCCGCAAGCATTCGACCATCCGCGGCTAGGCTATGTCGACGCGTTCGTGATGCACCGCATGCTGTAGGGATGCGCGGGGTTCATACCCTTGACACATGACTCGGACAGGAGGCGTTTCCCCCAAGGAGATCGCCATGCTCGACACAGTCAAACCCTCGCTCGCCGGATTTTTCGAAGGCACCAATCCGACGCCGCCCACCCATCTCGGCACCCGTTACGACACAGCCGGCAACTTCCTCCTCGAACCCGGCAACACCGTCGTCTGCCATCTGGTCGAAAGCTCGCCTTCGCAAGCTGCCATTGTCGAGGTGCGCGAGCGCATGCTGGCCATGCCGGATGCCGATCGCCTCGCCTTCACCCCGATCTCCAGCCTGCATATGACGCTGTTCCAGGGCATCATCGAATACCGGCGCCGCCTTCCCTACTGGCCTTCGGACGTGCCGCTCGACACCGGTATCGACGACATGACCCGCCTCTATCTCGAACGTCTGCAAGGCTTCGAAGGCCACGRCCCCTTCAAGGTCAAGACTGTYGAAGTCGTGCCGACCGGCCTCACCGTCGCCGGCGCCACCGAGGACGATCGGCAGATCCTGAAGGCCTGGCGCGACGCACTGTCAGTGCCGTTCGGCTACCGCCATCCGGACCACGACACCTATGTCTTCCACATCACCTTCGCCTACCAGATCCGCCGTCTCGCCGACGAGCGGGCCGCGGCATGGCAGGACCTGTTCGATGACTACCTGTCCTTCCTCGAGCGCGAGGCTCCGGTGATCGAGCTCAGGCCCCCGGCCTTCTGCAGTTTCAAGGACATGAAGCATTTCGAGGAATTGCTGGTGCTTGGTTGACGCCGATCAGCGACACAGACCAGCATTCCGCGCCAAGCCTGTGACTCGTAACAAAACTGACATCAATCCGACACCCCAGCTTCATCCGCCTGCGCTAGCGAAGGTTAACGGACCTTCGAAACCGCGACGTACCGGAGCTTTGCTATGTCGGCATCATCGGCCACGCTGGAAATCCGCGGCGTAACCCGACGATTTGGCAAGAACACCGCTGTCAGCGACATCAACATCTCGATCCCGCGCGGTCAGATGGTCGGCATCATCGGCCGTTCCGGCGCCGGCAAGTCGACATTGCTGCGCATGATCAACCGTCTCATCGATCCCAGCCAAGGGTCGATTTTTTTTGACGGCGCCGAGGTCTCCAGCCTGCAGGGCTCGCCGCTGCGCCGCTGGCAGCGCGACTGCGCCATGATCTTCCAGCAGTTCAACCTTGTGCCGCGTCTCGACGTCTTGACCAACGTCCTGCTCGGCCGCCTCAATCATCGCTCCACGGTTTCCAATCTGCTCGGCATGTTCACGCGCACCGAATGCGCCGAGGCGGTGGCCGCGCTCGAGCGCCTCGACATCGCCCGCACCGCGCTGCAGCCGGCCGGCACGCTGTCCGGCGGCCAGCAGCAGCGTGTCGCGATCGCCCGTGCCATGATGCAGCAGCCCAAGGTGCTTCTGGCCGACGAGCCGATCGCCTCGCTCGACCCGCTCAACGCCAAGGTGGTGATGGATTCGCTGCGTGACATCAACCTGCGCGAAGGCATCACCGTCGTCACCAACCTGCACACGCTGGACACCGCGCGCGCCTATTGCAACCGCATCATCGGCATGGCCGCCGGCAAGGTCGTCTTCGACGGCGCCCCCCAGGATCTCGACCGCGACGCCGTGCGCACCGTCTATGGCGCCGATGCCAGCGGCGCCGAGATCTCCGAGGCCATCACGTCGACCAGCGTGACCATCAAGCCGAAGATCACCGCATCCGCCGGACCGCTCGAACCAGCCTTCCCTGGCTACTGACGCCGCCGCCCCGGCCGCAGCGGTCTGGGCAAACCGTGGATTTCAGCCGAGCAACCCGGATCGCCCGCCAGCGTCAACGGCAAGACTTGAAAAATCAGAACGCCGCCGGCGCGCAGCCGGAACAACAGGAGAGAGATCGAAATGTTCAGGAAGATGGTTTTTGGGGCGGTTTCGCTGCTCGCCATGGCGACAAGCGCCGCGCACGCAGCCGACATCAAGGAATTCCGCGTCGGCATCCTCGGCGGCGAGAACGAGACCGACCGCCTGCGCAACTACCAGTGCCTCGCCGACCACCTGAAGTCGGAATTCGGCTTCGAGAAGGTGTCGCTGTTCCCGGCCGCCGACTATGACGGCGTCATCCAGGGCCTGCTCGGCGGCACGCTCGACTTCGCAGAGCTCGGCGCGTCCGGCTATGCCAGCGTCTACCTCAAGGACCCGAACGCCGTCACCCCGATCCTCACCACCAAGCAGACCGACGGCTCGACCGGCTACTATTCGATCGGCCTGGCGCTGAAGTCCTCCGGCATCACCGACATCAAGTCGGCCAAAGGCAAGAAGCTCGGCTATGCCGATCCGGACTCGACCTCGGGCTATCTGATCCCGCTGACGCRGATTCCGAAGGACACCGGCGTCGCGAACGACACCTATTTTGCTTCGACCCAGTTCAACGGCGGCCACGAGAACAACGTGCTGGCCGTGCGCGACGGCAAGGTCGACGTGGCGGTGGACGACTCCTCGGGCATCGGCGACTTCAAGAACGGCTACACCTCCGGCACCTTCCACAAGGAAGTCGCCAAGGGCGCCGTCGACCCGAACGACTTCGTCGAAGTGTGGCGCTCGGGCCTGATCCCCAACGGCCCGCTGGTGGTGCGCACCGCGCTGGGCGACGACATGACCGCCAAGCTGACCGCTTTCTTCACCGCCCTGCCGGCGAAGGACAAAGCCTGCTTCGAAGGCGTCGAGGGCGGCGATTTCACCGGCTATGTCCCAGTGAAGCCTGACTTCTACAACGTCATCGTCGAAGCCCGCAAAGCCGCTATCGGCGGCTAAAGGCATCAGGAAAAAGGGCGGCGTTCGAAACGCCGCCCTTTTTGCATGTCCAGATCATGACATCAGCGACCCTTCACTCCGACGCCACCCGCCAGCAGGCCGAAGCCTGGCGGCGCCAGACCTCGCTGCGCCGCTTCTACACCGCGCTTGGTGTCGGCCTGCTGCTTGTCGCCATGTTCGCGACCATGTGGTTCGCCGACGAAGCCAATGCCGGTCACTTCTTCGACCGGCTGCCGCATATCCTCGATTTCCTCAGCTGGCTGGTCCCGAAGGACTGGAACGACGTCTGGCGGGCGCTGTTCGACATCGCCTCGCCCAACGACAAGGGCACGCAGGAATTCAACTTCCCGCTCGGCCGCGTCTATGTCTGGGGCGGCTTCTACATCCCCGAATATTTCGAGCTGATGCTGACCACGGTGAACGTGGCGCTGGTCTCGACTTTCATCGGCTTCGTCTTCGCTGTTCCCTTCTCCTTCATCGCCGCGCGCAACCTGACGCCGAGTCCGATCCTGCGGCTCGTCGTCAAGCGCTTCATGGAACTGCTGCGCGCCTTCCCCGAGATCGTCATTGCCGGCCTGTTCGCGGCCATCGTCTCGATCGGCCCTGTCGCGGCCATCATCGCTATCGGCCTGCATTCGATCGGGGCTTTGGGCAAGCTGTTCTACGAGATCAACGAGAACATCGATATGCGCCCGGAAGAGGGCCTGCGCGCGGTCGGCGCCAACTGGTTCGAGCGCGTGCGCTTCGCCGGCCTGCCGCAGGTGCTGCCCAACTTCATGTCCTACACTTTGCTTCGGATCGAGATCAACGTACGCATCTCGACCGTCATGGGCGCGGTCGGCGGCGGCGGCATCGGCGAAGAGCTGAAGCTTGCCATCTCACGCGGCTTCGGCGCCAAGACGCTGGCGCTGGTGCTCCTGCTCTTCACCACCATCTTCCTCGTCGACCAGTTCTCCGCCTGGTTGCGCCGCAAGCTCGTCGGCGAGCAGGCCTTTCTGATGAGCGCGTGACCATGATCCCGAAAAGTGGACGCCGGTTTTCGGACAAGATCATGGTCAGGACCAAAGGGTAAGACATGCCTGCGATGACCGCCGATCAAGTCAAGGCTATCGAAGACCGCCACCCGCAGATCTTCCAGCGGCCGGCCTACAAGCGCTTCTGGCCGCTGCTGATGATAGCGGGCACGGTGCTCTATCTTGCCTATGCCCTGTGGTTCTTCAGTCTGCCGCAGGTGCTGCGCGAGTCGCACTGGGAGCGCCTGCCGCTTTTCCTGTCGCAATGGATCAGCTACGACCTGCAGCCGGAGTTCCGGCTCGACCAGCCCGAGATCACGCCGAAATATCCGCGCTTCTCGGCGCTCGGCGAAAACCCCAATCCCGATTGGGTGATCAAGAACCCCGACGGCACCTACACCGTCCAGATTGACGGCAGCGCCAAATCTGTAACCTTCGACAAGACCCGGGCGACGATCACGGCCAACGGCGTGACCGTGCCGATATCGCTGACCGGGGGCAAGCCGGTCGTGACCGGCCCGGTGCCCGGCTGGGTGACCGTCCATGACGACGAGATCGTCGCCAAAATGGGTTTTGCCGGCGAGGTGCGCGTCACCGTCGACCGCGTCAAGGTGCGAAAACGCTTTCTCGGTTGGGCGAATTTCGTCTTCGATACGCGCTCGCCCTTCTTCGGCAAACCCTATAGCGAAGTCATCTCGTTGATCGTCTCCGGGCCTGAGCTCAAGCCCGGCACGTCGAACCTCGCTCTGGCCGCCGACAATATCTGGAACAACGCCCAATGGCAGCACGGCGACGTCTGGACGAAACTGCTGCAGACCATCGTCATGGCGTTCCTCGGCACGCTGCTCGGCGGCATCGTCGCCTTCCCGCTTGCCTTCTTCGCCGCCCGCAACATCACGCCGAGCGGCATGCTGAGCCAGGTGCTGAAGCGCTTCTTCGACTTCATGCGCTCGGTCGACATGCTGATCTGGGCGCTGTTCTTCACCCGCGCCTTCGGCCCCGGACCGCTGGCCGGCAGCGCCGCGATCTTCTTCACCGAGATCGGCACATTGGGCAAAACCTATTCCGAGGCGCTGGAGAACATCGACGACAAGCCGCGCGAGGGCGTGCTGTCGACCGGCGCCAACGGCATTTTGGTGCAGCGCTACGGCGTGCTGCCGGAAGTGGTGCCGGTCTTCATCAGCCAGACGCTCTACCAATGGGAATCGAACACCCGCGGCGCGACCATCATCGGCGCCGTCGGCGCCGGCGGTATCGGGTTGAAACTATGGGAAGCGATGCGCACCAACTCGAACTGGGCAAACGTCTTCTACATGGTGCTTTTGACGCTGCTCGTCGTCTTCATCTTCGACAACATCTCGAACTTCCTGCGCCGCAGGCTCAGCCGCACGCTGCATGACTATAATAGGTTGCAGGCCGAGCGGGGGTAGTTTCGCGCCTTCGTCATCCACGGGCGGAGCAAGGAGCGGAGCGACGCGCGCAGACCCGAGGATCCATGCCGTTACCTAAGCCGTAGAGTGCAGCGGTGCAGAACTCTGCATCGTTGCGGAGCGTCGACGTCACGGAATGGATCCTCGGGTCTCCGCGTCCGCTTCGCTCCCGCTCCGCCCGTGGATGACGAAGAGAGAGTCGCTTACGCAGCTCTTTTCCACCCGTTCCTAATATGCCGATACCCCTCGCGATAAACCGCCTCCGGGCTCTCGGCGAAATCCCTCCACACCTTGGTCGCCGCCGCCAGATCCTTCAGCGAGCGGCCGAACGCCTCGATGGTCAGCCAATCGTCATAGCCGCTTTTGCGGATCGCCGCGAAAGTCTCCTTCCACGGGATGTTGCCGCGCCCCGGCACGCCGCGATCGTTTTCCGAAATATGGATATGGACGACATTGCGACGATGCTTCGTATAGGCGCCGATCGGGTCGGCCTCCTCGATATTGGCGTGGAACGTGTCGTACATCGCCTTGATGTGCGGCCGGTCGATCGCGTCGATATGCTCGCACAGGTCGGCCATGGTGTTGACCAGGTAGCATTCGAAGCGGTTGAGCGCTTCCAGCCCGATGGTCACGCCTTTCTTGCCGGCATGGTCGCCGATGGCGCGCTGCGAGGCGACCGAGCGCTTTTTTTCGGCGGAAGTCGGCCCGCTGCCGGAGAAGGCGCCGAGCGTCGAATGCAGCGGACCGCTGAGCGTCTTCGCGCCGAGCGCCGCGCTGCAGTCGATCGCCCATTTCATGTAGTCGATGCCGGCCTTACGGGTCGCGGCATCCGGCGAGATCAGGTTCATCGCCGGATCGCCCATGGCCGAGACCGCGGTGCGCTCCAGGCCGATGCGGTCGAGCATCTCACCGAGTTTTTTATAATCGTCGGGCGCCCCGACGAAGACCGGTATCTCGACGCCGTCGAAGCCGGTCGCCTTGATGTCCCTCAGCAGCGCCTCGTGCTTCTTCGAGACACTGGTCGTCCACAAGAACATGCACATGCCGATTTTCATCGACACCCCTCCCCTCTGACGGCTGGCCAACTCCTGCGCCAGCTACGCCACACTCCCCCTCATCCGACCGCTTCGCGGCCACCTTCTCCCCGAGGGGAGAAGAGGTCGGCGCCGGCCCCCTCCTCTCCCCTCGGGGAGAGGTCGGATTGCCCCGAATTGCGTTTGCAATTCGGCTGGCAATCCGGGTGAGGGAGGCTTCCTTAGACGACGCAGCCGTCACCCCTAAAGCTTCGTCCAGGCCCCGTTCTTCTTCGACGATTTCACGCAAGCCTCGATGAAGGCCATCCCTTCAACGCCGTCCGCGATCGTCGGGAAGATCACATCCTTGGCCGGCTTGCCGCCCTTCCGGCGCGCGGCACGGATGGCGCGGGCGGCCTCCTGGTAGATGTTGGCAAAGCCTTCGAGATAGCCCTCAGGATGGCCGGACGGCACGCGGCTGACGCGCGCGGCCACCGGCATCGCGCCGGCGCCGGCTCGCGTGAGCAGTTGCTTCGGCTGGCCGAACGGCGTGTACCAGAGGTAGTTCGGGTCGGCCTGCACCCATTCCAGCCCGCCCTTGGAGCCGTAGATGCGCAGCTTCAGCCCGTTCTCATGACCGGGCGCCACCTGGCTTGCCCAGATCATGCCCTTGGCCGGATGCTTGTTGCCAACCGGCTTGAAGCGCAGCATGACGTTGACATTGTCGTCGAGCTGGCGGCCCGGCACGAAGGCGTCGAGATCCGCCGACAAGGAATCCAGTTCCAGCCCGGACACGAAGCGGGCGAGGTTGTAGGCATGCGTGCCTATGTCGCCCAGCGCGCCGCCGGCGCCGGCCTGCTTGGGATCGGAACGCCAGGAGGCCTGCTTCTGGCCGGTGGCGGCGAGGTCTTCGGTCAGCCAGTCCTGCGGATATTCCGACTGCACGATGCGGATGTCACCGAGCATGCCCTTGGCCACCATCTCGCGCGCCTGCCGGATCATCGGATAGGCGGTGTAGTTGTGGGTCAGCACGAACACCTTGCCGGTCTTCTCGACCAGCGCCGCCAGCTTCTTCGCCTCGGCCAGCGAGGTCGCCAGCGGCTTGTYGCAGATGACATGGATGCCGGCCTCGAGGAAGGCCTTGGCCGCCGGCACATGCACATTGTTTGGCGTCACGATCGCCACCGCCTCGATGCCGTCGGGACGCTTGGCCTCGGCCTTGGCCATTTCGGCATAGGAGCCATAGCTGCGTGACGGATCGAGCCCGAGTTCTTCGGCCGACGCCTTTGCCCGTTCCGGGTTCGACGACAATGCGCCGGCCACCAGCACGAAGTCGTTGTCCATACGCGCTGCGATGCGATGCACCGCACCGATGAAGGCGCCCTGCCCGCCGCCGACCATGCCATAGCGGATCGGGCCGCCTCCCGCTTCCGACTTCGATGCGCCGACCATTCTTCGTCCTCTCCTCTTTGGCTTCTCACCCTCCCCCGTGCGGAGAGGGACGACGCACGGCGTCGGGCGGGGTATAAAGGTCCGCTGCGACTTGGAATTCAACCCCACCCGGACCCGCGGTCGAATCTTCCCACGGAAGTTCCCGGGTCAAATCCCCATCATCGCGCGCAGCAGCTTCTTGTCGGTCGTGCCGGCGGCGAAATCGTCGAAGGCCTTCTCGGTCACTCGGATGATGTGATGCTGGATGAAGGGCGCGCCCTCAGCCGCCCCGTCCTCGGGATGTTTCAGGCAGCATTCCCATTCCAGCACCGCCCAGGAATCGTAATTGTACTGGGCGAGCTTGGAGAAGATGCCGCCGAAATCGACCTGCCCGTCGCCCAGCGAGCGGAAGCGGCCTGCCCGGTTCACCCAGCCCTGGTAGCCCGAGTAGACGCCCTGCCGCCCGGTCGGGTTGAACTCGGCATCCTTGACGTGGAACGCCTTGATCCGCTCGTGATAGATGTCGATGAACTCGAGATAGTCGAGCTGCTGCAGCAGGAAATGCGACGGGTCGTAATTGATGTTGCAGCGCTTGTGGCCGCCGACCGCGTCGAGGAACATCTCGAAGGTCGCGCCGTCGAACACATCCTCCGAAGGATGGATCTCGTAGCCGACATCGACGCCATTGTCCTCGTAGACATCGAGGATCGGCTTCCAGCGCTTGCCGAGCTCGTCGAAGGCTTCCTCGATCAGTCCGGCCGGTCGCTGCGGGAAGGGATAGAGGTAGGGGAAAGCCAGCGAGCCGGTGAAAGATACCGAGGCATCCAGCCCGAGATTGCGCGATGCCTTGGCGCCGAACTTCATCTGCTCGACGGCCCATTTCTGCCGCGCCTTGGGATTGTTGTGCACTGATGGCGGCGCGAAGCCATCCATCTGCGCGTCATAGGCGGGATGCACCGCCACCAGCTGGCCCTGCAGATGCGTCGACAGCTCCGTGATCTCGACGCCCGCGTCGGCGCAGATGCCTTTCACCTCGTTGCAATAGGCCTTCGACGACGCCGCCTTCTCGAGGTCGAACAGGCGCCCGTCCCAGGTCGGGATCTGCACGCCCTTGTAGCCGAGCCCTGCCGCCCATTTGGTGATCGAAGCCAGTGAATTGAACGGCGCGGCGTCGCCCGCGAACTGCGCCAGAAACAGGCCAGGCCCCTTCATCGTCGTCGGCATCGGCATCCTCCCTCTCTCTTGTTTCGCCACCAAGCATAGCGTCGATTGGAGCGAGGGCCAGCCTGTTTGGGCAAACTCACCGGCATCTCAGCGCCATGCCATTCTGGTATTACCAAATCCCATAATTCGGTCAAGCACCTGAAAAGCCGGCAGAAGGGTCTGGCCGGCAATTAAAAAGGTGAAATTACCACGTTAAATCATGTAATTGACCGAGATATGAAGCTTCCCCTGTCCACTTCTTGCCGCGCATGAAAATTTGCTGTAGAGGACATGGCAGGCCCAATTGGTCGAACCAGTTTCGAGGAAAATGYTGGCAACGCCTTGGGGAGGAGTCGTCCGGCCGCCTCTGCGGGAGGCGTCGCGGGGTGAAAACGTGACAGGCGAATTCTGGGAAGGATAGACCATGCATCTTTCGACGCACAATTGGATGCGGGCGGAGCCGCTGGAGGTGACGCTGAAGCGCATCAAGAAGTTCGGCTACGAATCGATCGAGATTTCCGGCGAGCCCGAGCAGTACAAGACCAAGGAGACGCGTGCGCTGCTCAAGGAGCACGGCATCCGCTGCTGGGGTTCGGTGACGCTGATGCTGGGTGAGCGCAACCTCGCCGCCAGGGACCAGGGACAGCGCGAGCGCTCCGTCCAATATGTGAAGGACGTGCTCACCATGGTGAGCGAGCTCGACGGCGAGATCATCACGCTGGTGCCCGCGACCGTGGGCAAGGTCGTGCCGGACGGCACCGAGGCGGAGGAATGGGGCTGGGTGGTCGACGCCACGCGCGAATGCTTCACCCATGCCAAGAAGGTCGGCGTCAGGATCGCCGTCGAGCCGCTCAACCGCTTCGAGACCTATCTCTTCAATCGCGGCGCCCAGGCGCTGGCGCTCGCCGACGCGGTGAGCCCCGAATGCGGCGTCTGCCTCGACGCATACCACATCCACATGGAGGAATTTAACGTCTACGACGCGATCCGTCAGGTCGGCAAGCGCCTGTTCGACTTCCATGTCGCCGACAACAACCGCTTCGCCGCCGGCCTTGGCCAGATCGACTGGCCGAAGATCGTCCGCACGCTGAAGGAAGTCGGCTATGACGGCGCGCTGACCAACGAATTCGTCGCGCCGGTCGACCGCACGCCGGCCGCGCCCTATCCGGAGATGGTCGAGCGCAATCCGGTCGACATCTCGCCCGAGCAGCTGAAATTCATCCAGGACCACGGCTCCAGCCTGCTCACGGAAAAATTCTACACCGACCAGATGCGCATAACCGCCGAAACGCTTCTGCCGCTGATCAAGTGATCTCCGATTGAAATGCATCCCTTCCGCTCTCATGGGGCGGAGGGGCCGAAGGGAAAACATGCGCATCAAAAGCGTCCAGGCCTGGTGGGTTCGCATCCCGATCGAAGTCGCGAAGCAGCATCGCAGCGACTTCGGTCAGGTGACGACGTTCGACGCCGCCATTCTGCGCATCGAGACGGACGATGGCCTGGTCGGCTGGGGCGAGGGCAAGAACGCCGCCGGCAGCGCCGGCAGCTATGGCGCGCTCGTCCATATGCTCAACCACGAGATCGGCCCGCAGCTCGTCGGCCGCGACCCCGCCGACATCGGCATCATCTGGGAGATGCTCTACAACGGCGTGCGGCACGAGACGGCGGCGCATGCCGGCCATGCCATGCCGCAACTGGCGCGGCGCGGCATGAGCGTGGCGGCGATCAGCGCCGTCGACATCGCGCTCTGGGACATTCTCGGCAAGTCGCTCGGGCAGCCGGTATGGCGACTGCTCGGCGGCCGCAAGGTCGAGCGCATGCAGGCCTATGCCTCGGGGGGCTGGGCCTCCCCTGACGCCATCGGAGAGCAGTTGCAATCCTACATCGCCAAGGGCGGCTTCAAGGCGCTGAAGATGCGCGTCGGCGCCATGGACGGCGCCCCGCATGTGTCGGCCGCGCGCGTGCGCGCCGCAAGGCAGGCGATCGGTCCCGACGTCGACCTGATGGTAGACGCGCACGGCACCTACACCGTGGCCGAGGCCAAGCGCTTCATCAGGCTCACCGGCGATCTCGACCTCGCCTGGTTCGAGGAACCGGTGATCGCCGACGACAAGCCGGGCATGGCCGAGGTGCGCGCCTCGGGCTCGACGCCGATCGCCACGGGCGAAAGCGAGGCGACGCGCTACGCTTTCCGCGACCTGGCGGTGCTGAAATCGGCCGACATCTTCCAACCGGATCCGGCGTTTTGCGGCGGCATCAGCGAGGCGATGAAGATCGGCACCATCGCCAGCGCCTTCAACCTGCGCTTCGCACCGCATCTTTGGGCGGGCGCGCCCTGCTTCTTTGCCGGGCTGCATGTGTGTGCGGCCTCGCCCGCCTCCTTCATCATCGAATATTCGCTCGGCGCCAATCCGATGATCCACGACCTTGTCGAGGAGACTGTCGAAGCGAAGGACGGTATGATAGCGATCCCTGAAAAGCCTGGATTGGGTTTCACCATCTCCGAGCGATTCCTGGAGGCGCACGCGCAACGTATTTGACGATGAAAGAAAAGAATCTTCTCGCGGAACTTGCCGCCTATCTCTTTTCCAACTCGGACAAGGAGTCCGGCCGCACACCTTCGGAGCGCGAGCTGGCGGAGCATTTCGGCGTCAGCCGCGGCCAGATCCGCGAGGCGCTGGCCATCCTCGAAGCCATGCGCATCGTCGAGCGGCGTGCGAAGTCCGGCATCTATATCGACACCAAGCAGGCGAGCGTGGAAGCGCTGGCGCTGTTCGCGCGCGCGGGCCTGCCGCTCGATCCGGTGCAGATCTACGAAACCGTCGAGCTGCGCAAGATCCACGAGATCAAGGCGGCCGAGCTTGCCTGCTCGCGCGCCACGGAAGAGAATTTCGAACGCCTGCGCGAGATCCTGAAGGCTTCCGAGGAGCGCATCGCCGCCGGCGAAGGCCTCGCCAAGGAGGACCGCGAGTTCCACCTCGAGATCGTGCGCGCGACCAAGAACAGCGTCTTCCACAATATCTGCAGCGTCTATTACCTGATGGGCGAGCAGCGCCTGCCGATCTACTTCAACGATCCCGAACGCAGCGTGCGCTCGCATGCCGAGCACATCCAGATCTACGAGGCGCTGCTGCGCCGCGACGGCAATCTCGCCCAGGCCTTGATGAATGCCCATTTGCAGGGCGCCGAGAGCTATTGGAAGGGGATCATCGAAGGTCGCGCGGCGGAGCCGAAGAACGCTGCGCTCGAAAAGGCCTGAGTGCGGTGCGCAAGATCCTCTCGACGCATCCGCTGCACCCGCGCGCGACGGCCATGCTGGCCGGCGCCGGGCGGCTCGCGATCGCTTCCGCCCTCGATCCCAAGACACTGACCAATGAGGCCCGCGACGCCGACATCGTCATCGTGCGGGCGCCGCTGCCGCCGGAGCTGTTCGCGGACGCCTCGGGCCTGCGCGCCGCGATCCGCCACGGCGCCGGGCTGGACATGATCCCGGTCGAGGCCGCGACCGCCGCCGGCGTGCTGGTGGCGAACGTGCCTGCCGTCAATGCCCGCTCGGTCGCCGAACATGTGATGTTCGTTGCACTCGCTTTGCTGCGGCGCTTCCGCATGATGGACCGCGACCTGCGCGCCAAGGGCTGGCTTGCCGGGCGCGAGCATGCCAATTCGACCAGCGAGCTTGCCGGCAAGACGATCGGCATCGTCGGCCTCGGCGCGGTCGGCCAGGCCGTCGGCCATATTGCCGCGCACGGCTTCGACCTCAATGTCGTGGCGACCACGCGCAGCCTGCGTCCGGCGCCCGAGCGTGTCGGCTTCCTGTCGATCGACGCGCTGGTCGAGCAGAGCGACATCATCGTGCTCTGCTGCCCGCTGACGGAGGAAACGCGCGGCCTGATCAGCCGCGAGCGCATCGCCCGCATGAAGCCCAACGCGCTGCTGATCAATGTCGCGCGCGGCCCGGTGGTGGACGACGAAGCGCTGATCGAGGCACTGCAGAAAGGCCGCATCGGCGGCGCCGCGCTCGACGTCTTTTCCACGCAGCCGCTGCCGCCGAACCACCCCTATTTCGGCTTCGACAACGTCATCGTCACTCCCCATATGGCCGGCATCACCGAGGAATCGATGATGCGCATGGGCGTCGGCGCGGCAAACGAGGCGCTGCTGGTGCTCGCCGGCAAACTGCCGGTCAATCTGCGCAATCCGGAAGTCGTCGAGCATTATCGCCGGCGCTTTCCCGCCGGCTGAAGTCCGCGCCTCAATTTTCGCCGATTTGGCAGCGACCTTCACCGCCATGGCCAAGCACCTCGCGGAAATCCTGGTTCTGACCGCTGGCACCTGCGTCGCCGCAACGGGCGCTCGAACTGATCAAGGCAGCTATGTGCCCTGCGATAACGGTCTACGCTGCGTGATGGCGCCCTGCCCTTCGAACAGCGCGCTCGACCTCGCCACCGGCAAGATCGTCAAGGGTGTGTGGATCGACATCGACGGCCTGCCGCAACAGGACAAGGCGCTCGATCTGTCGGACAAGCTTTATGCCGGCAAGGTTGTCGTTGCCGGCACGGTCGAGAACCGGCCGCATACCTTCAACGGCAAGCAGTACAGCCTCCCGACCTTGGTCGCGACCGGCATCGAGCGGGCGGCCAAGGACAGCGAGCGCGCTCACTGCTCAAGCCGCTGAGGACCAGTACCCTGCGGAGAGCCGCGCTTTCAACTTGCGATCAATGTCTCCACCGCGGCGGCAATGCGCAGCAGCCGGTGATCATCCCCATGTCTGCCCACCAGCATCAATCCGGCGGGCAGCTTGGTGCCGGGCATCGGCAACGAGATCGCGCAGAGGTCGAACTGGTTGGCGACCTGCGTGTTGCGCAAGAGCAGCCCTTCCGTCTTGTCGCGCAGCGCCTCATCGCCGGCCATGGCGGCGGTGGAAGGCGCGACCATCGGCACGGTCGGCAATACCAGCGCATCGACCGTCTCCAGCCGCTCCGCCATGGCGGCCGCAAGCTCGCCGCGACGGCGGATCGTTCGGATATAGGCGGAAGCGGGGACGGCAAGCGCGCGCGACAATGGCCCGGTGACGTGCGGATCGACCGGCACCGAGGCGCCGCTCGTCAGCCAATCGGCATGCACTTCGGCCCCTTCCATGGAAGCGATCGTGCCGCGCCTGGTGGCCGCGCGCATCTCGGCGATGAGATCGTCGATCGGCAAATCGGCGGCGCGGGCGCCAGCCCGTCCGATCCTGTGGATGCAGGCCTCGAAAGCTGCCGCGACCTCCGCTTGCGTCTCGCCGAACAGCACGCCGCGTGGGATGCCGATGCGCAGGGTCGCGAGCGGGACCAACTGAAGCGCAGCCGGCTCTTCTCCGGCCATGATCGCGTCGGCGATCCCGCAATCGGCGACGCTGCGGGCAAGCGGGCCGATCGAATCCAGTGTCATCGACAGCGGAAAGGCGCCGGCCAAGGGCACGCGCCTCGCCGTCGGCTTGAAGCCGACGACGCCGTTGAGCGAGGCCGGGATGCGCACGGACCCCCCGGTGTCCGATCCGATGGATATGTCGCTTGTGCCTTCGCCGACCGCAACGCCCCCTCCCGATGACGAGCCGCCCGGGATCAGGCTGGCATCGGTGGCGTTGCCAGGCGTGCCGTAATGCGGATTGTCGCCGATCGCGGTGAAGGCGAACTCGGTCATGTTGGTCTTGCCGAGGATGACCGCCCCGGCCTGGCGCAGCCTCTGGACGATCGCCGCATCTCGCGCGGCGGGTGCGGCGCCGGCTCGGATCATCGACCCTGCCGTCGTCGGCTCGCCGGCGACATCGAACAGGTCCTTGATCGAGACGATGCGCCCGTCGAGCGGGCCGAGGCTCACACCGGCCTTGCGGCGGGCATCGGACGCATCGGCGGCGGCCCGCGCGGCCTCGGCATAGAGCTTCGTGAAGACCTTCTCATCGCCCGCGCGATTGGCAAGACGTGACAGGATGATTTCCAGACGGTCGCGTACGGATTGCATTTTCGATGTCGGGCCCTGCAAAGTTGCCACGTCTTTAACGCACGGCCTGATGTTGGGCCGGCGCAAGAGATAAACCGGCAAGCGTGCCTTTGCACCCTGCCAGCGATGGGAAGATGCTGATGCTGTACAAAGGCAGCTGCCACTGCGGCAAGGTGGCGTTCGACGTCGAGGGCGAGCTCGGCATGACCGTGCGCTGCAACTGCTCGATCTGCCGGCGCAAGGGCGCGCTGTTGTGGGCTGTGCCGCATGAGACGCTCAATCTGGTCGCCTGGGGCGACGACCTCGGCCGCTACACCTTCGGCAAAGCTCAAATCGCGCATCGCTTCTGCCGCACCTGCGGCATGCATCCCTTTGCCGAAGACGTCAGCCAGGGCAGCGGACGAACCGCCTATATCAACATCAACTGCCTCGAGGACATCGATCTTGCGACGATCGAAGTTTTCGAGTTCGACGGCCGCTCGGCCTGATTAGCGGTAGCCGGTCGCATCCGCCGGCTTGCCGGCATCCTGGACCTCCGGCACGTAGCGCCAGGCGTCAGGCCGCGAGCCGTCGAGATCGGTAAAGCCGTAGACCTGCGCCAGCCCGCCACTCGAAAGCGACTGGCCATTCCAGCGCGAGCGCCGCGGGTCGGAGGCCAGCGCCGCTACGGCGCGGCCGACGAAGCGCGGCGTCTCGGATATGACGAAATGCGGCACATTGGCTGTCGCGTCGCGCCAGTTCTCTTCCTGCACGCCGAGTGCCTCCAGCATCATCTCCGAGCGCAGCCAGCCCGGCGTCAGCGAGACGGACGTCGCGCCATGCTTTTCGAGGTCTTTGGCATGCGCCCATGCCATACGGTTCACCGCCACCTTGGCGAGATCGTAGAAGGGCGATAGCCGATAGTGCCCGGCATTGTATTCGGCCGTGCCGTCGGTGACCTCGATGAGCAATCCGCCTGGACGCTCGATCATCAACGGCAGCGCGTGATGCGCGGTGATCAGGTGCGTATCGATCCCCAGCCGCAGCAGCCGCAGGCCGTTGTCCAGATCGTGTTCCCAGACGGACTTGTTCCACTCAAAGAGCTTTTCACCGCCCCAGACGTCATTGACCAGGATATCGAGGCGGCCCTGCTCCGCGCGGATACGCGCGACAAGTTTCTGCACCTCTTCGGAGACCAGATGGTCGACCCGGACGGCAATACCCTTGCCGCCTTGTGCGGTCACCAGTTCCGCTGTTTCCTCGATGGTTTCGGGACGCTGATAATCCGATTGCGAAGTTCGCGTCGTGCGTCCGGTCACATAGACGGTGGCGCCGGCAGCGCCCAGTTCGACCGCAATTCCACGGCCCGCGCCGCGCGTTGCGCCGGCGACGAGCGCGACTTTTCCTTGAAGCGTCATTGAAACCTCCGAACCGGAACTGCGCACAATCAGAGCTGGCGTTTGCCATGCCCATCATTTATAAATGATCATTCGTTTATAAATGAGAGTCAAGATGACCAGGCCAAAAACCCAGTCCGACGAACAGGTTCTGGAAGCCGCGTACCGGTTGATGCATGCCGACGGACCGGAAGCATTGACCTTCGAAAGGCTGGCGCGGGCCAGCGGCCTTTCAGGCTCGACGCTGGTGCAGCGCTTCAAGAACAAGACGCTGCTGAAGCAGCGCACGCTGCTCTATGCCTGGGATGGTCTCGACCGAAAGACCGAGCAGGCGGCGGCATCGGTCCCCAGAACCCCGGCCGGCGCCGTCGAGCTGCTGGTTGCTCTCTCCAGCGGCTATGGCGACATCGAATCCTATGCCGAAGGTTTGCTCGTCTTGCGCGAGGATTTGCGCGATCCCATGCTCAGGGCGCGCGGCGCCGCCTGGAAGGCGGCGCTGAGCGGGATGCTCGCCGATTGTTTCGCCGGCGTCCGCGGCGTGCCGGACGACATCGGCCTGCTTATGGCAGCCCACTGGCAGGGCTCGCTGCTGTGGTGGAGCTTCGATCCCGACGACATGGAGCTCCCCGCCTATGTCGAGCATAGCCTGACGCGCTTCGTATCGGCCATCACGACAATATCGGCCCGGCGCTCGTGAGAGCCGCCGGGCCGAAGCTTGATAGGACCGCCGGGCTTGCCTACTCGGCGGCCTGCTTCGGCCCTCTTGCGAAGGCCACCAGCGCCGCGAGCAAGGTCGCAACGCCGCCATAAGCGAAGGCGCTCGCGACACCGGCATGATCGACAAGCAAGCCGCCGACAATGGCGCCGAGCGCGATCGCCACCTGGAAAGTGGCGACCATCAGGCCGCCGGCGCTCTCGGCCTGATCGGGTGCTGCGCGCACCAACCAGGTCTGCAGGCCGACCGGCACCGCGCCGAAGCCAAAGCCCCAGGCGGTGACGGCGAGCGCCGCCGTGATGGGCGAGGCCCCGAACACGAGCAGTGCAGCCGCCGACAAGGCGATCAGCAGCGGCGCCACACCGACGGCCATCTTCAGATTGCGCTCGGCCAGGAACGCGCCGGCGAAATTGCCGAAGAAACCGCCAATGCCATAGGCGAGCAGCACCAGCGATATGGTCGCGATCGGCATGACCGGCACCGTCTCCAGGAACGGCCGCACATAGGTGAAGCCGGCGAACTGACCCGACGCGACCAGCAGCACCACCAGCAACGCGACGCGGATCATCGGCCGCTTCAGCACATCGACCAGCGTGCGGAAGCTCGCCACGGCCGTCGGCGGCAGGCTGGGAAGCGTGGCGAGCTGCACCAGAAGCGCCAGCGCGCCGACGACCGCCGCGATCATGAAGGCGGTGCGCCAGCCCCAGATATCGCCGACATAGGCGCCGACCGGAGCCGCCGTCACGGTGGCGACCGAGACGCCGGTGAGGATGATCGACATGGCGCGCGGCATCAGTCGCATCGGCACCAGCCTGAGCGCCATGGCCGCCGACATCGACCAGAAGCCGCCCAGCGCGACGCCGAGCACGACGCGGGCAAGAAGCAGCATTGTAAGCGAGGAGGCGAAGGCGGCGAGCAGGTTGGAGACGATCAAAAGGACGGAGAGGATCCACATCACCAGCCGGCGGTCGAGCCGCTTGGTGACGATCGCCATGGTCGGCGCGGCAATTGCGCCGACCACGGCTGTCGCCGTCACCGCCTGGCCGGCGGCGCCTTCGCTGACGCCAAGGTCCTGCGCCAGGCGCGTCAACAGGCTGGCGGGCAGGAATTCGGCCGTCACCAGGCCGAAAACGCCGAGCGCCAGCGAGACCACCGCACCCCACGCAGGCTCTGTTCGTTCTTCAGGTTCGGTTCTGTCGAGGACGGCGGCGTCGATGGCGCCTGTGACGGGCTCGGTCATGTCAAATCTCCGATGGGTTGCAGCGCAACATTTGGGCTGCAGTGCAACATAGGGAGTGACTATCTGGAGTTTCCATGCTAGAAACGCCGAAATGAATTACAATTCGACAAAATCGGTTTTGCAGACTTCGGGCGACCCGCTCACCGACATGTTGCGTGGCCTGCGCCTCGACGGCGTCGACTATGGCCGCTGCGTGCTGGGCGAGCCCTGGGCCGTTTCTTTTCCGGCGCAGAAGGCGGCGCGCTTCCATTTCATCGGACAGCAGGGTTGCTGGCTGTTCTCGCCTGCCAAGGAGTGGATCGAGCTCTCGGTGGGCGACGCGCTGCTGATCCCGCGCGGCGACGAGCATGTGCTGGCGAGCGCGCCCGGCGTGCCGCCGGTGCCGATCGGCCGCTACACGATCGAGCCGGTGTGCGAGAACATCTACGACGTCTCGAACGGATGCGACGGCTGCAAGACCTTGCTGTTTTGCGGCTCGATGCATTTCAACCTCGACGGCTCGCATCCGCTGCTGGAGATGATGCCCGACCTGATGCAGGCGCATAAATTGATGGCGAACGCGCCGGGCATCCAGCATCTGCTCGACGCGATGGCTGGCGAGGTGACGATGGACCGCGTCGGCTCCGGCGGCATTCTTGCCCGCCTGGCCGACGTGCTCGCCGCCACCATCATCCGCTCCTGGGTCGAGAATGGCTGCGGCGACGCCACCGGCTGGATCGCCGCCATGCGCAATCCGGATGTCGGCAAGGTGCTTGCCGCTATCCACCTCCAGCCGGAGCGCGACTGGACGGTCGAGGCGCTGGCCAGGATGATGGGCGCCTCGCGCTCCGCCTTCGCGCAGCGCTTCGCCAGCGTGGTCGGCGAGACGCCGGCTAAATATGTGCTGCGCGTGCGCATGCACCAGGCGCGGCAATGGCTCAGCCGCGACGGCATGCGGGTTTCGGTCACGGCCGCGAGATTGGGCTACGATTCGGAAGCCTCCTTCAGCCGAGCCTTCAAGCGGGTGATGGGCGTGGCGCCAAGCCATTTCCGTCACGCCGGCGCCGAGGAGCAATCCTGACATCCGGCAGGCAGCCCGCTGGAGGAATTGCCAAGTCTTTTGGACGCCGCGTCATTCCCCGCCAGTCGAGACAGCATAAGCTCGATGGCGGAGGAAACCGCCATGCCCAATCATCTCGCACCGCTTGCGCTTGCCGCTGCTGCCATGTTGCCGAACCGCGCTTTCGCGCTCGAAGATAGCTACCTGCCCGCCGACAAGATCCCTTATGCCGTCGAAGCGCCGAACCAGCCGCAGCGGCTTGGTCCGCTATGGGGCGAGCGCGCCAAAGGACCGGCCGGCACGCTGCTGAAAGTTCCCGGCAACTGGCGGGCGCCCGTCCATGCCCACACCGCGGACTACCGCGCCGTGGTCATCAAGGGCCTCTGGGCGCACTGGCAGATGCAGGGCGGCGAAGCCACCAAGGTCGAGTTGCCGCCAGGCTCCTACTGGACCCAGAAGGCCAACGAGATGCATGACGACGCCTGCCTGTCGGACACCGAATGCGTGATCCTGCTGATCAACGACAAGCCTTACGAGACTTATCTCCCGAAGTAAGGCAGCAGGCCAGCCGGATCGCTATCCGGCGTGACGCAGGCTCACCCCACTGCCCTTGTCGAACATCACCACCTTGTCCGGATTCCAGGCAAAGCGCACCGGCTGTTCGATCGCGACATCGGTCCTGGCCGGCACTGTAGCCCGCAGCATCGTGTCGCCAACCCTGAGCGTCACGATCTTCTCGACGCCATGGTTTTCGACATCGTGAACCCGCGCCTCGACCGGCGCGCCGCTTTCCAGATAGACGTCTTCCGGACGGATGCCGAAGACGAGCGGGCGACCGTCGGTCGCGCCGCTCGTCCTGCCCCCGCCAAAGGTTTTGGCTTCAGTTGACAGCGGTAGTTCGAAATTCATCGGCGCCATCACCGCGCGGTCGTTGACCAGCTTGCCGTCGATGAGGTTCATCGGCGGCGAACCGACGAAGCTCGCGACATAGGTGTCGCGCGGATTGTTATAGATCTCATGCGGCGTGCCGGTCTGGACGATGCGGCCATGGTTGAGCACGCCGACCTTGTCGCCCATCGACATGGCCTCGATCTGGTCATGCGTGACGAACAGGAACGTGGCGCCGAGCTGCATCTGCAGGTTCTTCAGCTCCGTGCGCAGCGCCTCRCGCAGCTTGGCGTCGAGCGCCGACAGCGGCTCGTCCATCAGGAACACGCGCGGCTTGCGCACGATGGCGCGGCCGATCGATACGCGCTGCATCTCGCCGCCGGAAAGCCGGTCGGTCTTGCGATCCAGAAGATGCTCAATCCTGAGCGTGCGGGCCGCGCGCGCGACGCGATCCTTGATCTCGGCATCCGGCAGCCGGCGGATCTTCGGCTTCAGCGGGAATTCGAGGTTCTGTCGCACCGTGTAGCGCGGATAGAGCGAATATTGCTGCAGCACCAGCGCCACGTCGCGCTCGGCCGCGCCCCAATCGGCGACGTCGACGCCGTCGATGAAGACCTGCCCCTCGGTCGGTTTTTCGAGACCGGCGACCATCCGCAGCGTCGTCGTCTTGCCGGCGCCTGTCTCGCCGAGCAGCACGAAGAATTCGCCGTCGGCGATGTCGAGGTCGAGGTTGGACAGCGCGGTATGGTTGCCGAATGTCTTCGAGATGTTTTTCAGCTGGATATGGGCCATTACAGTCTCACTCCGAGCGACTTGCCGCTCGCCGCGTCGAAGAAATGCGCCTGCGAAGGATCGATCCGCGCATAGACCTTTTCGCCCGGGCCGCTGATGAAACCGCTCTTGGTGCGGGCGCGCAGCATCTTGGAGCCTACTTTCAGGTCGACGATGTCGAAGGAACCGAGCGGCTCGATGATTTGCGCTTCGACCGGCAGGAACCCGTCCGCCGCCTCGCGCCGCACCAGCACGCCTTCCGGCCGGATGCCCAAGGTGAGCTGGCCGCCGGCGTGGCCGTTGAGCTTGGAAAGCAGCGCCTGCGGGAACTCGAAGCCGGCGGCCGCATCCCCGACCGTGACCGACGCGACAGAAGCTTTTTCGGCGACCTTGGCTTCGGCGACATTCATCACCGGGCTGCCGACGAATTGCGCGACGAAGAGGTTGGCCGGGTGGGAATAGACCTCGTCCGGCGTGCCGACCTGTTGCAGCACGCCTTCATGCATGATGACGATGCGGTCGGCGAGGCTCATCGCCTCGATCTGGTCGTGCGTGACATAGATGCTGGTCGAGCCTTGCTTGATGTGCAGCCGCTTGATCTCGGCGCGCATTTCCTCGCGCAGCTTGGCATCGAGCGCGCCGATCGGCTCGTCCATCAGCATCGCCTTCGGACGCCGCACCAGCGCCCGGCCGATGGCCACGCGCTGCATGTCGCCGCCCGACAGCGCCGAGGGCTTCTTGCCGAGCAGATCGGTGATCTGCAGCGTCTTGCCCACCGAGCGCACCTCGGTGTCGATCTCGCTTCTGCTCTTGCGCGTCGCGCGCAACGGAAAGGCGATGTTCTCGTAGACGTTCATGTGCGGGTAGAGCGAGAACGACTGGAACACCATGGCGATGTCGCGGTCGGCGGCCTTGAGGTGCTGCACCGGCTTGCCGTCGATCAGTATGTCGCCCTGGTCGATGGTCTCCAGCCCGGCGATGGCGCGCAGCGTCGTCGTCTTGCCGCAGCCCGATTGTCCGAGCAGCACGATGAACTCGTTGTCGTTGATCGCAAGGTTCAGGTCCTTGATGACCTGGACGGCGCCGAAGAATTTCTGGACGCCGCGAAGCTCGATCTGGGTCAATGCTGCGCCMCCGCGTTATGCGCCTGCTGGTCGGCTCCGTGTCCCGTTCCGGCCTGCTCCTCACGTGGAATCTTGGAGGTGACGTTGAAGCCGATCAGGCCGATCAGGATGATGGTCACGCCGTAGGTGTGGAGCAGCATGTTCCAGGGCTGGCAGAGCGCGACGATGCCGAGCACCATCAGGATCTGCGATCCAGGCTCCAGATATCTTTCATTGATCGCGCGAAAGCTCATTTGCGGATCGCTCCGAAGGACATGCCGCGCAGCAGATGGTTGCGGAGCAGGAAGGTGAAGATCGCGACCGGCAGCAGGAACAGGAAGGTTCCGGCGGCGATCACCGTCCAGTCGGGCAGGCCGGAACCCACCTGGCTCGGAATGAAGGGCGGCGCGGTCTGGGCGCGGCGGTTGGTCATGATCAGCGCGAAGGCGTATTCGTTCCACGCGGTGATGAAGCAGAACACGGCCGTGGCGGCGATGCCGGTCGCGGCCTCGGGCAGCACGATCTTGAAGAAGGCCTCCATGCGCGTATAGCCGTCGACGAGCGCCGCCTCCTCATATTCCTTCGGGATCTCGTCGATGAAGCCCTTCATCAGCCAGACCGAGAAGGACAGGTTGAAGGCGGTATAGAGGATGATCAGGCCGAGATGGGAATCGTTGAGCCCGACCGCGCGGTACATCAGGAACATCGGGATCGCGACCACCACCGGCGGCAGCATGCGCGTCGACAGGATGAAGAAGAGCAGGTCCGCCTCTCCCTTCACCCTGAAGCGCGAGAAACCGTAGGCGGTGAACGTGCCCATGCCGACGGCGAGCACGGTCGAGGTGATCGCCACGATCAGCGAATTCATGAACCGGTTCGGATAGCCCGACCACTGCACCGCGCCCTTGCCGTCGCGCACGATCTTCTCGCCGCCGTCGAAGACGACGCGTTCCCACCATGGGGCGGCCGCGTATTCTTCGGGCGTCGGCGGGCTGCGCAACTGCGAGCGCTTGGTGAACAGCTTGACGAAGGGCGATATCTCCGGCTGGAACACGATCGTCGGCGGGATCGTCGTGGCCAGGTTGCGCGGCTTGAAGGCCGTCGAGGCGATCCAGTAGATCGGCGCCAGGAAGATGATCGTCACCACCAGCACGGCGACGATTGCCGCGCGATTGAAGGCGACCTCGGAAGAAGTGCGGACGGCGGCCATCTCAGCGCTCCTTCACCTTGTTGAGGTATTTGACATAGATGTTGGTGATCGCCAGCACCATGATGAGCACGATGTAGGCCATGGCGCAGGAACGCCCCGTCTGCCATTCCTGGAAAGCCATCTTGTAGAGCCGGATCGAGATCAGCTCGGCCGTCGGCTGGCTGGTCAGGATATAGGCCAGGTCGAAGGTCTTGAACGCCTCCATGGTGCGGAAGATGACGGCGATCATCAGGATCGGCGCGACCAGCGGCAGCGTGATGCGGAAGAAGGTGTAGAACGGCCCGGCCCGGTCGATCGCGGCGGCTTCGTAAAGGTGCTTCGGCACCGCGGAGAGACCGGCAAGCGACAACAGCATGACGAAGGGCGACCACATCCAGATGTCGGTGAGCGCCACCGCGTAGAGCGCCATCTTCGGGTCGGCCAGCCACTCGAAAGTGCCGAGCCCGAGCGCATAGTTGATGATGCCGAAGGACGGATCGTAGAGCAGCTTCCAGAACAGGCCCACCACCGCCATCGAAAGCATCATCGGCAGAAGCAGCAGCGTCGTCAGCAGCCCCTTCATCGGTATGTCGCGGTTGAGCAGCATCGCCACGCCGAAGCCGACGAGCAACTGGCCGGCGACCGAGATGATGACGTATTTCGCGGTGATGGCGAAGTTCGACCAGACATAGGGATCGTTGAGCAGGTCGCGGTAATTCTGCAACCCGACGAAATTGGCCGGCGCATTGGTCGAAGCGCGGAAGTCGGTGAACGAATAGCCCAGCGAATAGATCAGCGGGAAGATATTGAAGACGATCAGGAACAGGATCGTCGGGATGATGAAGAGATTGCGGATCGAGATATCGCTGAGGCCGCGCGCCGCGGCCCGCGAGGACCTGTCGAGCGTGGTGATCATCGTGGTCGCCAAAACCCTGCTCCGGATGCTTGAAAAACAAACGGAGGAGGCTTCCTAAGCCTCCTCCGCGAGGCATGTCGTTTACTTCACGCGGCCGTATTTCTTGAAGGTCGCGTTCCAGTCGGCGGCAAGTGCGTCCAGCGTTTCCTTGGCGGTGCCCTGACCGCCGATCATGTAGGGATAGATGCGCTGGTTGAGCTGCTGCAGCAGTTCGGCATATTCCGGCACCGCCCAGAAATCCTTCACCTTGAACATGGTCTCATAGAAGGCCTTGTTGTACGGCGTGGCGCTCTGGAACTCAGGCGACTTCAGCACCGCGGCGCTGCAGGTGTAGCCGCCGAGCGCCGCCCACTTCTTCTGGGTCTCGTCCTTGATGAACCACTCCAGGAACTTCATCGCCTCGTCCTGCTTCTGCGAGTAGGAGACGATCGAGATGCCTTGGCCGCCAAGCGCCGCGAACTGGTCGCCATTGGGGCCCGGAGGATTGGCGAAGAAACCGGTGTTCTTGGCGTTCGGGTTCGACGACTCGTTGATCAGCGAGGGGAAGAAGGCGAAGTAGTTCATGCTCATCGCCGCCAGGTTCTCGGTGATCGCCTGGTTGTCCTCGACGAAGAACGACTTTGCCCAGCCCGGAGGCGTGAACTTGTAGAGTTCCTTGTAGGCATCGAGTGCGGCGACCGCCTTGTCCGAGTTGATGTGACCGTCGACCTGGTAGGTCGAATAGTCGCCAAGCTCACCGCCATAGGAGAACAGGGCGTTCTCGAAACCCATCGCCATCGCGTCGTAGGAATTATCGGTGTAGATGGCGATGCCGTATTTCTTCTGGTCGGGACGGTAGAAGAATTCGGCTATGTCGCGCAGCGCCTTGAAATCCTTCGGCACGTCGAGGTCGTAGCCATACTTGGCCTTGAAGGCTTCCTTCTCCTTCGGGTCCTCGAACCAGTCCTTGCGGTAGGACCAGCCGACGGCGTCGCCCTCGAGCGGGATTGCCCAGTACTTGCCGCTGTTGCCGGGATATTCGGCGTAGTACTTGACCGTCGCCGGCGCCATCACGTCGTTGAGCTTGTGCTTGTTGAAGAAGTCGGTCAGGTCGACATAGTGACCGCCGGTCGAGCCCGCGCCGAGCCACTGCGAGTCACCCACCACCAGATCGTAAGCGTCGCCATGGGCGTTGAATTCGGTGAAAGCCTTGGTCTGGAAGTCGGCCCACGGTGTGGTCTCGACCGTGATCTTGACGCCGGTTTCCTTCTCATACTCGTTGCCGAGTTCCTGCAGGTAGTTGGCCGGATCCCATTCCGCCCAGAAGATGGTGAGCGACTTTTCCTGCGCGTGGACGGACGTCCCGCAGGCAAGCGCCATGCCGACACCAGCAAGCACGCTGGTCACTATCTTGCGCATAGTTTTCCTCCCTTGTGCGCATTCTACCGTGTCATGCGAACCGGCAGCGAAGCCGGCCTTGGTAGTTCCTCCTGTGATGGCGCCTTTCCGGTTCCAGGCCTCCTCGCCCTGCCGGAAATGGATCGCAGCCGTCACTTTCGATCCGCTTTGTTTGGTTGTAATCTGGTATTACCAATTCCCGCTTGGCGTCAAGCGCTTTCTTGAGCGATTGATTTAGCCAATCCTTATGATATCCGACTGTTTTCCCTTGTTTTTCCTACTCTGTGATATACAGAGCCCTTGTCGCGAGCTACCCATCACAATTAACATTTGCAACTGACTTCATAATCTGGTCGAACCAGATTTAGACGGCCGCCGCCTTCGACACCGCCGACATTGCTGCTGATTTTGCCTCTGATTCCACGATTGCGGCGCGCACCAGCGCGCCCGCCGCCCATTGCGCCACCGACACCATCTCGGCGCTGTCCAGCCCCCAGATGTCCTTCAGCACCGTGACCACCTCGACGCCGAACATCAGCGACAACGCCTGCGCCAGGCGTTTGAACTGGCGCGGCTTCAGGCGTCCCTTGAGCGGCCCGATCGCATCCTTCAGCAGGTCGACGCGGTGGCCTCGCGTGAAGGCGGGCTCCGATCCGAGCGTGCCGGCCTGGCGCCGCGCCCATTGGTCGAGGGATAGTTTCAGCGCCGCCTTGAACGTCGCCTCGAAGGCTTCGATGCGCGGCATCGCGGTGGCGAACAGATCCGCCACGCGCCGCTCGGCATCGTCGGAAGCCGACTTCCAGGTGAGGATCGGGCCGAGCCCTTCATCGACCACGGCCTGCACCAGCGCCGCCTGGCTCGGGAAATACCGGTAGGCGGTGGCGCGTGACACCTCCGCCGCCTCCGCGACCTCGCTGACCGAAGGGGTCATGCCGGACTGCATCAGCCTCGTCGCCGTTTCCAGCATCAGCCGCTTTGTGCGGGCGCGCGGCCCCTTCTCGGCGGCCGGAGCCTGCGCGGCATCATCGCTGGAGGCGGCTTGTTGACGTGAGACATCCATATCAATACGATACGCGCGTCTCAAAAATTTGCAATGGCGCGATGCCGGGCAATATCGGGGTCCCCACCAGCGACGAGGCTTTTGCCGAGGAGCTTAAGGGTGGGCAAAAAGGCGGGCGGCAAAGCCGACCAAGCCGGACGACGGGGAACCGCGCATGAAGCGCATCTATGTGGTCGGCACCGCCGACACCAAAGGTGAGGAACTCGCCTTCCTGGCCGATGCCGTCACTGCTGCCGGCGGCGCGGTCGTCCGTGTCGATATCGGTACGCGCGGCGCGACCGTCCCGGTCGACATCCCTGCAAGCGAGGTCGCCGCGCATCACGCCAAGGGAGCCGGCGCGGTTCTCGGCATCGACGATCGCGGCGCCGCCGTTGCCGGCATGGGCGCCGCCTTCGCCAATTTCATCCAGTCCCGCGACGACATCGCAGGCGTGATCGGCATCGGCGGCGGCGGTGGCACCTCGATCGTCACCGCCGGCATGCGCGCGCTGCCGCTCGGCCTGCCGAAGCTTATGGTCTCGACGCTGGCCTCCGGCGATACCGCGCCTTACGTCGACGTCTCCGACATCATCATGATGCCGTCGGTGACTGACATGGCGGGACTGAACAGGCTCTCCCGCACCGTGCTGCACAATGCCGCCCAGGCGATCGCCGGCATGGCCGCGAAGCCCGCCCCGGCCGCCGCCGGCAAGCCGGCGCTGGGGCTCACCATGTTCGGCGTCACCACGCCCTGCGTGACGGCGATCGTCGAGCGCTTGCGTGCCGATTATGACTGCATGGTCTTCCACGCCACCGGCACYGGCGGCCGCTCGATGGAGAAGCTCGCCGACAGCGGTTTGCTGGCCGGCATCCTCGACATCACCACGACCGAGGTCTGCGATCTTTTGTTCGGCGGCGTGCTGCCGGCGACCGAGGATCGCTTCGGCGCGATCGCCCGAACGAAGTTGCCCTATGTCGGTTCGGTCGGCGCGCTCGACATGGTGAACTTCTGGGCGCCGCCGACCATCCCCGAAAAATATCGTGGGCGACTGTTCTACGAGCACAATCCCAATGTCACGCTGATGCGCACCACGGCCGAGGAATGCCGCAAGATCGGCGAATGGATCGGCGGTCGCCTCGCCCGATGCGACGGCCCGGTCCGTTTCCTGATTCCCGAAAGGGGCGTCTCGGCGCTCGACATCGAAGGCGGCGCCTTCTTCGATCCGGAAGCCGATGCGGCGCTGTTCGATGCTATCGCGCGCACGATCGAGCCGACGAAGGATCGCACCGTCACGCGCCTGCCGCTGCACATCAACGACCCCCAATTCGCCAAGGCTGCCGCCGAGGCGTTCCTCGACATTGCCAAGAAGTGAGACAGACAAGCATGGCCGCCGTTCCGCGCAAAACGATCCTGGAAAAATTCCGCAAGATGATCGCCGACGGCGTGCCGATCGTCGGCGGCGGCGCCGGCACCGGCCTGTCGGCCAAGGCCGAGGAAGCCGGCGGCATCGACCTGATCATCATCTACAATTCCGGCCGCTACCGCATGGCCGGGCGCGGCTCGGCCGCCGGCCTGCTCGCCTATGGCAACGCCAATGAGATCGTCAAGGAGATGGCCTATGAGGTGTTGCCGGTGGTGAAGAAGACGCCGGTGCTGGCCGGCGTCAACGGCACCGACCCMTTCGTCATCATGCCGCTGCTTTTGGCCGAGTTGAAGACAATGGGCTTTTCCGGCGTGCAGAATTTTCCGACCGTCGGCCTGTTCGACGGCACCATGCGCCAGAGTTTCGAGGAGACCGGCATGGGTTTCGGCCTCGAGGTCGACATGATCGCCGGGGCGCATAAGCTCGACCTGCTCACAACGCCCTACGTCTTCAACCCGGACGAGGCGCGCGCCATGACCAGGGCCGGCGCCGACATCGTCGTCGCCCATATGGGTGTCACCACCGGCGGCTCGATCGGCGCCACCTCGGCGAAAACGCTCGACGCCTGCGTCAAGGAGATCGACGCCATTGCGGACGCCGCGCGCTCGGTGCGCAAGGACGTCATCCTGCTTTGCCACGGCGGGCCGATCTCGATGCCCGACGACGCGCGCTACATCCTCGAGCGCTGCGAAGGGCTGCACGGCTTCTATGGCGCGAGCTCGATGGAGCGTCTGCCGGCCGAAGCGGCAATCGCCAGGCAGACGGCGGATTTCAAGGCGGTTTCGATCGCGAAAAGGAAGGGATGAGGCAATGGCCGACAGAAGCAAGGTGTTCGTCTACCCGAAGGATGTCAGCGCCTTCGGCTTCGACTGGGGCAAGCTGTCGCTGACCGTCGCGCCGGAAGTGAATGGCGCCGCCCGCTTCTCCGGCGGCGTCGTCGACCTGCCGCCCGGCAAAGGCCATACCCGCCACAACCACCCCGGCGCCGAAGAGATCATCTTCGTCATTTCCGGCAATGGCGAGCAGATGGTCGAGGACGAGAAGGGCAATCCGGTGGTGGCGAAGGTCGGCCCCGGCTGCACCATTTACGTGCCGGAGAGCCGCTTCCATTCGACGCTCAACATCGGCGACCAGCCGATGCAGCTTTTCGTGGTCTATTCCCCCGCCGGACCGGAACTCGCGCTGCGCGACCTCCCGGATTTCAGGCTGCTGCCGGTGGGCAAATAATCTTCAGCGTCGCAGCCCCCTCATCCGGCCGCTTCGCGGCCACCTTCTCCCCGAGGGGAGAAGAGACTGGCTCCAGCGTTGGCATCCTCCTCTCCCCTCGGGGAGAGGTCGGGTTGCCCCGAATTGCGCTCGCAATTCGGGGCAATCCGGGTGAGGGGGAGCACCGCCGAGGCTAAGCTGCCGCCCCGCCCCCGTTCCACCCTCGCCCGCGGTCGCCGAACATCACATAGCCGGCGTCGGTCACCGCGACGGTGTCCTCCAGCTTGATGAAGCCGCGCGTTGGGTGGAGCATGGTCGTCTCGACCGACAGGACCATGTTCTTCTCCAGCGGCTTGGCCGCATAGGTGCCCTCATAGGCGACCGGATGATTGGTCATCAGGAACGGCGCCTCATGCGTGATCAACCCCATGCCGTGCGCGAAGAAATCCGTATAGGCGGCAACCTTGGAGGCCTTCAGCACGCTTTCCGCATGCGAAATCATGTCGCCGCCCAGCGTGCCTGCCTTGACCTTGGAAAAGGCCGCCTGCTGCACCGCTTCGACCTCGGCCAGAAGATCCTCCAGCTCGGCATCCGGCTCGCCGAGCACGCCCATGCGGCAGAGGTCGCCGATATAGCCGTGATAGTTGCCGCCGGAATCGATCGACATCACCTCGCCCTTCTTCCAGGCCTGGCTGGAAGCCGCGCGGTTGTGGCTGGAGCCCAGCGTCAGCAGGCAATATTCGAAATGCGCGCCGCGATTGGTCTCCTCGCGCCTCAGCCGCTCGATGATGTCGGTCTTGCTCGTGCCTTCGCGCGCCCAGGCAATGGTCGCCAGCATGGAATCCGTGATCAGCTCGGAAGCGATACGCAGCTGTTCCAGCTCCGCCTCGGTCTTGATGGCGCGCATGCTCTCCAGCATGCCGGTCGCGTCGATCAGCTTGGCGTCCGGCAAAGCCTTGCGGACCAGCGCATAGGCGTCGGACGGCAGGAAGCCCGGCTCGATGCCGATGCGCGCCGCCGATTTGCCGATCTGCTTGAGATGCTCGACCGCCAGGTTGGCGGCATCGAGCGTGCCCCAGCAAGCGGCGTGCAGTGTCGGCGTCCAGAAGGGATGGTTCTGGTGCTCGCCGCCTTCCATCTTGTTGCCGATATAGGCGGCATGCTCCGGCCCACCTTTCTCGTAAAGGACAATCGGCAGATAACGGCTGTGGCCGATCGCATCCATGGCCGCGAAGAAGATGAACTTGTAGCCGCCGAGCAGATATTGCGTGTTGTGCTTGGAGGTGGCGAAGAGCACGTCGATGCCGGCCTCTTCCATCAGCCGGTCCACCCGCGCCTGGTCGAACGGAATGCTGCTGACTTCGGTTTTGCCCGGAGCGATGTTCATCTGCCTCTCCCTGTTTTTCATCGGCCGCAGGAGCGCCGAACGTCATGATTTATGGCTGTCGGCCAAATCTGCATTATTTTGGCCACTCTGGTCCAGCCAGAATTGATCACTTTCGCGCCGAAGGCAGTTTCCGTTCGAATCTTGATCCTGCTTCGCCATAATCTGGTCCTACCAGACGAGGCGTCGAAGGCTCCTTCGGCCGGCTGGTCCAGCGGACGGAAATTTCAAAGCCAAGCCATGATGCGCCAAAACCGTCTCTGGCGAAACCTTTGCCAAGGGCCATAATCACGCGATTGCCGCGCCTGCCATGGCGCGAAGAGGGGAGTTTGAGCGATGTCCGAATTGACGATTTCACGCCGCGGCCTGCTGGCCGGCTCGGCGCTGCTTTGGGCCTCGACCGCGCTGCCGGCCATCGCCGTCGCGCAGACGCCGAAGAAGGGCGGCCGTCTCGTGCTGGCCGCCGATTCCGAGCCGCGCAACCTCAACCCCGCGATCGTCGCTTCCAACGGCGTCTTCTTCATCTCCAGCAAGATCGTCGAGACGCTGGCCGAAGCCTCTTTCGACGGCAAGGACGGGCTCGAACCCCGCCTGGCGCTTTCCTGGGAGGGTGCGGCCGACGGCCTGTCGGCGACCTTCAAATTGCGCGACGGCGTCAAATGGCATGACGGCAAGCCCTTCACCTCCGCCGATGTCGCCTTCTCGGCGCTGCAGATCTGGAAGCCGCTGCAGAATCTCGGCCGCACCGTGTTCAAGGACCTGGAGGCCGTCGACACGCCGGACGAGCTGACGGCGGTCTTCAAATTCGCCAAGCCAACGCCGTTCCAGCTGATCCGCAACGCGCTGCCGGCGCTGTCCAGCGTCGTGCCGAAGCACCTTTATGAAGTGGGCAAGATCGAGGACAATCCGGCCAACAACGCGCCGGTCGGCACCGGCCCGTTCAAATTCGCCGAATACAAGGCAGGCCAATATTACCGGCTGACGAGGAACGACGCCTATTGGGGCAAGGACGAGCCCTATCTCGACGAGATCGTCTACCAGGTGCTGCCTGACCGCACGTCCGCTGCGGCAGCACTCGAGGCCGAGGAGATCCAGCTGGCCGCCTTCTCCGCCGTGCCGCTCGCCGACCTCGACCGCATATCCAAGGTGCCCGGCCTGAAGGTCATCACCAAGGGCTATGAGGGCCTGACCTATCAGCTCGTCGTCGAGATCAACCACCGCCGCAAGGAGCTAGCCGATCTGAAAGTGCGGCAGGCGATCGCGCATGCCATCGACAAGGATTTCGTCGTCAAGACGATCTTCCTCGGCTACGCCGCGACCGCTACCGGCCCAGTGCCGAAGAACGACCCGCAATTCTACACGGCCGACGTGCCGACCTATCCTTTCGACGTCGCCAAGGCCAACGCGCTGCTGGACGAAGCCGGCTACAAGCGCGCCGATGACGGCAAGCGCTTTGCGTTGAAGCTTTTGCCGGCGCCCTATTTCAACGAGACGAAGCAGTTCGGCGACTATCTGCGCCAGGCGCTCGCGGCCATCGGCATCGACGCCACGATCGTCAACAACGATTCCGCCGCGCACATCAAGGCGGTCTACACCGACCACGCCTTCGACCTTGCCGTCGGCCCGCCGGTGTTCCGTGGCGACCCGGCGATCTCGACCACCATCCTGGTACAAAGCGGCATTCCCGACGGCGTGCCCTTTTCCAACCAGGGCGGCTACAGGAACGCCGAGCTCGACGCGCTGATCACGAAGGCATCCGAGACGCTGGATACGGCGGCCCGCACCGAGCTCTACAAGGAGTTCCAGAAAAAGGTCGCCGCCGACCTGCCGCTGATCAACGTCGCCGAATGGAGCTTCATCTCCGTCGCCCGCGATACGGTCGGCAACATCGCCAACAACCCGCGCTGGGCTGTGTCGAACTGGGCGGACACCTATTTGGAATCGTGACACACTCGCGCGGATGAGAGTTCGCGAAGAAATCGGAATTTGGCCGGAGGCCGCGTTCCGTCACCCCCCTCTCTGTCCTGCCGGACATCTCCCCCTCAAGGGGGGAGATCAGCAGTTTCTCTGTCCCGCCAGTTCTGCAACGTTGGAGATTAGCGAAGCCCTCGATGAAATCCAATCTCCCCCCTTGAGGGGGAGATGTCCGGCAGGACAGAGAGGGGGGACTGGGCTCGGCTTTTCCTGTAACCAGCCTTCCCCCCACCCACCGAGGCGCGCATGACCCGCGCCCTCCGCCTCCTGCGCCGCCGCCTCGTCGGCAGCGTCTTCGTGCTCCTCATCGTCGTCATCGGCAGCTTCCTGCTGCTCGAAGCCGCCCCCGGCGACGCCGTCGACGCCTACATCGTCTCGACTGGCGGCGATGCCGGCATGATCGAATTGCTGCGCCACCGCTGGGGCCTCGACCAGTCGGAGCTGACGCGCCTCGCCAACTATCTCTGGGCGCTGCTGCATCTTGACCTTGGTCAGTCGGTCACCTTCTCGCGACCGATCCGCGACGTCATCTTCGAGCGCCTGCCCACCACGCTGATCCTGATGGGCAGCGCCACCGCGCTCTCCTTCGGCCTCGGCTCAGCGCTCGGCATCTATGCCGGCGCGCGACCCGGGAGCTTCCGCGACCGCTTCCTGTCCGTCGGCTCGCTGGCACTCTATGCCGTGCCCGGTTTCTGGCTCGGCCTCGTGCTCATCGTCGTCTTCGCCGTCGATCTGCGCTGGCTGCCGATCGGCGGCATCGAGACCATTGCGTCGGCCAAGACCGGGTTTAGCCGCGCCGCCGACATCGCCACCCACCTCGTGCTGCCGGTCTCGGCACTGGGCCTCATCTATCTCGCGCTCTATCTGCGCATGATGCGCGCCGGCATGGCCGAGGCCTGGCGGCAGGATTTCGTGCTTGCCGCCCGCGCCCGGGGCCTGACGCGCGGCCGCATCGTGCTTGCCCATGTCGCCCGCAACGCGCTCCTGCCTCTCGTCACAATGCTTGGCCTGCAATCGGCGCAGATGCTGGGCGGCAGTGTCGTCATCGAAAGCGCCTTCGCCGTGCCCGGCCTTGGCCGCCTGGCGCAGGAAGCCGTCGCCGGCCGCGACACGCCGCTGCTGCTCGGCATCATCCTGGTCAGCGCCGTTCTCGTCATCGTCATCAACCTGCTGGTCGACCTCGCCTATGCTTTCCTCGATCCGCGCGTCGGTGCCGGCGAGGCAAGCGCATGAGCCGCCTGCGCCGTTTTTTGAGCACGCCGGAAGCAGTCGCCGGCGCGCTCATCCTCGCTTTGCTGGCCGTCATGGCGCTGGTGGCGCCGCTGCTCTTTCCCGGCGACCCGCAGGCGATCGCCGGCCCGGCGCTGCAGCCGCCTTTCCGGGACTGGTCGGTGCCGCTCGGCACCGACCGGCTCGGCCGCGACGTGCTGGCGGAGCTGTTCCATGGCGCCCGCACCTCGCTGGCCGTCGGCCTGGCGGCGGCCGCCGCCGCGCTCCTGATCGGCGCGGTGGTCGGCACTTTGGCCGGCTTCGCCGGAGGCCTGATTGACGAAGTGCTGATGCGCATCACCGACGCCTTCCAGACCGTGCCGAGCTTCCTGCTGGCGCTGGCCTTTGTCAGCATTGTCGGGCCTTCGCTCGGTGTGGTCGTCGCGGCCATCGCGCTCGGCGCCTGGACCGGACCGGCGCGGGTGGCGCGTGCGGAAGTGCTGTCGATCCGCGAGCGCGACTATGTCGCCGGCGCCCGCGTCATCGGCATGCACCCTCTGGAGATCGCTTTTCGCGAAGTGCTCCCAAATGCACTCCCACCAGTGCTGGCGCTGTCATCGGTGATCGTGGCGGCCGCGATTCTGACCGAAGCAGCGCTGTCCTTCCTTGGGCTGGGCGATCCGAACCGCGTCACCTGGGGCGGCATGATCGCCGAAGGCCGCACGGTGCTGCGCACGGCGCCGTTCCTGTCGATCGTGCCAGGCGTCGCGCTCGTGCTGACCGTGCTCGGCGTCCACCTCGCCGGCGAAGGCGTGGTGGAAAGCACCGCAATGCGCAGGAGCCTGTCGTGACCGCGCTGCTTTCGATCCGCGATCTGTCGGTGGCCTATCGGCGCGACGGTATTGAGGTGCCGGCACTGAAGGGCGTCGGCCTGGAAGTTGTCGCGGGAGAGCGCCTGGCGATCATCGGTGAAAGCGGCTCGGGCAAGAGCACGCTGGCGCTGGCGGTTGCGGGGTTGTTGGCGAGGGGTGCCGAGATTGGCGGGACGCTTGAGTGGTCAGCAAGCCAATCACAGATGCCTCGTTCCTTCGCACCCCCCTCTGGCCTGCCGGCCATCTCCCCCGCAAGGGGGGAGATTGGCAGCTCCGCCGACGGCTCATCTCCTCCTGCAACTCTGGAGATTGGCGAAGGCGGAGATGACGGCCTAATCTCCCCCCTTGCGGGGGAGATGCCCGGCAGGCCAGAGGGGGGTGTGCCGGAACGCCGACCACCCGCGATTGGCGAAAACCAGGCACCTCGCCTCGGCCGTGACATCGGCTTCGTCTTCCAGGACCCCTCTTCCAGCCTCGACCCCGTGATGCCGGTCGGCAAGCAGATCGCCGAGGTCGCCCGCACCCATCTCGAACTGACCTGGCCCGAAGCCTACGCCAAGGCCAAAACCCTGCTCCAACGCGTCCGCCTCCCCGACCCGGGCTCGGCCCTCCGCGCCTACCCGCACCGGCTCTCCGGCGGCCAGAAGCAGCGGGTGGCGATCGCTGCCGCCATTGCCGCCGGGCCGAAGCTGTTGATCGCCGACGAAGCCACCAGCGCGCTCGACACCATCGTCCAGGCCGAGATTGTCGCCCTCATCCGCAGGCTGGTTGCCGAGGACGGCATGACGCTCATCTTCATCAGCCACGACATCGCGCTTGCAGCCTCGCTTGCCGATCGCATCGCCGTTCTGCGCCACGGCGAACTGGTCGAACTTGGCGAGACCCGACGGCTCATCGAAGCGCCGCGCCATGTCTATACGCGCGCCTTGCTCGAGGCCCATCTCGGCCTCGATGCCAAGCCGTTGCTTGACCGGCAAGGCGCTTCGGCATGAGCGTGCTTGCCGTCTCCAGTCTCACCAAGCGCTATCGTCGCGGCGATAAACCGTTCGCGGCAGTCGACGATGTGTCCTTCGAGATCGGGCCCGCGGAGACGCTGGCGCTCGCCGGGCCGTCCGGCAGCGGCAAATCCACCATCGCCAGGCTGGTGCTGCGGCTGATCGAGCCCGATGCCGGCCGCATCGCATTCGAAGGCGCGGATTTCCTCGCGCTGTCGGGCGCCGCGCTGCGTGCGCGCCGCGCCCGCCTGCAGATGGTGTTCCAGGATCCGCTCGCCGCCTTCAACCCACGCGCCACCGTGGCGCGCGTGCTGGACGATCCCATGCGCATTCACAACATCGCCACGCGCGCCGAGCGCCCGCGCCGCATCGCGGCGTTGCTGGAGCGCGTCGGCCTCGACGCCGGCCTTGCCGCGCGCGCCATCCACGAGATTTCCGGCGGCCAGCGCCAGCGCGTGGCGATCGCCCGCGCCATCGCCACGCGGCCTTCGCTGATCGTGCTCGACGAGGCCGTGTCGGCGCTCGATGTCTCGGTGCGCAGCCAGATCCTCGAATTGCTGCTCGACCTGCAAAGGCAGGAACGGATCGCCTATCTGTTCATTTCGCATGACCTTGGCGTCATCCGCGCCGTCGCGCACCGCGTCATCATCCTCGACGCCGGCCGGATCGCCGAGAGCGGCGATGCCCGCGCCGTCATCGCCGACCCGCAATCGGCGATCGGCAAGGCGCTTGTGACGGCGACGCCAAGATTGACCAGGAGCCGACCATGATCCCGGAAAGTGGCAACCGATTTGCGGACAGGATCATGGTCAAAAAACAAGATCAGGACGCACCATGACCGATCCCGAAGCAGCCAGGGCCGAGAAACTGTCGCGCGAGCTCGATTCCGCCTTCCGCAACCGCGCCGACCTCTACCGCCTCTTCCTCGACGAGCTCACCGCCGAGCTCGGCGCCGAGAAGGCCGAGGCGGTCATGATACGCACGATCGAAAAGCGCGGCCGGGAAGTCGCAGCAGCCGCTTTCGCCGATTTCGGCCCCAACGACGCGCCGGCAATCGGCGAGGCGTTCCTCGCCGTCAGCCCCGATGGCGGTCGCATGTATCCGACCCAAGTCGAGCGCGGGCCTGACCACATAGCCTTCAAGGTCAAGCGCTGCCCGCTGAAGGACGCGTGGGTCGAGGCCGGCGTCGGCGAGGAGAAACTTACCACGCTCTGCCGCATCGCCGGCGCCTTCGACCGCGGCCTGTTCGAGGCGACCGGCGTGCGCTTCGCCAATATCACCTGGACGCCGGGCCACGGCCCCGGCTGCTGCCACATCGCGCTGACCAACCGCGACGCTTAATGCGCGTCGCGCTGAAGTGGATTCAGTCGACGCGCTTTAAGTCTTTGTTTTGATGCATGTCGTTCCCCCAAAACCGCTGCGCACTTTTGGGCGACATGCATTAGAGCAATTCCAGGAAAAGTGCGTCGCGGTTTTCTGTGCGGAATTGCGCGAAACAAGGAGATAGAGCCGAGAATTATTCGGCAAAGACATGCAGCTCGCCGCCCGCCTCGTCGATCGCGGCGCGCAGCTCCGCTGCCGGCTCGCTGTCGGTGACGACATCGGAAATCTCGCTCAGCGCGCAGATCCGCTCGAGGCCGCTGCGGCCGAACTTGTCGTTGGTGACGACCAGCATGGTCGACAGCGATCGTGCCATCATCGCCCGCTTCACCGCCGCCGCGCCCGAGATCATGTCGCTCGGCCCTTCGGCATTGAGCGCCGAGGCGCCGATGATGGCGATATCGGCATTGTAGCGGCGCACAAATTCGACCGTGTCCTCGCCGAGCACCGCGGCCTCGCGGCTGTCATAGGTGCCGGGGCAAAGGATGACGCGGAAGCCCGGATTGGCGCCGGCCACCGAGGCGACGCCGACGGAGTTGGTGATGATGGTCAGATCCCGCCCAAGCTGCGAGAGGCTGCGCGCCACCTCGTAGGTGGTCGACCCCCCATCGATCATCACGATGGAGCCTTTCTCGATCAGTCCGGCGGCGCCGCGACCGATGCGGGCCCGCTCCTCCACCATGGTGAGGCCGCGCTCGGCGATAACCGGTTCCGACGTCACCAGCGAAATGGTGGCGCCGCCATAGGTGCGGTTGATGAGCCCTGCTTCGCCGAGTTCGATCAGGTCGCGGCGGATGGTCTCGCCGGCGACGCCGATGCGGCGCGCCAGCTTCGAGATGCGGATCGAGGCCGAGCGCCGCACCTCTGACAGGATCAGCTCGTGGCGTTCTTTCTTGGTCAGTCGGCCCGGCTCGATGTTCATCGGTATTCCTTCCCGGGATTTCGTTCCCGGCGTGGGGACACTAGCCACGCCGGGAATAGGAAGCCAGCGTCAGTGTCTGAGCCTATCGCGCATCGCATACCACAGCATGCCGAGCACATAGAGCGGACCGCGCAGCGCCGTGCCGCCCGGGAACGGCAGCGGCGTCAGCGTCGAGAACAGGTCGAGCCGCGAGGCGTCGCCCGTGATCGCTTCCGCCAGGAGCTTGCCCGACAGCGTCGACAGGATGACGCCCTTGCCGGAATAGCCATGCGCAAAATAGACCTCGCCATAATGCCCGACATGCGGCAGGCGCGACGTCGTCACCGACACAAGCCCGCCCCAGGCGTGGTCGATGCGGCAGCCCTTGAGCTGCGGGAAGGTCTTTTCCATGTGCGGCCGCACGAAGCCGGCAATATCGGCCGGCGGCGACGGCGTGTAGCGCTCGCCGCCGCCGAACAGCAGGCGGCCGTCCGCCGACATGCGGTAGTAATTGACGACGAACAGCGTGTCCGAGACGGCGACATTGGCCGGAACGACATTGCGCTCGCCCAAAGGCTCGGTGGCGACGATATAGTTGCCGACCGGCATGATGCGGCTGTTGACACGCGGTTCCAGCCCCTTGAGCAACGCATCGCCCGCCAGCACCACATGCCGGGCGCGGACAGAGCCCTTGTCGGTGAACACCCGGATCGACGGCTCACGCTCCAGCCGGACGGCGACCGAGTTCTCGTGGATGACGACGCCCGTTGCAGAAGCGGCGCGGGCGAGCCCCAGCGTGTAGTTCAGCGGATGCATATGGCCGCCGAGCCTCTCGTAGACCGCGCCCTGATAAGGCGTATCCACCATCTGCCGCGCCTGCGAAGCCGACAGGATCTCGACATCGGTGAACTTCATCACCTTGGCGAGGCATTCGGCCTCTTCCTCGAAGTCGCGCACATCCGAAGCGCTGACGGCGCCGACCAGATGGCCGGTCTGGCGCAAGTCGCATTCGATGCCGTGGCGCCCGATGATGTCGAGCACCAGTCCGCGCGCCTCGAAGGCGAGGTCGAACAGCGCCTTCGCCCGTTCCGGCCCGAAAGACTTGACCAGACCCCTGGCGCCCTTGCGCAGGCCGGGGATCATCTGGCCACCATTGCGGCCCGAGGCGCCCCAGCCGATCTTGCCGCCTTCGAGCAGCACCACCTTAAGGCCACGCTCGGCCGCATGCAGCGCCGCCGAAAGGCCGGTGCAGCCGCCCCCAACCACCACCAGGTCGGCCTCTACATCGCCGGCTAACGCCAGATGATCGGGCGCCGGATTGGCGGTGGCGACATAATAGGATTTGCCGATATCGAGACCGGAATTGAAACCCGTCGAACGCGAAGCCATGGTCACACCTTGAGCAGCAGGTGGTCGCGTTCCCAGGACGTCACGACGCTCTGGAACAGGTCGAGCTCGACGCTCTTCACACGCAGGTAAGTCTGGAAGAGGTCCTCGCCGAGCAGCGCTCGCACGGGCTCGCAGGCGGCGAAACGGTCGAGCGCTTCCTCCATCGTCTTTGGCAGCGTGCTCTTGCTTTTATAGGCATTGCCGAAGGCCTCTTCCGAGCGCGGAAGCTTCTCCTCGATGCCGAGATAGCCGGCAATCAGCGAGCCGGCCATAGCGAGATAGGGATTGGCGTCCGCCCCAGGCAGCCGGTTCTCGATGCGGCGCGCGGCGCGTCCGCCCAGCGGCACGCGCAGTCCGCAGGAGCGGTTGTCGTGCGACCATTCGATGTTGGCCGGCGCGCTATGGCCGGGCCGGATGCGCCGGTACGAATTCGCATGCGGCGCAAACAGCGGCATGATTTCGGGGATATATTTCTGCAGGCCGCCGATGAAATGCGAGAACATCTCGCTGTCTTCGCCGTCCTCGCCGGCAAACAGAGGCTCGCCCTTCCGGTCCACGATCGACATGTGCAGATGCATGGCGCTGCCGGCCTGCGCGGCGATCGGCTTAGCCATGAAGGTGGCGTGCATGCCGTTCGCCTGCGCGATCTGCCGCGCCAGGCGCTTGAACAGAAGCACCTGGTCGGCGAGCGTCAGCGGATCGCCATGAAGCAGATTGATCTCGAGCTGCGCCGTGCCGGATTCATGGATCAGCGTCTCCACCGGCAGGCCGGTGATGGCGGCATGCTCATAGAGCCGCCGCGTCACGGCTTCGAACTCTTCCATCGCCTGCATGTCGTAAGGATGCTGCACGCTTTCCGGCCGGCCGTTGCGTCCCACCGGCGCCGTGATCGGACGATCCGGATCGGGATTTGGCGCCGTCAAGTAGAATTCGAGCTCCGGCGCCATCACCGCGCRCCAGCCGCGCTGCTCATAAAGGTCGAGCACGGCTTTCAGCACATGGCGCGGCGAAGCCATCCAGGGTCGGTCGTCCATGTGGAACGTGTCGGCGAAAACATAGGCTCGGCCCGCGCTGCCGGGCGCAAGGCATAGGCTCGAAACGTCCGGCACCATGCGCATGTCCGGATCCTGGTAGGCGAAGCCTTCGTCGATGGAGCCGGAATAGCGGCCATCTATGGCGACCAAGAAGGCACTGCTCGGCAGATAGAGCGCGCGGTCGTCGAGCGCCTTGAGGAACTTGGCCACCGGCAAGGTCTTGCCGCGCAGCACACCGTTGACGTCCGGCACGAAGCATTCGACTTCGTTGATCGCGTGCGTCTTCAGCCAGCTTTGCGTGTCCGCGCCGGGGATTGAAATGTTCAGATTGTCAGGCATTGGTCATGTCCGTACGAAGGAGAGATCGCTTCGGCGGGCATGTCCGTTCCGGGTAGGGCGTTATCTAAGCTGCGTTATCCGAGGACGGACGCCCGCCTGATGACCGGCCGAAAGGCCGGGTGCAGAACGCCTCGCACCCCTTCGGTCCAGCCGTCACGAACCACATGCGAACCGACCTTGGTCTCCTCCGCGCGCTGCAGGTTCTCGTGGCGGCAGCAGCGCATGATCAGTGGTACCCGGCGCGCGCAAAAGAAATACCGCCGGCAAAAACCGGATGCCTTTCGCGGTATTGCTGTTTTGCAGCTTTCATGACGGGTCTCATCGAAGTGGAACCCATGATTTGAACCATCATCGCCGCCGGCGCAAGTCCGCTTTGCTGGAGCAGATCAACCGATGCTCTCGCCGCCGTCGATCACCAGGGCCTGTCCGGTCATGAAAGACGAACGGTCGGAGACGAGGAACAGGATCGCCTCCGCGATCTCCTGCGCGCTCGCCCAGCGCCCCATCGGGATCTTGGTGCGGACATAATTCTCGATTGCGTTGCGCCCGCCCATCTGGGCGATGAACGGCGCGTTGAAAGGCGTGTCGACCCAGCCCGGGCAGAGCGCGTTGATGCGCACATTGTGCTTGGCGTAGTCGAGCGACATCTGCCGGGTCATCGCCACCACCGCATGTTTGGAGGTGGCGTAGGCGATCATCTCGCGGTCGTAGAACACCCCGGAATTGGACGCCGTGTTGAGGATGACGCCGCCGCCCTGAGCGATCATTGCCGGCATGACCGTCTTGGCCGCCAGGAACTGCGCCCGCACATTGATCCGCCACGAGGCGTCCATCCCGTCCGTGCCGACTTCCGTCAGCGTACCGCCGACCTGGATGCCGGCATGGCTGTGCAGGATGTCGATACGGCCATGCTTACTGAGCGTTCCCTCTATGAGGCCCTCGACGGCCGTATCGTCGCCGACATCGGTGGCGACGGCCTCGGCGCGGCCGCCGGCTTCGCGGATGTCGGAAGCGGTGGCTTCGCCGGCCGCCGGATCGCGGTCGGCGATGACCACGAGCGCTCCTTCCCGCGCCATGATCATCGCGCCGGCGCGCCCGATGCCCGATCCAGCGCCCGTGACGATGGCGATGCGGTCTTTCAAGATCATGGATTGGTCTTTCAAGGCGATGGCTTCCGTCGGCCGAGCTGCCATTGGGCGAGGAGCACGAGCAGGACCGACGCGCAGAGCACGATCGTCGCGATGGCATTGATCTCCGGCGTCACGCCGCGCCGGATCGAGGCGAAGACGTAGATCGGCAAGGTCGTCTGCGCGCCGGCGACGAAGAAGGCGATGATGAAATCGTCGAAGGAGAAGGTGAAGGCGAGCAGGAAGCCGGCGATCACCGCCGGCATGATCTGCGGCAGCACGATCGAGCGGAACGTCGTCAGCGGCGTGGCGTAAAGGTCGCTCGAGGCCTCGACCAGGTTGCGGTCGAGGCTCGCAAGCCGCGTGCCGACGATCATCGTCACCAGCGCCATGGAGAACAGGCCGTGCGCGGCGATGATCGAGCCGTAGCCCAGCGAAAGCCGCGGCGGCTGGTCGGTCGGCCACAGCGAGGCGAGGAACGGATTGACGACGGCGAAGAGTTGCACCAGCGCCACCAGTGTCGAGATGCCGATGACGACGCCGGGAACGACGATCGCGGCGCCCAGCAGCGCGTCGAAGAGCGCCCGCGTCCGCGCGCTGACGCGCTGCAGTCCGAGCGCTGCGGCCGTGCCGCAGAAGGCCGCGAGCAGCGCGCTGGTCGTGGCGATGAACAGGCTGTTCTTCAGCGCCTCGACCAGGAAGGGATTGGACAGCGCCTTGCCGTACCATTGTACGGAGAAGCCGGTGAACTCGCTGGCATGGTGGCCGGCATTGAAGGAGAACAGCACGACCAGCGCGATCGGCAGATAGAGGAACGCAAAAACGGCAACGACGAAGGCGCGCATCAGATCAGGTCCACCCGGCGTGCGCCCGAAAGCCGGGTCGAGATGCGGTTGGCGACGATCAGCACCACGACCGAGACCAGCACCAGCGTGATGGCGATGGCCGATCCGAATGGCCAATTGCGTGATTGCAGGAAGAGATCGACCAGTGCGTTGCCGATGAAGAACACCTTGCCGCCGCCGAGCAGCGTCGGGATCAGATATTCGCCGAGCAGCAGGATCATCACCAGCGAGAAGCCGGTCATCACGCCGGGCAGCGACAGCCTCAGCGTCACGCCGAGGAAGGTCGACAGCGGCGTGGCACCCAGGTCGGCGGAGGCCTCCAGCAGCCGGCGGTCGAGCCGCTCGAGGCTGACATAGATCGGCAGGATCATCAGCGGCAGATAGCCGTAGACGATGCCGAGCAGCACCGCGCCCGGCGTGTTGATCAGCCTCAGATCCTCGATGCCGACATAGGCGAGCAGGGCGGGGATGCCGCGCCCGCCGAGGATGTACATCCAGGCATAGGTGCGCATCAGAAGGCTGGTCCAGAACGGGATGACGATCAGCGCGAGCAGGATCAGCCGCCAGCGATCAGGCGCCCGCAGCGCCAGATAGTAGGCGACCGGATAGGCGACGAGCAGGCAGGCCAAAGCGCCGACAGGCGCCAGCACCATCGTGTTCCAGAAGGCGGTCGCCCGCGCCGGCAAATTGGCGTATTGCGCAAAGGTGAGCGCCGTCTGATAGCCGCCCTCCGGCGCCCGCTCGCCGACGCTGAAGATGGCGATGGCGACGAAGGGCAGCACCAGGAAGACGACCAGCCACAGCGCCGCCGGGGCGAGCAGCAGCGCCGTCACGAGGTTTTTGCGAAAGAGACTGCGGCGCATCGGGAAAGCCGGTTGGGAGCCGGCGGGCATTTGCCCGCCGGTCGCATTGTCTGGATCGGGTTTGTGACCGGTCTCGCTCAAGCCGACTTGAAGCGCGCCATCAGCTCGGCGCGGCCCGGATCGGTCAGCGTCGCGGCGGCGCCGAACTCCAGCGGCTTCAGCAGGTCGGCCGCCGGATAGAGGATCGGGTTGTCCAGCACTTCCTTGGGCAGCAGCGCGTTGACCCGCGCATCGGTCGAGGGCGCGCCATTGGCCAGATGCTCCTTCACCGCGACCTTCGGGTTCATCAGGTAGTTGAGCAGCGCATAGCCGGCCGGCTTGTTCGGCGCGTCCTTCGGGATGGCGTAGAAGTCGGTCCAGATCTCGCCGCCTTCCTTGCCGAGCACATAGGCGATCTCGGGGATGTCGCGATGAAGCTGCGCGCCGTCATTGGTCCAGCACATCGTCATCCAGGCATCGCCGGCGCGCATTCCCGGCTGGTAGTCGCTCGACACCGCGAACAGATGCGGCTTGACCTTGAGCAGCAGCTCCTCGGCCTTGGCGAGCTCGTCCTGCTTCAGCGAGTTGAACGAGTAGCCGTAATATTTCAGCGCATTGCCGATCGTGGTCAGCTGATAGTCATGCACCATGGTTCGGCCGTCGCCCTCGGCCATCGCGGTATCCCAGAATTCCTTCCAGCTTGACATCGGCTTGCTGAGCTTCTTGGTGTTGACGGCGAAGCCAGTCGTGCCCCAGTTCTTCGGCACGGCATAGATCGTGCCGTCGATCGTGCCTTCAGCGGTGAAGCGCGCATCTTCCGACTTGCCGTCGAAATTGCCGAGCTTGGCCATGTCCAGCGCCTCGATGATGCCGAGCTTCTTGTAGGTCGAAATCGTGTAGTTGGTTGGCACGAACAGGCTCCAGCCCGATCCGCCGGCCTGCAGCTTGGCCAGCATCTCCTCGTTCGATCCGAAGACATTGACCTCGACGGCGACGCCTGTGTCGGCCTTGAAGTTCTCGAAGGTCTGCGGGTCGTGGTAGTTCGGCCAGGTGGCGATCGACATGCGGTCGCCGAGATTTTCGGCGGCGAAGGCCGGCGTCGGCATGATGCCGAGCTCGCGCGCCATCACCGCGGTCGCGACGCCGAGGCCGGTGAGGCCAAGGAAGTCGCGCCGGCTGATCGAGCCGCGCTTCAGGCGCATCAACTGGTCGACGAATTTATCCGGGGTTATCGGCAGTCCGTCACGATAGGATTTCGGCATTTTGGTCTTCCCTCTGGTTGGTCCCGTTATTGTTGGCATGCGGAAACGCCAGCGGCGCTCCGGCGGCAAAGCCGATGGCGACGGGTTCGCCCGGCTTGAAGAGATTGCCCTGGCCGATCACGTGGTCGGCCTTGGCAAGCAATGATCCGATGCCCTGGACCTCGATCGCGTATTCCGCCGTCGAGCCCAGGAAGATGCGGTTGCGGACGATGCCTTTCAGGCTGCCGCCTCCAGGCGCCGACAGGCTGAGCGATTCCGGCCGCAGGCTGACCGATACCGCCTCGCCCCGGGAGAGCGGCACCCGCTTGCGCGCCGCAATCACCGTGCCGTCGGCAAGCGCGACATCGACGAGGTCGCCCGAAAGACCCGCCACCTTGCCGCTCAAGAGATTGGTTTTGCCGACAAAATCGGCGACGAACAGATCGGCCGGCTCGTCATAGATCTCGCTCGGCTGCCCGAGCTGGACGACGCGGCCGCCATTCATGACGCAGACGAAGTCGCTCATCGACAGCGCCTCCTCCTGGTCGTGAGTGACCAGCACGAAGGTGATGCCGATCTCGCGCTGCAGGTTCTGCAGCTCGATCTGCATGTCCGTGCGCAGTTTCTTGTCGAGCGCGGCCAGCGGCTCGTCGAGCAAAAGCACCGCCGGCTTGTTGACCAGCGCGCGGGCGAGCGCGACGCGCTGCTGCTGGCCGCCGGAGAGCTCGTGGATCTTGCGCCGCCCGTAGCCGGCGAGCTGCACCATGGAAAGCGCCTCGCCTGCCCTCTGGCTGATCTCGCGCGACGACAGCCTGGGCCGCGCCTGGCGCAGCCCGTAGGAGATGTTCTCTTCGACATCGAGATGCGGGAACAGCGCATATTGCTGGAACACCATATTGACCGGGCGCCGGTAGGGCGGCGTTCCGGCCATGTCGCGGCCGCGGATCAGCACCTGACCCTCGCTCGGCTGCTCGAAGCCACCGATCATGCGCAGGCACGTCGTCTTGCCGCAACCGGAAGGGCCGAGCAGCGCGACGAAGGCGGAAGGCGGGATGGCAAGGTCGATGCCGCTCACCGCGGTGACCGCGCCATAGCGCTTGGTGACCGCGCGAAATTCGATATCGGGCACTGCAGTCAAGCCACGGGCTCCAGCGACAGCGTGAGGCAATGTCATGACGCTAGCAGAGCCAATGGCACCTAGTATATACCTCGCAGGTGGTATATTCAGCCGATTTTATCGTTTAGAGGGGTATGGATTGGTCGCCTCCCGCAGTGACGACTACAATGCCTTGGCTGCGGTGATAGCCGCCGCGCGCGAGACGGGCGGCGACAATTTCGGCAAGGCGATCGTTGGCTGGCTGCGCGGCCATGTCCGCTTCGACCATTGCGTGATCTTCGGCTATCGCGGTGCCGCGCGGCCGCCGCTCCTGTTCGAGACCTTCTCGCCGGCGGAGAGCCACATCTTCGTCGCGCTCTATCAGGACGGGCCCTATCTGCTAGACCCGTTCCATCACGCCGCGGTCGAGCGCAAGGAAGGTTTCTGGCGCATGCGCGAGTTGGCCCCGGACCGCTTCTATGCCAGCGAGTACTACCGCTCCTATTACAGCCAGACCCGGCTTGCCGAGGAGGTCGGCTTCTTCGTGCCGCTGGCCGGCAAGGATGCGCTGGTGCTGTCGCTGATGCGGCTGCGCGCCACCGGACCATTCGGAACGGCGGATGCCAGGCTGCTGCGCGACATGGCGCCGGCGGTGATCGGCTTCTGCAGGCGCCGCTGGCCCGCTTTGCCCGCCGAAGAGGTTGCGGTCCAGCCCTCCGGCGAAACGGCGGCGATGACCAACGAGCTYGACCGCGCCCATATCTGGAAAAGCCTGTCTCTGACCTTACGCGAAAAGCAGGTCGTCGACCTGGTGCTCCAGGGCCACTCCACGGAATCGATCGCCAGGGCGCTGCGCATCGTGCCGGGGACGGTGAAGGTCCACCGCCGCAACATCTACCGCAAGCTGAAGATAAAGTCGCAGGCGGGCCTCTTCGCGCGCTTCGTCGAAATCATCGACGCGCGGATCGGATAGCAACCTCGGCCGCCTTGCGGCAGCTCGCGATGAACGTCTATCGTGCGGCCGAAACGGCCGGCCAGGTATCCCGGCCTCGGATCGAGTGACGAAACAGATTTCAGGACGGATCAGGCAGCGCAGAGCCAATGGCCGACAAAACACGATTCGGACTGACCGCCCTCGATACAGTGCCCCTGCATGAAAAAGTCTATCTGGAGCTCGTGCGGGCGCTGATGTCGGGCCAGCTCCAGCCTGGCCAGAAGCTGACCTCGCGCAAGCTCGCCAAGGAGCTCGGCACCAGCGACATGCCGGTGCGCAGCGCCTTCATGCGGCTGCAGGCGCTGCGGGCGCTGAGCCCGATGCCGAACGGCAGCGTCGAGGTGCCGCTGCTTTCGGCCGACCGCTTCCAGCAGCTGACCGCCGTGCGCACGGTCCTGGAAGGCACGGCCGCCGAGCTCGCGACAAAGCGCATCAACGGCAACAACCTGCGCGCGATCCGCCGTCTCTGCGCCGAGCTCACCCAGGCCGCCCGCAGCGGCGACATCGACGCCTATCTGCGCAAGAACCACGACTTCAAGTTCGGGGTCTACCGCCATTGCGGCAACGAGCAGATGATCTTCCTGATCGAGACGGTGTGGATGCAGGTCGGACCTTTCCTGCGCAATCTGCGCATCGGCTTCGAGGACGACCTCGCCGGCATTCTCGGCATCGACTATCACGAGGAAGTCGTGGCGGCGATCGCGGCCGGCGACGGCGAAAGGGCGCGGGCCGCGATCGTGCGCGATATCGCCGAAGGCGCGACGCACATCCTGGAGCAGATCAAGTTCCCGAAACAGCGGCATTAAAGCCTTCGAGATTGGCCGCAGCCTCCGTGAGTCATCCACGGGCGGAGCGAAGCGACGCGGCGCAGACCATAGGATGACGACGGAACGGGCGTTGCGGCCAATTCCCAACTCCCGGCTTGGCTTTCCTCCACTCGCCAGCTATGTTGCGATCGCAGATCGCACAAAACGGACCCAAAATGCCTCCCGATATCCCGGCTAGTGAATTGAAAAAATGAAGGAAACCMGCTCGGCATCAGCCGCGCTGACCTTCACGAACTCACAAGCTGAAAATTGGATATCGTAGCCGGCAGGGCTACAGCACCCAGAAAAGGGGCTGGAAATTGAGCGATGCGATTGCGGACGTTTTGAAGTGGCTGGACAGCAGGAAGGACATCCAGAGCCTCAGGGCTGCGGTGTGCGACCTGAACGGCATCATGCGCGGCAAGCGCATTCCGGTCGAGCAGGCGCGCAAGGCGCTCGAAGGCAAGCTGCGTATGCCCTACTCCGCCATCGGGCTCGACATCTGGGGCGAGGACATCGAAGGCAACGCCCAGGTGTTCTCGACCGGCGACGCCGACGGGCTTTGCCACTGGACGGGCCGCGGCATCCTGCCCGTCAACTGGACGGCGCATCCGACGGCGCTGTTGCCGGTCTGGTTGGCGGATGACAGCGGCGCTCCCTACCTTGGCGATCCGCGTCGCGCGCTTGCCCGCATCCTCGACCGCTACGCCGCGCTCGGCCTGACGCCYGTCACCGCGACCGAACTCGAATTCTACCTTGTCGACCCGACCTCGCAGCGGCCTGTCGGGCCGGTTTCACCGGTGACCGGCAGGCGTCTCGATTCCGACGCGGCGCTCTCGATCGACGAGGTCGACGATTTCGAAGCCTTCATCCACGATATCTACGAAGCCTGCCGCATGCAGGATATTCCTGTCGACACCGCCATTGCCGAGAACGGCGTCGGCCAGTTCGAGATCAATCTCAACCATGTGCCCGACGCCTTGCGCGCCGCGGACGATGCCGTGCTCTTCAAGCGCACCGTCAAGGGCATCGCGCGCAAGCATGGCTTCGCCGCCTGCTTCATGGCCAAGCCCTATGGCGAGCGCGCCGGCAATGGTTTTCACGTCCATTTCAGCGTCCTCGACAGGCAAGGCCGCAATATCTTCGACGACGGCTCGGATCAGGGCTCCGACACCATGCGCCATGCGGTCGGCGGCCTGCTTGCCGCGATGGCGCAAAGCACGCTGGTGTTCGCGCCGCATTTCAATTCCTACCGCCGGCTGCGGCCCAGATCCTATGCGCCGACCGCCGTCGCCTGGGGTTACGAAAACCGCATGGTGGCGATCCGCATTCCGGGCGGTCCGTCGGCCGCGCGGCGCATCGAGCATCGCGTCTCCGGCGCCGACGCCAATCCCTATCTGGTGCTGGCGGCGATCCTCGGCGCGGCGTTGATCGGCATCGAGCGCCAGCTCTCGCCTGGCGAGCCGACCGGCGGCGAGGGTCAGGGGCTGGCACTCGCCAAGCTGCCGCCCGACTGGGCCTCCGCGATCGCCGCCTTCGAAACCGGCCCGCGCGTCGCCGAGATCTTCCCGGACGTGCTGCGCGACGCCTTCGTCGCCTGCAAGCGCCAGGAGCTGAACACGTTCGCCCTCAACGTCAGCGACTTCGAGATCGAGACCTATCTGGAGAGCGTTTAGATGCCAGATCGGCGCATGCAGCTCGGCCAGGCGGCTGTCGTAATCAACCGGCCTCGAAATTGAGCATCTCCGCAGCCACTGCGCGCTCTTCGTCCGCTGCAATGACGAGCACGTCGACAGGGGAATCCCCGGTGCTGGCCAATTCTTGGTTGTTCGCGTTCAGCTCCTTGTCGAGCGCAACGCCCAGCCATCCCACGGCTTCGCAGATCCGCTGTCGGATCACAGGCGCATGCTCGCCAATGCCCGCGGTGAACACGAGCGTGTCGAGCCCGCCTATCGCCGCGGCAAGCGATCCGATCTCACGCCCGACACGATAGACGAAGAGATCGACAGCGCGCGTGGCCGCCGCATCTTTCGACGCAAGCAGCGTCTGCATATTCCCGGAGATGCCGGATACCCCGAGCAGACCGGATCGTTCGTAGAGCAAATCGGCAAGTTCGTTCGGCGACAGCTTCCGCTCTTGCAGGAGGTGCAGGAGGACGCCGGGATCAATCGCCCCGCAACGCGTGCTCATGACCAGGCCGTCAAGCGTCGAGAAACCCATGGTGGTGGCCTGGCTTGCGCCCGCTTTCATCGCGCAAAGGCTCGCCCCGCTGCCAAGGTGCGCAACGATCGTTTTGCCACCGGCGGCGGCGCCGTAACGGTTGCGGAGCTCGTTGGCGATATGGCTGTACGAGAGCCCGTGGAAACCGTAGGAGACGATGYCTTGCTCCGACATCTCATGCGGCAGGCCGTAGAGTCTTGCGAGCTCGGGCTGCGCCGCGTGAAAGGCTGTATCGAAACAGCCGACCTGGATGGCATCGGGCAGAAGGCGGCTGGCAAGGTCGACCAGTTTCAGGTTGATCGCCTGATGAATCGGAGCGAGAGGCGCGAGCCCGCGCAAGGCGTCGAGCGTGCGCTGATCAAGCAGCGTTGCGCGGGCAAATTCCCGGCCGCCGTGCACGATCCGGTGCCCGACCCTGCGCACCCGCCGCAACAGGCCACGGTCCGCCAGATGGGATGCAACGGCTTCGAACGCCTTGTCGATGGAAATCGGTTGCTCGCCGAGGCTCCTGTCGAACGGCGGCGTCGTTGCCGTGGGCGCGACGTGAAGCCGGGGCCGCTCGCCGATCGACGAGACGCTGCCGCGCACCAAAAGATGAAGCTCGTCGCGCCCTTGAAAGGCGGCGAACTTCAGACTCGACGAGCCGCCATTGAGGACAAGAATTATATCCGTCATGGTCGACCGGCCCCGGCCGCTTCTGGAGATCGGCAGCTCTCAGCCTGGCGCTTCGGCATCGGCTATTGCTCCCATTTCCAGCCGAGGATCTCGGGCATGTCCTGCCCATGCTCGCGGATATAGGCGTGGTGATCGATCAGCTTGCCTTCCATGGCTTGTTTCAGCTGGATGTGAGCACCGGCCGGCTCAGGGATGCGGTCGAGCACGCCAAGCACCAGATGATAACGGTCGAGCCCGTTGAGCACGGTCATATCGAAGGGCGTCGTCGTCGTCCCTTCCTCATTGTAGCCGCGCACATGGATGTTGTCGTGGTTGGTCCGCCGATAGGTCAGGCGATGGATGGTCCAAGGGTAGCCGTGATAGGCGAAGATGACGGGCCTGTCCCTAGTGAACAAAGCGTCGAACTCGCGATCCGAAAGCCCGTGCGGATGATGTTCTTTCGGCTGCAGGGTCATCAGGTCGACGACGTTCACCAGGCGAATCTTGAGCTCGGGAATGTGGCGTTTCAGGATCTGGACGGCGGCCAGCGTCTCGAGCGTCGGCACGTCGCCGGCGCAGGCCATCACGACGTCCGGCTCGTCGCCCCGGTCGGTCGACGCCCAATCCCATATGCCGATGCCGGCATCGCAGTGGACTTTCGCCTCGTCGATCGACAGCCACTGCCAGGAATTGGCTTTGCCGGCGACGATGATGTTGATGCGGTTCCATGTCTTGAGCACATGATCCGTCACGCAAAGCAGGCTGTTGGCGTCCGCCGGCAGGTAGACGCGCACCACGTCGGCCTTCTTGTTCAACGCCACGTCGATGAAACCGGGATCCTGATGGCTGAAGCCATTGTGCTCCTGCTGCCAGACGTGGCTGGACAACAGATAGTTCAGGGAGGCGATCGGCCGCCGCCATGCAAGCTTGCGGCAGGCATCCAGCCATTTCGCATGCTGGTTGAACATGGAATCGACGATGTGCGTGAAGGCCTCGTAGCAGGAGAAGAAGCCATGGCGCCCGGTGAGCAGGTAACCCTCCAGCCAACCCTGACAGGTATGCTCGGACAGGATTTCCAGAACCCTGCCCTCCCGCGCTAGGTGAACGTCCTCCGGTAGGATCTCTTCCATCCAGGCGCGTTCCGTCACCTCGAAGACATCCTGCAAGCGGTTCGAAGCCGTCTCGTCTGGCCCGACGATGCGGAAGTTCCTGCTGGCCTGGTTCAACGTCAAAACGTCGCGCAGGAAACCGCCCATCACGCGGGTGGACTCCGCCTTGACGCCACCGGGCCGCTCGATCGAGACGGCGTGCTCATGAAGGGCGGGCAGTTCCAGGGACCGGCGCAGCAGGCCGCCATTGGCATGCGGGTTGGCGCTCATGCGCCTGTCACCTTCTGGCGCGGTGGCGCGGATCGTGGCCATGGGCGCGCCACTGGTATCGAAAAGCTCCTCGGGCCGGTAGCTTCTCATCCATTCCTCGAGCATCCTTAGATGCGCGGGATTCTCGGCGAGGCCGGAGAGGGGTACCTGATGGGCGCGCCAGAAGCCCTCGGTCTTCAGCCCGTCGACCTCCTTAGGGCCGGTCCAACCCTTCGGGCTCCGCAGYACGATCATCGGCCATTTCGGCCGAGACCGCGCCGTCTTCAGACCCCTGCGGGCCGCATCCTGGATCGCCTTGATGCGGTCGAGCGCATCGTCGAGCACGATCGCCATCCGCTCATGCATCAGGGCGGGATCGTCGCCCTCGACGAACAGCGGCTCGTAGCCACAGCCGACGAACAGCGCGCGCAGCTCTTCCTCGGGGATGCGGGCAAGAATGGTGGGATTGGCGATCTTGTAGCCGTTGAGGTGGAGGATCGGCAGCACCGCGCCGTCAAGCGCAGGATTGAGGAACTTGTTGGAGTGCCAGGAGGTGGCGAGCGGCCCGGTTTCCGCCTCGCCGTCGCCGACGACGCAGGCGACGACAAGGTCCGGGTTGTCGAAGGCCGCGCCATAGGCGTGCGAAAGCGCGTAGCCGAGCTCGCCGCCTTCATGGATCGAGCCGGGCACATCGGGCGCCGCATGACTTGGGATGCCGCCTGGAAACGAGAACTGCCGGAAGAGCTTCTTCATTCCGGCCTCGTTCAACGCGACATCCGGATTGATCTCGCTGTAGGTGCCCTCGAGGTAGGTATTCGCCACCATGGCGGGTCCGCCATGACCGGGACCGCAGATATAGATGACATTGGCGTCGCGCTGTTTGATAGCGCGGTTGAGATGGGCATAGATGAAGCTGAGACCCGGCGAGGTTCCCCAATGGCCGAGCAGCCGCGGCTTGACGTGCTCCAGCCGAAGCGGCTCGCGAAGCAGCGGATTATCGAGCAGGTAAATCTGCCCGATGGTCAGATAGTTGGCGGCACGCCAGTAGGCATCTATGTCGTGCAAGTCCTGGGCGGACAAGCGATTGGCGCTGGGACGCTCGGTCATTTCTCATTCCTTCGCTGGTTCCAAGCCGACGCCGGCTGAAGCACAACGCATGGATGCTGCCACTGGTTCACGACGGCTCGGTGTCAAGACCGTTCGTCATCGATCTATCCGGCGAAGAACGATCGGGCTTTGATCCATCGCAATGCCGGCCAAGGCGGTACCCGCCTTGAACCCAAACCCGGTCGAGCCTGCAGACCGTCGCGCAAGGCAAGTCGATGTCGTCTTCGTTTCAGGGCAACGAAGGCGCTGCAAAGCCTGGGCAGGATGCCGGCATGACGCGAAGCGTGGTGCTGGATCAAATTCGCAGGCGGTTGCCGTTGAAATGGGCGGACGTGTTCATCCGCTATGTGCTTGAAGGCAAATGGCTACAAACAAAAACGCTCCCGGAGTTGGGCTCTCGGGAGTATTTTGATTGGTTTTGAGGACAGAGATTTGGTTTTTGTCCTGCGGCGTCGGCTTCGCCTCCTTGCGGGGGCCTGATGCAGGTTAAAATCGCCGGCGCTTGCAGCAAGATACAAAAGAGCCCGCGCGGTGGGGGCTCTTTTTGTGTTGGTTGCGGGGACCCGATACCCCTTTTGTCATAACATCGTCAGTGTTTTGAGTTTGGTCGAGATTGGCGAGTTCGAGGATGCCGAACAACTCGCCGCGCAGGTCCGCATGGACCTCGCCGCGCTTGTCGCCTGGCGTGAGGACGATCTCTCCGATCAACGAGCGCAGTGCCTCGGCGGCCTGACGTCCGTCCTCGTGTTCGGCGAGCGCTTGCGTCAGTTGCTCGACCCGCTTGCGGTAGAGAGTGGCGATGTTGGGATGCAGATCAGGTACGTCAGTGAGCACCACTGCCAGACGCGCTGTGATCTCCGCCTTCTGCCTCTCCAGGTCTTCCATTCTTGCTTTCATCGAAGGTTGATACAGACCATCCTCGATCGCGGCCATGATGCCGGCGATGGCGCGCTCGATCTTGTCGAGCGCCTTGCGGTCCTGTTCGCCTTGCGCGCGACGCTCCTGATTCAGGCGATTGGTCTCCTGGGCATAGGCTCTGATTGCCTCAGCCACGGCATCGGCCGAGACCAGCCTTTCCTTCAGGCCTGCGAGGACGCGCTGTTCGATCTTCTCGCGGGTGATGGTACGGCCGTTGTCGCAGATGCCGCGGCGCTGGTGATTGAGGCAGGCATAGCGATCGCGCGTGAACAGGCCGTAGCGCCCGCCGCAGCAGCCGCAGGTGAGCAAGCCGGAGAGCAGCGAGACCGGCCGCTTCATGGTGTGCAGTACCCTGGCCCGGGCCTTGCGCGTGGCGATTGCCGCCGCCTCAAACTGGCTGGCGATGGATTTCTGCCTCTCCTTCACGGCTTGCCACAGTTCGTCCTCGACGATCCTGAGATGCGGCACTTCGGTGCGGATCCATTTGATTGACGGATTGGCCCGGGAAACGCGCTTGCCGGTGGCGGGATCCTTGACGAAGTGCAGGCGGTTCCAGACCAGCACGCCGGTATAGAGCTCGTTGTTGATGACGCCGGTGCCCCGGATGACATGCCCGCGCACGCTGGTATCGCCCCAGTGTCGGCCGAGCGGACCAGGAACGCCCTCCTTGTTGAGGTCGACGGCGATTGCCTTCGGGCTCTTGCCAGCGGCGAACTCGCGGAAGATGCGGCGCACGATGGTCGCTTCCTCCGGCACGATCGCACGGTCGCCGCGAGACGGCTCACCCTCGGCATCGAGTTTCTTCACCACCCGGTAGCCGTAGCACAGCCCGCCACCGGCCTTGCCTTTCTCCACCCTGCCTCGCAGGCCGCGATGGGTTTTGAGGGCAAGGTCCTTGAGGAAGAGAGCATTCATCGTGCCCTTGAGGCCGACATGCAGTTCGCTGATCTCGCCCTCGGCCAAGGTGACGATTGTCACGCCGGCGAATTTGAGATGCTTGAAGAGGGTGGCGACATCTGCCTGGTCGCGACTGATGCGATCGAGCGCCTCGGCCAGCACCACCTCGAAGCGGCCGCGTTGGGCATCGCGTACCAGATGCTGGATGCCGGGGCGCAGCACGGTGCTGGCGCCGGAGATCGCCGCATCCTCATAGGTTCCAGCCACGCTCCAGCCCTCACGCACCGCCTGCTCGCGGCACAGCCTCAACTGGTCCTCGATCGAGGCATCCCGCTGGCTATCGGAAGAATAGCGGGCATAGAGTGCGACACGAGTCATGGCGGCTGGTCCTCTCTCTTGTTTCGAAGGGATTCGCCATCCGACCCCCTGCCCTCTCCCTTTCGGCGGGCCGGCCGATTGTCGTTGGCCGCCTGCCCCGCCTCGAAGGCCTCCCGCGCAAGCTGCCGGCCGACCAGTCGGGCGATATCCAGCACCACCCGATCCAGCTTGGCCGCCACGACGTGTTCAGGGCAACCCTCGGGCCCCACGAGGTCGCCGTTGTCGTTCGCCGGAACGAACGCCTGTGGCCCGGCCCTGGTTTCCTCTGCCATCGTGGTCGCTCCCAATGGTGGATCGACCCGCCATCAGATGTCTCTCGACGGCGAAGGGAAGCACGAAGTTCATGTCGTAGGGCCATGGCGTGCAATGACTTGCGCTGTGCGGTTTCAGCTCGCCAGCTAAGTACCAAGAGAGGCAATGGCACGCACGGTGGGCCGGGAGCATCGTGCCGTCCAATGGGGTCCACTTGCAGACATCTGCAACCGGAGGGATTCCCAATCTCATCTCCGCACTGGGCCGCCAGAGCACACCCACGCGATCGCCGTCACGGCGAAATCCCCGATACATCAGCGCTTCGTTCGCACTCCTGATGCCTTCCTTGCGCGCATGAAGCGACGATGGTTGTGGGATCAATGTGATGGTAGCGGGCAAGGTCATCGAGCACCGACCGGATATGACGCCATGGGAATTCGTCTGAATCCTCCCAATGTTCACCGTAGCGCAGGATAACTAAGAGCTTAGCCACCACACCCTCAACGGAGCATGCCGGAGTCAGCGGCAGGTCATCCAAAAGCGCCTGTTCCGCCGCTTCCGATCGCTGTATCAGTCCGTCAGTTTTCGAAAACCCGATCTCGGCATCTGCAGCGTCCCAGCGCGCCTGATGTGCGGCTAGCTCCGAAAACGCTCTGCCCCATGCGATTTCGTTTTCGGGAGAATAGAGTTGATCGAGACTTTCGACAGAATGGACCGTCTTTTCCCCGCCACCGGGAAGCTGCACCTTAGCACAAGGAAAGCCGATCGCTTTGACGAGGTATGTCTCCAACTGCTGCTGCTGCCGGCATAGCGCCAAGGTCGAGCGATGAACCTCGTGCCAGCTATCACACAACCGAAGAGCTGGATCGGCCTGACGTCCCTTGATCGAAATATCCTCTCGCGCCCGAGCGCCAAATGGCCACAGTCCAGCCACCGCAACAATCTGCCTCATCAGCCGCCGCCGGGTGACGGAAGGCAAAGTCATGCTATTGTCGGAATCAGCCATGATCCGAGCTCCCTGAAGCTTGGCTGTGGTTAGGCCGGGTTCCGTGCAAGCGTTTGTCGCCTGGCCACATTCGCGCAACAGCCGTTAGCTGCGAGGACTTACGTCGTTGCAAGCGGCTGAAGCGGCTAGACTACCGCTACCATTTAACAAATCAGAGATCGTTTTGCAATCAAATGATATGAAAGATATCACCGGCGCCCAAATGCGAGCCGCTCGCGCGTTAGTCCGTTGGAGCGCAAAGGACCTCGCCAAAGCCGCAAGCGTGGGCGTGGCGACTGTGAGGCGTGCCGAGTCCGAGGACGGCATTCCGCCAACGACCTTAGCTAATCGAAACGCGATCCGCGGTGCCCTGGAGGCGGCGGGCATTGAATTTATTTCTGAAAATGGCGGCGGCCCTGGCGTGAGGCTCGCTCGTCGTTTTTGATTGTGGGGTTGCTAACGTCCCACAGGCTCTCTTATAGCCGGGCAGACTGCCGATAGGCTCGACGAGTTTGTCGGCGCAAAGACCGTCCGAACTCCCGTCGACTGCATTCTTCATGGCCGACCCGGCCGACACGCTCGCCGTCCCCGCTGAATGCGCGAACACCGGCCAGAATCGGACCATTCTTTTTGGTCGCATATCCAAGGGCAAAGACGTCGTCCACGGCCGGGAGCAATGCGCCCAAATTCGCCTACCCGGTTTATGCGCAGCTGGCACCGTTATGCCGCCGACAGCATCGAAGCTGGCACCCGATATCTAAAGAAAACTCTTGCATTCTTGCGGTAGCGTGTTGGACAGGGAAGGATGGCGGACGGGTGGCTACCCTTCCCGCCGAATGACGTCAGCATAAAAGCTCTGGAGGCAGAATTGCGTCTACGATCAAGGACGATGGTGCAAGGCATTGCCGGCGGCAATACGATGATGTCAAAGCGAGTTCTCGATCTGGCAGTCGCTTCTTCGATGCTAGTGATAACGGCGCCGGTGCTAGTTGTCGCGATGCTGGCGATCCGGGCGACGTCTGCCGGCCCCTCTATCTTCTCGCAAATGCGCGTCGGCCGGGATAGCACTCTTTTTGCCTGCCACAAACTGCGCACGATGTATCGGGAAACGCCGTCATTGCCCACCCACGAGGCGTCTGCCAGTTCGGTCACCGCGATCGGCAAGGCGCTGCGGGCGACCAAGATCGACGAATTGCCGCAGCTCTGGAATGTGCTCAAGGGCGAGATGAGCCTTGTCGGACCGCGTCCATGCCTGCCGACGCAGATCGAACTGATCGAACGCCGCAGAGAACTGGGAGTGCTCGCTTTCCTTCCGGGAATCACCGGGCTCGCGCAGATCAAGGGGATCGACATGTCGGATCCAGAACTCTGCGCCGAGACTGATGCAGCCTACGTCAAAGAGGCGGTCTCCATCGGTTTGGACCTCAAAATATTGCTGCGTACATTCCACCTGCATAAACCATGGGGCCTGTGGCAGGGGAATTTGGCGAGGCCGCTGCGCAAGACGTGAACCTGCCAGCGCCGGACGCAGGCGGCGGCGTGGACGACTGACACAGTGTCTCACACGCCATCCATCGCCGTCCCGATCCAGCTTCCCGCCCCACTAGCAGTTCTGCAGATACCATTGGGCTTCGTCCCAGGCACTGATCTGCTTACACGTCCGCCGCGGCTCGCACGAATAGCCGCTCTGCGCGACCAGCATGCGGCTCATGACGCCGAGCGGTCGGCTCTTCGGCGCCGCGCCATCACCAGGCGCCAGTGCCACGGCGCATCGGATTTGCCAACCCATAGGCCGAGCTTGGCCGCTTTCGCTCTCGCCTACTGGGACGCATAGGCGCCATTGGTGTAGCCGGCCAATCGGGCGCTTGGCCATCGTCGACTATCGAGGCGGCCAAGCTGGCAAAGTCGGCGCGCCGGCAGCCGATAATCGGGTATAGCGATCCCAGCTGACGAACGTGCACTTCACTGGCCTCAAGGCGGCCAGGAAGCTGTCCTGCGCTTCCTTCGATCGCCGGCCGCACGGATATTC
>NZ_MDDU01000008.1:0-159001 GCF_001854795.2 Mesorhizobium sp. LCM 4577 | reverse complement strand
GTGCTTGAGGTGGGTGCGCCAGCGGATGCCGAGCCAATCGTGTGGCGCCTGCTGACCACCCATGGTGTTCAAGACGCGGCCATGGCCTGGCAGGTCGTTGCCTGGTATCGGATGCGCTGGACCATCGAACAGTTCTTCCGCACCCTGAAGCAGCAGGGCCTGCAATTGGAGGACAGTCAGTTGGAAACCGCCGAGCGGTTGATGAAGCTGACCGCCATCGCCGCGCGCGCCGCCTGCATCATCATGCAGCTTGTCCAAGCTCGCGACGGAGCATCCGCACAGTCGGCCGAGATCGCCTTTACGCCTACCGAAATCGACACCTTGCAGGCACTGGTGCCCGAGCTGGAGGGCAAGACCGAACTTCAGAAAAACCCTCACCCGCCCAAATCCCTGGCCTGGGCCGCATGGATCATCGCCAAGCTCGGAGGATGGGATGGCTATCCCAAGTCCAAGCCGCCAGGCCCCATTACCTTCCGCCACGGCCTTCAGTACTTCCAATCCATCGCACGGGGCTGGAGCCTACGAGATGTGTGAATCGCCTAGCCCACTTCGTGGGGCGAGGAACCAGGTTCTGGCCGCAATTGCCGAAAAGCCAAAACATTGCTATCTACGCCGCCATGGAAAAGCTTTTCAGCGATCCGGCCTACAAGGGGTTCGTGCTGCAGGACAGGAAGCGCCTGCCGTCGCGATTTTCCGCGCGGGTCTGTGGCGCGCTCACCAGCCGACTTAGACTGGCCGACTGATCGAAGTCGCTCGCCGGCCAAGGCCGCGCAGCTTTTCCCATTCTCATATCGACGGATTTACGCACATGAGCGCACCGCGCACCCTCTATGACAAGATATTCGACGACCACGTCGTCGACCGCCAGGACGACGGCACCTGCCTGCTCTATATCGACCGCCACCTCGTGCACGAGGTCACCAGCCCGCAGGCCTTCGAAGGCCTGCGCATGTCGAACCGCAAGGTCCGCCATCCCGAGAAGACGCTGGCCGTGGTCGACCACAACGTGTCGACCTCCCCCGAGCGCAAGTTCGGCATCAAGAACGAGGAAAGCCGCATCCAGGTCGAGGCGCTGGCCAAGAACGCCAAGGATTTCGGCATCGACTATTATTCCGAGAACGACGTCCGCCAGGGYATCGTCCATATCATCGGGCCGGAGCAGGGTTTCACACTGCCGGGCATGACCATCGTCTGCGGCGATAGCCATACCTCCACGCACGGCGCCTTCGGCGCCTTGGCGCACGGCATCGGCACCTCGGAGGTCGAGCATGTGCTGGCGACGCAAACGCTGATCCAGCGCAAGGCCAAAAACATGCTGGTGCGCGTCGACGGCCAGCTTCCTGAAGGCGTCACCGCCAAGGACATCATCCTCGCCATCATCGGCGAGATCGGCACCGCCGGCGGCACCGGTTACGTCATCGAATATGCCGGCGAGGCGATCCGCTCGCTGTCGATGGAAGGCCGCATGACGATCTGCAACATGTCGATCGAGGGCGGCGCGCGGGCCGGCCTGATCGCGCCGGACGAGACGACCTTCGCCTATGTCAAGGACAAGCCGCGCGCGCCGAAGGGCGCCGCCTGGGACGCCGCGCTCGCCTATTGGAAGACGCTGCATTCCGACGAGGGCGCGCATTTCGACAAGGTGATCGTGCTCGACGCGGCGAAGCTGCCGCCGATCGTCTCCTGGGGTTCCTCGCCCGAGGACGTCGTCTCGGTGCAGGGCATTGTGCCCGATCCGGAAGAGATCGCGGACGAAAACAAGCGCACGTCGAAGATCCGCGCGCTCGACTATATGGGGCTGACGCCCGGAACCAAGATCACCGACATCGCGCTCGACCGCGTCTTCATCGGCTCCTGCACCAATGGCCGCATCGAGGACCTGCGCGCTGCCGCCAAGGTGGTCGAGGGCAAGAAGGTCAATCCGCGGGTCAACGCCATGATCGTGCCGGGTTCCGGCCTGGTCAAGGAACAGGCGGAGGCCGAGGGCCTCGACAAGATCTTCCTCGCCVCCGGCTTCGACTGGCGCGAGCCGGGCTGCTCGATGTGCCTGGCCATGAACGACGACCGGCTGAAGCCGCATGAGCGTTGCGCCTCGACCTCGAACCGCAACTTCGAGGGCCGGCAGGGCTTCAAGGGCCGCACCCATCTGGTCTCGCCGGCCATGGCGGCAGCGGCGGCGATCGCTGGCCACTTCGTCGACATCCGCGACTGGAAGTAACCGCCCGCCTGCGGTGCTTGACAAAGGCCCGGACAATACGTCCGGGCCTTTTGCTTTTCAGCGATCTATCTGCGAATGATCTCGTGAAACTCCTCGCGCCGGCCGGGCTCGTCGGCGGCGACGACCAAGGCCAGCTGCCGCTCGTCGAAGATCTTGAACCACTCGTCCCACTCCACGAGCTCGTAGCCGCCGGCGTTGATCGGGCGCTCCGGGCGGTCCTCGTCCTCATAGGCCTGCTGCCCAAAAACCAGCCGCAGCATGGCCTGCGTTCCGGCCTCGGGCGAGACGTCGACGATGGCCGGGAAGCCGGCGCGTGCCGCCGCCCAGGAGCGGATTTCATCGTGGTTCGTCAAAGTGATCGTGCCGGCCATCTCGATCGTCTCCGTCTGGCGTTTCTTGTCTGGCCGGACAACGCCGCTCAGGCAGGCCGGTTCCGCGTGGCGTGCAACGTATCTATCGAGGCTTAACCGCTTGTTTGGGCTTAAGTCCTAGTATCTCCCCTTGGGTAAGTTGGGGAAAGTCGCAGTCCTTTGGACACCGGTCTGCTCATAGCGCTGCTCAATCCGACGATAGCGCTGGCGCTCGGCGCTGCGTTCCTCGTGCTGTGGTCCTATCAGCGCCATCGTCCCTATCTGGCCGTCTTGGCGGCGAGCTATGCTCTCGCCGCGGCCGGTTTCCTGTTCCAGCATTTCACCCTCCCGGTCGGCCTGGCGCCGTCCAAGTTCCTCTCCAACCTGTGCTTCTGCGTTGCCGGATCCTGTCTGGTTGGCGCCATTATCGCGCGCCAGGGCCGGCCCGTCCCCTATGCCGGGATCGCCGCGCTGGCGTTGGGCGGAATGGCCGCATTCTGCTGGTTCCTGTTCGTTCAGCCGGACCTGACATGGAGGATCCTCGTCGTCAATTTCGCGCTTGGCGGCATCAGCCTGCTGGCCGCCGCTGAGCTGCGCGTGGTGCGCGGCAATGGCCCGACGGAAAAGATCTTGCTCGCGCTGGCGTTGCTTTCCGGACTGAACTTCTTCGTAAGGACGCTGGCCGTCATCATCGCGCACGGACCGTTCAAAGGCTATGACGAGCTCTATGCCTCGTCCTACTGGACGACGGCGCTGCTGTCGCACGCGCTCTTGTCGCTGCTGATCGCGCTCTGCCTGTTCACCGCGGCGGCGCTCGACGTGATGAAGGCGCTGAAAGCCGAAACCCATACCGACCCGCTCTCGGGCATCCTCAATCGCCGCGGCTTCGAGGAGCGGGCGACCCTCTTGCTCGACCAGTGCGGCAAGGCCGGATTTCCCGTCGCCCTGGTGCTTGCCGATCTCGATCACTTCAAGGCGCTCAACGACCAGCATGGGCATGAGGCCGGTGACCGGGTGATCGCCGATTTCGCCGCCAAGCTGCGTTCCGCCACCGGCGCGCGCGGGGCCGCCGGCCGCATCGGCGGCGAGGAGTTCGCCGTGCTTCTGCCTCTCACCGACCTGGGAGCGGCAAGGCTCTTCGCCGAAGCGATCCGCGCCTTCTATTCGGCGGGCACGATCGACGGCCTGCCGGCCGGCACCAGGGTCACCGCGAGTTTCGGCGTCGCCGCCCGCACCGGCAAGGAAGGGCTGATGCCATTGATGCGACGCGCCGACGAGGCGCTCTACAAGGCCAAGAAGAACGGCCGCGACAGCGTGCGGCTTTCCTACGAGAGACCCGAAACCGCCTTCGTCGCCGTGCCGCTCGCCGTCGGCTGAGGTACACTGACCCAGGCTGCCCGAACCCGGCAGGCGATCGCAACGTTCGCGATTGGCCGAGGCCTATGCAGCCTCGTCATCCTCGGGCTTGACCCGAGGATCCATGCCGTAACCTCAACGAAAGTGCAGCGGCGCAGAATTCTGCATCGCGGTGGCGCGTTGAAGTCACGGCATGGATTGCAGGGTCTGCGCGCGTCGCTTCGCTTCTTGCTCCGCCCTGGAACGACGACAGGATAAGTTTTGCGGCTAACCGCCAAGGCTTGCGGTTCCGTACCGCAGCTAGCATTAACGTGTTTTTCGCCCGTCGATGGTTTTCTGTCCGGAACGTTCGACGAAGGAAGACATGGGCAGCGCCGACTTCATATTGATGATCAACTTCGTCGTCGCCGGGCTGCTGGCGGCGGCGTTCATGGCGATTGCTGTCTATGATACCGGGCGCGTGTCGGCGCGCTGGCTTGCCTTCAGCTACCTGCTCGGCATGGCCTATTTCGCCATCGAGTTCAGCATTCCTGCTTTCGCGGACGCCCGGCTGCCGGTCGTTGCCGCCTTTGCCGTGCTCTTCGGCGCAACCGTCGCCTTCAACGGCGGGCTCGCCCATAAATACGACGTGCGGCCGCCCTGGGCGCCGATGCTGTGCTTCCTCGTTGTGGCCTCGGTCGCCGTCTATCTGGTGCAGGACCTGCCGCGTCAGTCGCTGACGCGCATGATGGCCTACCAGCTTCCTTACGCTACCATGCAATTCGCCGCGCTCGGCATCGTGCTGTCCTCCCGGCAAAGGCTCGCGCGGCTCGACCATGTGCTTGCGCTGGTGCTCGGCGCCAGCGCCGTGCAGTTCGCCTCCAAGCCGCTCATCGCCGGCGCGCTGGGCGGGTGGGGCGCAAATCCGCAGGCCTATGTACAGACGGCCTACGCGCTTGTGTCTCAATCGCTCGGCACCGTGTTCGGGCTGGCGCTGGCGTTGCTTGCGCTTGCCGTCCTGGTGCGTGACGCGCTCAACGAGGCGACCTCGAAATCGGAAACCGACGCTTTGTCGCGGCTCTTCAACCGCCGCGGTTTCGAACGCCACGCGGACCTTGCGATGCGGGATGCCGTCCGGCGCGGCGTGCCGGTGGCGCTTGTGATCGCCGATCTCGATTATTTCAAGAGCATCAACGACAGCTACGGCCATGCCTGCGGCGACCGCGTGATCGAGAGCTTCGCCAGTTTCCTGCGCGAAGCCGCCGCCGAGCACCATGTCGCCGGCCGTATCGGCGGCGAAGAGTTCGCCATCATCCTGCCGGGCACCAATCTTGCGGCGGCGCGGCTGTTTGCCGAGGGCGCGCGCAACGCCTTTGGCGCCTTGCCGATCGAGGGCCTGCCGGCCGACCATCGCTGCAGCGCAAGCTTCGGCGTGGCCGAGYTCGCCGCGGACGAGGGTTTTGCGGATCTTTTGCGGCGCGCCGACGGCGCGCTCTACGAAGCCAAGAATGCCGGCCGCGACTGCGTGCGCGTGTCAGGCGCGCTCAGGCGGCGCCAAACGCCGACGATCTTCAACGGCAAGGGCTGAGATTGGGCATCTCGCCGTCGGAAAGCCCGTACATATAGGAGCGGCCCTTGACCAGCACCGGCGGCTGGTAGCAGCCGGGCGCGCCGGGCTCGTCCGCATCGTCATAGACGACGTCCGGCTGGCCGGCGCTGGTGTATTCGGAAAGTTTCTTGGCGAGCTTGCCCTCGCCGACGATGATGCGCTTGTAGCCGGCGGCGCTGTCGATGACGAGATTGCCGAAGGAATCGGCATAGACGCGGTCATGGTGGCGCAGGCCGGCTTCGGCCGGCGCGGCGATTGCCGTCACCAGCCCCGCCAGCGCGGCGGTGGCAACGCTTGCCCGCACTGAATTCGAACGCATGTCGCTCTCCTTGATGGCACGACCGATCGCGCCTGGGTTCCGGTTCGCATCGGAAATTAACCCTTTCTTAACCTTTGTTAAGAGGCGGGAGGCCTTCGGCGCCGGTTCTTAAGGAACATGGTTAATTTTCGAAGGTCCGGTTCTCACCCGCCGCAGGGCGGCCATGCAGTCGACTGACTCTGGGTGAGCTTGATCTTGATGCGTCGCGTGGCTAGAGCGGTTCGTCGTTTAACGGAAACGACAAACCACTCTATCTCTTTGTTTTGACGCAATTCCGGACGGAAAACCGTTTCACACTTTTCCTGGAATTGCTGTAGCGTGCCGCGCACGAAAGGGCAGCGCATGAGCTTTGGCCACACGGTTCGGGTGTCGATCACCATCCCGCTGCTTCTCGCGGCCGCGGCCTGCGTGCCGCAGGACGGCGCGCCGAAGGCGGCGAATGCCGCGCCGCCCGCCGCCTCGCCCGCTCCGGCCCCGCCGTCCGCGGCACCCGGGGCGCCGCCGGCAGCCGCAACGCCCCCGGTACCTGCAACGGCCCCGGCGCCTGCAACAGCCAAGACGCCCGCAGCGCCTGCGCCCGCGACCAAGATCGTCACCGACCTTACCGTGCCGCGATCCGGCATCGGCACGGCCACCTATAGATGCGGCAATGGCGGCATGATCACCATCCAGAATCTCGGCTCGTCGCTGCGCGTGGTCCGCCAGGATGGCACGACCGAGGAATTCGCGGCCTCGCCCGCCAACCAGAGCAGCCGCTACCAGGAAGCGGCGACGCATGACGCAATCGTGATCGATGGACGCGAAGCGCTGGTGATGAAGAGGGGATCCACCCCGCAGACCTGTCGGAGATAGCCGGTGGGCTGACCTTCAGGTGAGGCCGGCCTGCAAACGGCAGCTTCCTGCGCTTCCGGTGCTCACGTACTTCAAGTACGCTCCGCTCCGGTTCTCGGAAACCGCCTTGTTTGGTCGCTTCGCGCCCGTCTTCGACTCCGACTCGGCCTGACCTGAACCTCAACCCACCGGCGCGCGCTCTTTGTTGCGCTGCAGCGAGACCTTGCGCCGGCTTCGAAGCAGCCGCTAATCGATTGAAGCGCGCCGCCGTCCATTTGTCAGACTAAATGATGTTTCCAAAMCGATTTTCCGGCTTTGACGCGGTGCAAAAAGCGCATTAGAAACCGGCTGTCCGGGCCATATATGAACATGGCAAACGCCGCATTCCCATCGCGGCTTCCAGGATGCCGATCTGGGGGAGCCATGAGCAAATCACCAGCCACCCGCGCAGTTGCCAGACGTGAACGGCCGCTTTCGCCGCATCTGACTGTCTACCGGCCGCCGATCACGATGACGATGTCGATCATCCATCGCATCACCGGCGGCGCGCTTTATTTCGGAACGCTGCTGGTGGCGGCGTGGCTGATCGCCGCCGCAAGCTCGCAGGCCGCCTTCGACTGGGTCAACTGGGCCTTCGGCTCCTGGCTCGRCCGGCTGGTTCTGTTCGGCTACACCTGGGCGTTGATGCACCACATGCTGGGCGGGCTGCGCCACCTCGTCTGGGACACCGGCGCGGGGCTGGAAAAACACACCGCGTCGAAGATCGCCTGGGCGACGCTCGCCGGTTCGATCGTGCTCACGCTGTTGATCTGGATCGCCGGCTACATGGCGCGGGGAGCTTTCTGATGAGCGCGAACAACACCGACATGCGCACGCCGCTCGGCAAGGTGCGCGGCCTGGGCTCGGCCCGCGAGGGCACGCAGCATTTCTGGCGCCAGCGGCTGACGGCGATCGCCAACATCCCGCTGCTGTTGTTCTTCGTCGGCTTCCTGATCGCGGTCAACGGCCACGGCTACACGGACGTGCGGGCGTCGCTCGCCAACCCCTTCGTGGCGCTCGTGCTGGCGCTCGTGCTCATCTCCGGCCTCTACCACATGCGGCTCGGCATGCAGGTCATCATCGAGGACTATGTGCATGGCGAAGGCATGAAGCTGGCGCTGATCGCCCTCAACACCTTCTTCGCAGTCGCGGTCGGCGTCGCTTCGCTGTTTGCCCTGCTCAAACTCGCATTCGGAGGCTGACGTCTTGGCCAACGCAAATACCGCCGGCACGGCTTCCGCCTACACTTTTGTCGATCACAAATTCGATGTGGTGATCGTCGGCGCCGGCGGCGCCGGGCTGCGCGCCACGCTCGGCATGGCCGAGCAGGGGCTGCGCACCGCCTGCATCACCAAAGTGTTCCCGACCCGCTCGCACACCGTTGCCGCGCAGGGCGGCATCGCCGCCTCGTTGTCGAACATGGGGCCGGATTCCTGGCAGTGGCACATGTACGATACCGTCAAGGGCTCGGACTGGCTGGGCGATGTCGACGCCATGGAATATATGGTGCGCGAAGCGCCGGCCGCCGTCTACGAGCTCGAGCACTACGGCGTGCCGTTCTCGCGCACCGAGGAAGGCAAGATCTACCAACGGCCGTTCGGCGGCCACATGATGAACTACGGCGACGGTCCGCCGGTGCAGCGCACCTGCGCCGCCGCCGACCGCACCGGCCACGCCATCCTGCACACGCTCTACGGCCAGTCGCTGAAGAACAACGCGCAGTTCTTCATCGAGTATTTCGCGCTCGACCTGATCATGGAGCCGGACGGCACCTGCACCGGCGTGGTGGCCTGGAACCTCGACGACGGCACCATCCACCGCTTCTCGGCCAAGATGGTGGTGCTGGCGACGGGCGGCTACGGCCGCGCCTATTTCTCCGCGACCTCGGCGCATACCTGTACCGGCGACGGCGGCGGCATGGCGGCCAGAGCCGGGCTGCCGCTGCAGGACATGGAATTCGTGCAGTTCCATCCGACCGGCATCTATGGCGCCGGCTGCCTGATCACCGAAGGCGCGCGCGGCGAGGGCGGCTATCTCGTCAATTCCGAGGGCGAGCGCTTCATGGAGCGCTATGCGCCGTCGGCCAAGGACCTTGCCTCGCGCGACGTCGTCTCGCGCTGCATGACGCTGGAGATCCGCGAGGGCCGGGGCGTCGGCAAGAAGAAGGACCATATCTTCCTGCATCTCGACCACCTCGATCCGGCGGTGCTGCACGAGCGGCTGCCCGGTATTTCGGAATCGGCCAAGATCTTCGCCGGCGTCGACCTTACCAAGGAGCCGATCCCGGTGCTGCCGACGGTGCATTACAATATGGGCGGCGTGCCGACCAATTATTGGGGCGAGGTGCTCAACCCGACGCCAGAGAATCCCGACCGCGTGTCGCCCGGTCTGATGGCTGTCGGCGAGGCCGGCTGCGCTTCGGTGYATGGCGCCAACCGGCTTGGCTCGAATTCGCTGATCGACCTCGTTGTGTTCGGGCGGGCGGCGGCCATCCGCGCCGGCCAGGTGATCGACCGCAAATCGGCGATCCCGTCGCCCAACGAAGCTTCGGTCGAAAAGATCATGGAACGCTTCGACCGGCTGCGCCACGCCAACGGCTCCATCCCGACGGCGGTGCTACGCGAGAGAATGCAGCGCGCCATGCAGGAAGACGCCGCCGTGTTCCGCACGCAGGAATCGCTGGAGAACGGCTGCAGGCGCATTTCGGAACTCTGGGGCGAACTCAAGGACATCAAGGTCACCGACCGCTCGATGATCTGGAATTCTGACCTCGTCGAGACGCTTGAGCTGGAGAACCTGATGGCCAACGCCATCACCACGGTCTACGGCGCCGAGGCGCGCAAGGAGAGCCGTGGCGCGCATGCGCGTGAGGATTTCGACAAGCGCGACGACGCCAACTGGCGCAAGCATACGCTTGCGCATCTCAGCGAAGACGGCACGGTGACGCTCACCTACCGGCCGGTGCATACCGAGCCGCTGCTGGCGGAAAAGGACGGCGGCATCAGCCTCGCCAAGATCGCGCCGAAGGCGAGGGTCTACTGACCATGGCATTGGCGGCCGCGGGATATTCCGGCACGTCCCTTCCGGCCAAGCTCGGCCTGAAGGACGGCATGGTCGCCGCCTTCATCGCGCTGCCGCCGGAGCTCGATGAACTGACTGGGACCGTGGCCTTTGCGGACGTCGATCGGTTCGCCGAGTGGTCCGCGATATCGGGTCGGCAGAGATACGATGCCGTGCACGCCTTCACCCGGCAGCGCGCCGAGATCAAGGACGGCTTGGCTCACCTCGAGACGGCGATCAAGCGCGACGGCATGGTCTGGGTCTCCTGGCCGAAGAAAGCATCGAAAGTGCCGACCGACGTCACCGAGGGTGTGATCCGCGCCGAGGCGCTGAAGCGCGACCTGGTCGACGTCAAGGTCGCCGCCGTCAACGAAATCTGGTCCGGGCTGAAGCTCGTCATCCGAAAGGACCGCAGGTAAATGGTCGAACTCACGCTTCCAAAGAATTCGCAGATCAAGCAGGGCAAGACCTGGCCGAAGCCGGAGGGCGCCACGAACCTGCGCGAATACCGCATCTACCGCTGGTCGCCGGACGACGACGAAAATCCGCGCATGGACACCTATTTCGTCGACATGGACGATTGCGGGCCGATGGTTCTCGACGCGCTCCTGTGGATCAAGAACAAGATCGATCCGACGCTGACGCTGCGYCGTTCCTGCCGCGAAGGCATCTGCGGCTCCTGCGCCATGAACATCGACGGCTCGAACACGCTGGCCTGCACCAAGGGGGCGGACGACATCTCCGGCGCGGTGAAGGTCTATCCRCTGCCGCATATGCCGGTGATCAAGGACCTTGTGCCCGATCTCACCAATTTCTACGCCCAGCACGCCTCGATCGAACCGTGGCTGAAGACGGTCTCGCCGACGCCCGCCAAGGAATGGCTGCAGAGCCATGAGGACCGCGAGAAGCTCGACGGGCTCTACGAATGCATCCTGTGCGCCTGCTGCTCGACCTCCTGCCCGAGCTACTGGTGGAACGGCGACCGCTATCTCGGCCCGGCCACGTTGCTGCAGGCCTATCGCTGGCTGATCGACAGCCGCGACGAGGCGACGGGCGAACGGCTCGATAACCTCGAAGACCCTTTCCGGCTCTATCGCTGCCACACCATCATGAACTGCGCGCAGACCTGCCCGAAGGGGTTGAACCCGGCCAAGGCGATCGCCGAGATCAAGAAGATGATGGTGGAGAGAAGGGTTTAGTCGGGCGAATTCGCTCGTGGTGCTTCGAAGGCAGCGATCCTTCGCGCCCCCCTCTGTCCTGCCGGACATCTCCCCCACGGGTGGGGAGATTGGCTGTCACCGCGGCTTTCGCCAATCGCTGCCGTCGAAGAATAAGCGCTGTTGACGAAGCCGCTGATCTCCCCCCTTGTGGGGGAGATGTCCGGCAGGACAGAGGGGGGCGCTGTCCCGCCAGCGTCAGAAAGGATTGCAGCCAGTGACCGATCTCCCCGTCCTCTCCCCCGTCGAAGCCCGCGTGCTGGGCTCGCTGATCGAGAAGAAGGAACTGACGCCGGACGTCTATCCGCTGACGCTCAATGGCGCGCATCAGGCCGCCAACCAGAAGACGGCGCGCGAGCCGGTGATGGCGTTGGAGCTGACCGAGGTTCGGCGGGCGCTGAGCACGCTCGAGCAGAAAGGTCTGGTGCGCCAGGCCTTCGCCTCGCGGGTCGAGCGTTACGAGCATCTGATGGCGCAGCGCTTTTCGCTGACCACGCCGCAGATCGCGGTGATCGGGCTTTTGCTGCTGCGCGGCGCGCAGACGGCGCATGAATTGCTGGCGCGTTCAGAGCGCATGGCGCGCTTCGCCTCGATCGAGGAGCTGCGCGACAATCTCGATTTGATGATCGGGCGGAGGCCGCCGCTGATCCAACTGCTCGAACGCGCGCCCGGACAGCGCGAGGAGCGCTATGTGCATTTGCTGAGCGGGCCGGTGGAAGCGGCAGTGGCGGCGCCTTGGCAGCCGCCAGCGGTAGCTGTGGATTCCGGACTTGAGGCGCGCGTCAAGGCGCTGGAGGAAGAGGTCGCCGCATTGCGGGCGAAGATCGAGGCGCTGGGCGGCTAGCGCTCACTAGAAGCGTTGGCGCGAGGCCCCCCTCTCTGTCCTGCCGGACATCTCCCCCTCAAGGGGGGAGATTGGCAGTTTCGGCGCCGGCGCTCCGCTGGCAATGTTGGCGATTAGCGAAAGCCGCAGTGACATCTGATCTCCCCCCTTGAGGGGGAGATGCCCGGCAGGGCAGAGAGGGGGGCGAAGGAATGCCTGCCGGCGGCTAGAAGGCGCCGTTACGCGAGCTTCGCATCCAGCGAGACGTTTATCGCCCCCAGCGCCTTCGACACCGGGCATTCGGCCTTGGCCTTCTCGGCCAGTTCCTTGAACTTCGCCGCGTCGATGCCGGGCACCTTGCCGACCAGGGTGATGGCGCTGCCGGTGATGCCCGTGCCCGGCACCAGCGTCACCACCGCCTTGGCGTCGAGCTCGGCGGCCGGTGTGCCGTTTTCGGCGAGGAAGTGCGACAGCTGCATGGCGTAGCAGCCGGCATGGGCGGCGGCGATCAGCTCTTCCGGATTGGTGCCGGACTTGCCGCTCTCGTCCTCGAAGCGCGCCTTGAACGAATAGGGCGTGCCCTTCAAGGTCCCGCTTTGCGTGTCCAGCGTGCCGTTGCCTTCCTTCAGATTGCCTTTCCAGACGGCGTTTGCAGTGCGGTCCATGGAGTCCTCCCTGTGTGTTCGGGGTTTCTCGCCGGCGGGCGCCGACGTCCTCGCAAACTATAGCGCGGGTGTAGCGGAAGGCCATCCTTGGCCTGGTATGATTGTGTTCCAGAAAACTCGCGAAAAAAAGCGCGTGCAAAAATGTCGACTTCCCGTCGGCCCGACCGTCCTGCGGGCGGCCACTCACGGCCGACGGAGATTAAGGATGGATAGTCTGTTTCTTGCGATCTGGGGAAGGCCGGGACGAAAAGGCGTGCGACTTGAAGAGTTCTGGCTGGATTCGCCGACGCTCGGCTTCGGTCGGCTGGCGGTGGCCATCGCCATCATCGGTGTCGCGGCATGCATACTCGATCATGCGGCGACGGCCAGCAGAACCGACACCGTCGCCTTCCATGGCGTGTCAACGAAAGGAAGCTCGAAATGAAATATGTCCTGCTGGTCTATGGCGAGGAAAAGAACCTCTATGCGCTGACCCCTGAGCGCGCGGCCAGGCTCGATGCCGACTCGCTCGGCTATGATCGGGAACTCGACCGGCAAGGCAAGCTGGTCATCGCGCAGGCGCTGCAGTCGGTGAAGACATCGAAATCGCTCAGGCGGCGCAAGGGCAAGGTACTGGTGACCGATGGACCGTTCGCCGAGACCAAGGAGCAGCTGCTCGGCTTCGTCATGATCGAGGCGGCCGACCTTGCCGAAGCGCTGAAGATTGCCGAAGGCATTCCGCTGGCCGAGCTCGGCACCGTCGAGATCAGGGCGATCTACGACATACCAGGGTCATGACGCCGTATAACGACGGCGTATATGGGATTTGTTCATCGTCGCGATTGTCGCTTGTTGAAGCGATGCCGCACTTCTCTTATCGTTGCTCGGATTTCGGGGGAATTCGRCATGCCTTTCCTGATCGCTTTGCTTGGCGTGCTCGGCGCGGCTGCCTTCTGGTGGTATCGGCTGAAGGCGATGAACGAGGCGGCGAACGAGGTCGCCGATGTCATCGGACGCGTGCAAGGTAACATTCGCCGGAAGAAGCTGCGCAAGCAGGCAGCACTTTCGCCATTGACCGCAATCGACGATCCGGTGGTAGCGGCCGCGACGCTGATCACCGCGATCGTTGCCGAGCATGGCCCGATCCTGCCGCAGCGCGAAGGCGTCATCCGCGAGGTGATCGCGCAGATCGCGGAAAATCCGAAGAAGACCGACGAGGCGGTCGTCTACGGCAAATGGGCCGCCGCGCAGATCGACGACGCGACCATCGTCATCGACACGCTGGCGCCGTTCCTGCGCGAGCGTCTCGATCCGCATGAGCGCGACGACCTGCTTAGGATGCTGAACCGCGTCGCTCAAGGCGGCGAGCAGAGCCTCAGGATCGCCGACCAGCGGATGCTGAGGCTGCGGCAGAAGCTGGGCTTCGAGGTGAACTGAATTGAAACAGCGACGATCGGATCGCCTGCCTTCGTGATTGGCCGAAAGCCCTCGCGCTCCGCCCGTGGATGACGATGTTTGAATGGCTTACGCCAATCGTTCAGATCGCCTCGCCCTTCAGCAGCCGTGGCGTGTCCCCCGACAGGCCCGAGGCCTGGCGGATGAAGAAATCCTTGAGCCTGGGCATGCGCTCGACCAGGCCGAGGCCGAGATCGCGCACGGCGCGCAGCGGGCCGATGTCGTTGGAGAACAGCCGGTTCAAGACGTCGGTGGTGACGCCCATCTGCAGCGTGTCGAAGCGGCGCCATTGCTGGTAGCGCTCGAGCACGTCGAGGGCGCCGATGTCCTGGCCGAGCCGGTCGGCCTCGACCACGACTTCGGCGAGCGCCGCCACATCCTTGAAGCCGAGATTGAGCCCCTGGCCGGCGATTGGGTGGATGCCGTGCGCGGCATCGCCGGCGAGCGCGATGCGCGGCGCGACGAAGGCCCTCGCCAGCGTCAGGCCGAGCGGCCAGGCGCGCGGCTTGTCGGCGACGCGGATTTCGCCGAGCTTCAGGCCGAAGCGCTGTTCCAGATCATGCTCGAAGACGAACTCGTCGCCCTCGACCAGCGCCTTGGCATCTTCCGTGCGCTCCACCCACACGATCGACGAGCGGTTGGTGCCGTCCTTGTCCGGCTTCAGCGGCAGCGTGGCGAAGGGGCCCGCAGGGAGGAAATGCTCCTCGGCGCGGCCGTTGTGCGGGCGCTCATGCGCCACCGTGCAGACGATGCCGGACTGGCCGTATTCCCATTTGACCGTCTTGATGCCGGCCATGTCGCGCAGCTTCGAATTGACGCCGTCGGCGGCAACAAGCAGCCGCGCCTTAAGCGTCGCGCCGTCCGCCAGATGCACGGTGATGCCGGCGCCGCTCGTGTCGAAGGCGCTGACCGCCATGCCCTCGATGATGTCGATGCCGAGCTTCTCGGCGCGCCGGCGCAGCGCGCCGTTGAGATCCCGGTTGGCGACCATGTGAGCGAAAGGCTCGCCCGGCGCCACCTCGCCGTCGAAGGTCAAAAACACCGGGCGCACCGGGTCGGCGGCGCGCGAGTCGGTGATGATCATCTCGGTGATCGCCTGCGCCTGCGGCGCGACCTCTTTCCAGACGCCGAGCTGTTCCAGCATGCGGCTCGCGGCCGCCGCGATGGCCGAGGCGCGGCCGTCTTTCTGCCAGACTCCGGCGGGGGCGGCGTCGACGACGGCGATGGCGAGGCCCGGCCTCGCCTGCTTCAGCGACACGGCCGCCGTGAGGCCGACATAGCCTGCGCCGGCGATGAGCACGTCGAGCGGCGTCTCGCGGCTTCCGTTCGCTTCCGCTTCCTTCGGCTTGCGGTCGACCATGGCATCATCCTTTCACGGCTTCGGCCGGTTGCCGTTTGCGGCCTTGACTGCCTGCGCGTCCTGTCCGAAACCGGCCATGGCACATCCTTGAAGGATTTCAAACATGACCGCGGCCATGGACGAGCTTCTCGACATTCTCGACCTCGAGCAGCTCGAACACAATCTGTATCGTGGTCGCAGCCCCAAGGTCGACTGGCAGCGCGTCTTTGGCGGCCAGACGATCGCGCAAGCGCTGGTCGCGGCGCAGCGCACCGTGGAGCCGGAACGCCATGTGCATTCGCTGCATGGCTATTTCATGCGGCCGGGCGACACCAAGCTGCCGATCGTCTACGAGGTCGACCGCATCCGCGACGGCGGCTCCTTCACCACGCGCCGGGTCGTGGCGATCCAGCATGGCCAGGCGATCTTCTCGCTGGAGGCGTCCTTCCARCAGGATGAGATCGGGCTCGAGCACCAGCTGCCGATGCCGCGCGACGTGCCGGCGCCCGACACGCTGCTCACCCAGCGCGAGCTGCTGGGAAAATTCGGCGAGGCGGTGCCGGAAGRCATCAGGCGCTACTGGGAGCGCGATCGTCCGATCGAGATGAAGCCGGTGATGCTGAAACACTATACGAGCCGCGAGAAGCTGGATCCGCAGCAGAATATCTGGATCCGGACCACCGGCCCGGTGCCTGAAAACCGCGCGACGCAAGCGGCCGTCCTTGCCTATCTTTCGGATATGACGCTGCTCGACACCTCGACCTTCGCGCATGGCCGCGCCATCTTCGACCGCGACATCCAGGCCGCCAGCCTCGACCACGCCATGTGGTTCCATCGCAGCCATTCGCTCGACGACTGGATCCTCTACAACCAGGACAGCCCGTCGACGCAAGGGTCGCGCGGCTTCACCCGCGGCTCGCTGTTCGCGCGCGACGGCACGCTGATCGCTTCGGTTGCCCAGGAAGGGCTCATCCGGCTCAAACGTTGAGCCGGCTTCCCGTATTTGCCTGCAAAACGCGCATTTTTGATTTTCTGCCTACTTTTTAGGCCGCGGTGCCTGCCGGCCCGTGYGCGAATGATGTGCACCGGCTGGCCATCCCCTTTGTTTACAATAGGTTAACACCCTGCTTCGGCAACTGGCACGGAGCTTGAATCCTGTCGAGCACTCTCCGGCTCCTCGGGATCGGTGAAGGTGTGCAAACGCGGGGGACCGCAACAGCAAAGGGTGAAACCTTATGAAAATCGTGATGGCAATCATCAAGCCGTTCAAGCTCGACGAGGTGCGCGAAGCGCTCACCGCCGTCGGCATCCAGGGCCTGACCGTCACCGAAGTCAAAGGCTACGGGCGTCAGAAGGGGCACACGGAAATCTATCGCGGCGCGGAATACGCGGTCAGCTTCCTGCCCAAGATCAAGATCGAGGTCGCCGTCGCGGTCGACATGGTCGACAAGGCCGTCGAAGCCATCACCGCGGCCGCCAAGACCGGCCAGATCGGCGACGGCAAGATCTTCGTCTTCGGCATCGACCAGGCGGTGCGCATCCGCACCGGCGAAACAGACACCGACGCGCTCTGAGCGGCGACCATCCATTCCAACGGAGAGTTCAATGAATATTCCTTCCACCTTGAAGACGACGGGACGCGCGGCCGCTTCGCTCGCGCTCGTGGCCATGAGCACCGTCGCCGCCATCGCGCAGGAGGCCGCCCCGGCAGCCACCGCTGCTGCGCCTGCCGCGCCGGCGCCCGCGCTTGATACCGGCAACACCGCCTGGATGCTGACCTCGACGGCGCTGGTGTTGATGATGACCATTCCGGGCCTGGCGCTGTTCTATGGCGGCATGGTGCGCAAGAAGAACGTGCTCGCCACCATCATGCAGAGCTTCGCCATCACCTGCCTGGTGACGGTGCTGTGGTTCATGTTCGGCTATTCGCTGGCCTTCTCCGACGGCGGCGCCACGAACGCCTATATCGGCGGCTTCACGAAATTCTTCCATCACGGCATCACCACCGCGACGCTGTGGGCGCCGGGCGTTGCGAACATCCCTGAATTCGTCTTCTCGATGTTCCAGATGACCTTTGCCATCATCACGCCGGCGCTGATCGCCGGCGCCTTCGCCGAGCGCATGAAGTTCTCGGCGCTCTTGATCTTCATGGGCCTGTGGCTGGTCTTCGTCTATGCGCCGATCGCGCACTGGGTGTGGGGCGGCGGCTTCCTTGGTTCGGCCGGCGTGCTCGACTTCGCCGGCGGCACGGTCGTCCACATCAACGCCGGTGTCGCGGGCCTGGTCTGCGCGCTGGTGCTCGGCAAGCGCGAGGGCTACGGCACCACCAACATGGCGCCGCACAACCTGGTCTACTCGGTGATCGGCGCCTCGCTGCTGTGGGTCGGCTGGTTCGGCTTCAACGCCGGTTCGGAACTGGCGGCTGACGGCCTCGCGGGCGCGGCCATGATGAACACGCAGGTCGCCACCGCCGCCGCGGCGCTGGCCTGGATGTTCGCCGAATGGATCGTCGCCAAGAAGCCTTCGGTCCTCGGCATCATCTCGGGCGCGGTCGCCGGCCTCGTCGCGGTGACGCCGGCTTCCGGCTTCGTCAACCCGACCGGCGCCTTCATCGTCGGCATCATTGCCGGCGTCGTCTGCTACCTGTCGGCGGTCAAGCTCAAGCATGCGTTCGGCTATGACGACTCGCTCGACGCCTTCGGCGTGCACGGCGTCGGCGGCGTGGTCGGCGCTTTGCTCACCGGCGCGCTCGCCGATCCGGCGATCAACGCGCTCGGCAAGGACGCCTCGGTCGGCAAGCAGCTCTACGGCATCGTCTTCACCATCCTGTGGACGGCGATCGCCACCTTCGTGATCCTTTACATCGTCAAGGCGCTGGTCGGCCTGCGTCCGTCGACCCAAGAGGAGGTCGAAGGCCTCGACGTCACCCAGCACGGCGAAGTGGTGCCGTAAGGCTCATTTCGCTCTCTGCTTCGGCGCAATTCCGGACCGGGACCGTTCGGAATTGCACCAAGGGCCGGCGGATCCTCCTCCCGCCGGCCCGGAATTTCCTCCCAAGATCCCGTCGTGACGCTCTCGAAAGGAGCTCACGCCTTGAGGCCCGGAAGAACCTTCCGGGCCTCCTTTTTTGTCGGGCGGCCATCCAAGCCTTCTCGATCACGTTCACTTGATCGCGTCGGTGTGAAACATCGGCCTTCCAGGTTCCGTACTGGGATAGCGACCGTCATCAAGGCGTTCGCCAAACAAAAGGGAAGGAACCACCTGATGAACATCAAGAATATCTTCCTGGGAGCAATGGCTCTTTCGATGATCAGCGGCGTTGCACTTGCCGGTGCTCTCGATGAGCCGGCCAACATGGCCCCGTTCTTCACCGACTCYAGCATGAAGACCATGAAGTCCGAGGCCGACTTCAAAGCGGCCTGGGCTTCGATGCCGAAGGACAAGCAGGACATGATGATGAAGGAATGCCAGGACGCGGCGATGAGCAAGCCTCACGCCGAGTTCTGCGCCAACCTGGTGACTTACGCCGGCAACAGGTGATTTGCGGCAGATCGGGTCCGGAAGGAGCCCGATCGTTTTGCTGTTTCAAGCAGGGATGGCGGGCCGCAAGGCCTGCCATCTTTGTTGGAGCCAATCCGGTAAAGACCCATGGTTAATGCGGCCTTAACCTTCCCCCCGATAGTCTGGCGTTCGAATCTGCCGGAATGCGCCATGCGCCCGGCCAGGCAACGATTACGGGGAAGAGCATGCGTTCAGGCGCCTCAGCACCGCTCGCGCTGACCGATACGGGGCACGGCATCCAGGCATTCGCGCGGCGCCAGGTCGGGCGGCTGGTCGGCGCCGGGCTGTTCCTGTTCACCGCCTTCGGCATCGCCGCCTTGGCCACATGGAACGTCGCCGACCCCAGCTTCTCGCACGCCACCAGCAATGTCGTCACCAATGCCATGGGTTATGCGGGCGCGGTGTTCTCCGACCTCGCCATGCAGTTTTTCGGTCTCGCCGCCGTAGCGGGGCTGGTGCCGGCGGTGATCTGGGGCTTCCTCCTGTTTTCCGCGCGCGGCGTCGACAAATTGCCGAAGCGCGGCTTCGCCTGGTTCGGCTTCGCGCTTTTGGCCGCGGCCATCGCCGGCTGCGTGACGCCGCCCAACACCTGGCCGCTGCCGACCGGGCTCGGCGGCGTGTTCGGCGACATGGTGCTGAAAATCCCGGGTATCGCCGTCGGCGGTTACCCGAAAGGCCTTTTCGCGACGATCATCGCGGTCATCCTCGCCGCGCCGACCTTCTGGCTGTTCGCCTATGGCTCGGCGCTGATCGCGCGCAAGAACGGCTTTGCCGTCATGGAACGCGCCGCCCAACCCGATCCGCGCGAGCAGGACGAGATGCTGTTCGAGGAGGATGAGGACGAGGGCGACGAGGGGATACTCGCGCTCGGCGCCGTCACCCATTGGTGGCTGTCGTTCCGCGCCTTCCTGCACCGCCGCGCCGAGCGGCGCAGGCGCGAGCGCGACGAGTTCGAACCGCCGATGGAGCCTAAGGCCAGCGCCTGGCGGCGGGCCGCCGAACGCGTCGAATCGGCCGAGTTCGCCGAAAGCCGGATGAGTCCGGGCGGCCGCGCCCGCGTCGAGCCGGAATTCTTCGCCGCCATGGTCAACGACCGCAGCGCCTCGGTCGATCCGGCCGACCAGGATATATTCGACGACGAGCAGGACGAAGACGTCGACCTTGACGACTTCGACGACGAAGCGCCTGTCCAGCGTCGCGGCGCTGGCGCCAAGGTGCAGAATTTCCGCTCCGATGCCGCGACCCGCGTCGCCGCGCCGGCGGCGCGCCCCGTGCCGGGCGCGCGCATCCAGCGCGAGGCCCAGACCTCGCTGATCGGTTCCGACACGTTCGAGATGCCGTCGCTGCACTTCCTGTCCGAGCCGAAGAACATCGCAAAGGATGCGAGCCTTTCGAAGGACGCGCTGGAGCAGAATGCGCGCTTGCTCGAGGGCGTGCTGGAGGATTTCGGCGTCAAGGGCGAGATCATCCATGTCCGCCCCGGCCCGGTCGTCACGCTTTACGAATTGGAGCCGGCGCCAGGCATCAAGTCGTCGCGCGTCATCGGTCTTTCCGACGACATCGCCMGCTCGATGAGCGCGATCGCCTGCCGCGTCGCCGTCGTGCCCGGCCGCAACGCCATCGGCATCGAATTGCCCAACGCCAAGCGCGAGACGGTCTATCTGCGCGAGATCATGGCCAGCCGCGACTTCGAGACGACCAAGATGAAGCTGGCGCTGGCGCTCGGCAAAAGCATCAATGGCGAGGCTGTCATCGTCGACATCGCCAAGATGCCGCACGTTCTGGTCGCCGGCACCACCGGCTCGGGTAAGTCGGTCGCCATCAACACCATGATCCTGTCGCTGCTCTACCGGATGACGCCGCAGGAATGCCGGCTGATCATGATCGACCCGAAGATGCTGGAGCTCTCCGTCTATGACGGCATCCCGCATCTTTTGACGCCGGTCGTCACCGATCCCAAGAAGGCGGTTGTCGCGCTGAAATRGACCGTGCGCGAGATGGAGGACCGCTACCGCAAGATGTCCAAGGTCGGCGTGCGCAACATCGACGGCTTCAACGCGCGCGTGCAGCTGGCCGAGAAGAAGGGCGAGAAGATCTCGCGCACGGTGCAGACAGGCTTCGACCGCCAGACCGGCGAGGCGATCTACGAGACCGAGGATCTCGATCTCGAGCCGATGCCCTATATCGTGGTCATCATCGACGAGATGGCCGACCTGATGATGGTGGCCGGCAAGGATATCGAAGGCGCGGTGCAGCGCCTGGCCCAGATGGCGCGCGCGGCCGGCATCCATGTCATCATGGCCACGCAGCGCCCGTCGGTCGACGTCATCACCGGCACCATCAAGGCCAATTTCCCGACCCGCATCTCCTTCCAGGTGACGTCCAAGATCGACAGCCGCACCATTCTCGGCGAGCAGGGCGCCGAGCAGCTGCTCGGCATGGGCGACATGCTCTATATGGCTGGCGGCGGCCGCATCCAGCGCGTGCACGGCCCGTTCGTCTCGGACGACGAGGTTGAGAAGGTCGTCGGGCACCTCAAGCTGCAGGGCGTGCCGGAATATCTCGACGCCATCACCGAAGACGACGAGGAAGACGACGAGGACGGTCCGTCGGGCAAGGGCGGCTCCAGCGGCGGTGGCGGCGGCAATTTCGAGGATTCCGACGATCCTTACGACCAGGCGGTGGCGGTGGTGCTGCGCGACGGCAAGGCCTCGACCAGCTACATCCAGCGCAGGCTCGGCATCGGTTACAACCGCGCCGCCTCGATCATCGAGAAGATGGAGAAGGAGGGCATTGTCGGTCCAGCCAACCATGCCGGCAAACGCGAGATTCTGGTCCCAACGGAAGAGGACAAATTCTAGGTCTGTCGACATTCAGGTGAGGCCGGCCGGACCTGAAGCCCGACAAGCCCCTGGCCCGGCAAGACGCCGGTCCGGGCCGGCAGGCAACCGGAAATCGTCTGGCGCGTTCATGCGACGGAGCTGTCGCGCATCCGCCAAACTTAGGCCCCAGTGGGAGTCCAGAAACTGCGGCGACACGAATCACAGGAAGTGACCGGCATGAAGACCCAGACCGAATTCGCCCTCACCCGCCGCCAGCTTCTCGGCCTCGGCCTGATGCTTGGCGGAGCCGCCGCGCTCAACCTCGTGCCGGGCTACCAGCTCGTGGCCGCCGCGCAGGCCGCGGTGCCGCCGGCGGCGCAGAAGATCGCCGATCATTTCTCCTCGGTGAAGTCGATGAGCGGCGAGTTCGTCCAGTTCGGGCCGAAAGGCGAGCAGACCGGCGGCAAGTTCTTCCTCGAGCGCCCCGGCAAGATCCGCTTCAACTATGACGGCTCCTCGAACTTCCGCGTCATCTCCGACGGCAAGTCGGTGGTGATCCTCAACAAGAAGCTCAACACCTCCGACCTCTACCCGCTGTCGAAGACGCCGCTGAAGCTGCTGCTCGATGATCGGATCGACCTCTCCGGCGGGCGCGTCAAGGCGGTCAAGGAAGAAGACGACCTCACCACCATCAAGCTGTCCGACAAGTCGGTGTTCGGCAATGCGATGATCACCATGATGTTCGACCCGAAGACCTACGATCTGCGGCAGTGGACGATCACCGATGCGCAAGGCAAGGACACCACGGTGATGATCTTCAACACCAAGGAAGGCGTCAGCTTCCCGCCCGACACGTTCGCGATCGACTACACGGCGAACAGAGAGCTGAACACGAGAACGCGCTAAAACCGCTAACTTGGCGGGCTGGTCAGTAGCTTCGTCATCCTAGGGCGAAGCGACGCGGAGCGGAGCGGAGACCCTAGGATCCATGCCGTTGCGCTTGCCGAGGAACGATGCGGTGCAGAAGAACACTATTCTGTGCCGGCGTTCGGTGCTGAGGTCTGCACCGTTGCAGCGCTCGCACGTCACGGCATGGATTCCAGGGTCTGCGCGCGTCGGTTCGCTCCTTGCTCCGCCCTGGAATGACGAAGTTGAGAAGGCTTTGTCCAATCTCGAAGGCTTGCGCCATGCTTCGGCTTGTCTTCGCCCGCGCTCACTGGCACTAGTGCGGCGACTTTTGCCGTCCGGACTCGCCGCATGCCTTTCACCATCGCCACCTGGAACATCAACTCCGTGCGCCTGCGCATGCCGATCGTCGAGCGGCTGTTGAAAGAGCATGCGCCCGACGTGCTCTGCCTGCAGGAGACCAAGGTTCCCGACGAGCTCTTCCCGGAAAAGGCCTTCCGCAAGGCGGGCTACGAGCACATCCTGTTCCATGGCCAGAAGGGCTATCACGGCGTCGCCACCGTCGCACGCCGGCCGATCGAGTTGGTGGAAAAGCGGCGTTTCTGCGAGATCGACGACAGCCGGCATCTGTCGGTCAGGGTGCAGGCGGGCGGCAAATCGGTGCTGGTGCATAATTTCTACGTGCCGGCCGGCGGCGATGAGCCGGATCCGGAGATCAACCGCAAATTCCGGCACAAGCTCGATTTCGTCCATGAGATGAACGGCGTGCCGGCGAGCGGGGACGAATCGTCCGCGTCGATCCTGGTCGGCGACCTGAACATCGCGCCGCAGGAGCATGACGTCTGGTCGCACAAGCAATTGCTCAACGTCGTCAGCCACACGCCGGTCGAGACGACAAATTTCGAGGCGATGCGCGAGGCCGGCGGCTGGGTCGACCTGATGCGGCTCAACGTGCCGGCCGAGCAGAAGCTCTACACTTGGTGGAGCTATCGCGCGAAGGATTGGGAAGCGTCGAACCGCGGCCGCCGCCTCGACCATGTCTGGTCCTCCGCCAACCTGGTGCCGGCTTTCAAAGGCTACGAGATCCTGCAGGCGGCGCGCGGCTGGGAAAAGCCGTCCGACCATGTGCCGGTGATCGCGAAATTTGACTTGGACTGACGCGGCGGCGGAGAGGGCGGCGCACGCCTCTCAGGTCGTCATCCACGGGCTTCGCTCCTTGCTCCGCCCTGGAATGACGAAGTCGCGATTGCGCGTTTCGTCGAGTCCTACCCCGTAAAGCGCGGCGCCAGTTCCTCGATACGGGCGATCATCTGCTGGAATTCCTCCAGGATGCGCTCATGCAACAGAACTGCGATCTCCGGGTATTCTTCCAGGATTCGGTGGAACATCTTGCGGCTCAGCCGGATCACTTCCGAATCGACCGCGGCGGAGGCGCTGGTCAGCCGGTTGGTGTCGGCGATCAGCGCCAGTTCGCTCAGCATGGTGCCCGGGCCCGCCGTGCCGATCGGGACGCGTTCGCCGCCTAGCTCCCGATAGAGCGTGATCAAGCCGGTGACCACGATGTAGGCCGAGTCGGCGACGTCGTCCTCGCGGTAGAGCTTATGGTCGGCCTGCAGCACCGTGGTCTCGGCGCCGAAGGCGAGCAGGCGCAATTGTTCCTGCGTGAAGCCCTGGAAAAGCTTCACGCTGGACAGGATGAGGATGTCATCATCCAGCGCCATCCTAGCTGTGTCCCCGAGCGGTCAGTCCAGTCCCTCCTTTGGAGCGGCGCGCCCTTCTGGGCACGCGAGAAACGCTCCGCCATGCATCCTGCGATGCGTGCAACGAGCCGATCCATCACCCTCCAGCACCAGGATCGTACCCGAAGCGGTCCCGCCCGACCGCTCTCAACTCTTTTGGCTCAATTCCGGACGGAAGGCTACGGCGAAGCCGCCGAGCCCAACCGTTTCACACTTTTCCTGGAATTGTTCCAGATCATGAAATGTTTAAGGAACCAGCTTGTAGCCGCCGCTTTCTGTCACAAGAATTTCGGCATTGGAAGGATCGCGCTCGATCTTCTGGCGCAACCGGTAGACATGGGTCTCCAGCGTGTGCGTGGTGACGCCGGAATTGTAGCCCCAGACCTCTTCCAACAGCACGTCTCGCGTCACCACCTTCTGGTCGGCGCGGTAGAGATATTTGATGATCGAGGCTTCCTTCTCGGTCAGCCGCACCTTGGCGCCGCGAGGGTCGATCAGCAGCTTCTGGCTGGGCTTGAACGTGTAAGGACCGACCGAAAAGGTCGCATCCTCGCTCTGCTCATGCTGGCGAAGCTGGGCGCGGATGCGCGCGAGCAGCACGGCGAAGCGGAAGGGCTTGGTCACATAATCGTTGGCGCCGGCCTCGAGACCCAGGATCGTGTCGGAATCGGTGTCGTGACCGGTCAGCATGATGATCGGCGCCTTGTAGCCGCCCTTGCGCAGGATCTTCACCGCCTCGCGGCCGTCCATATCGGGCAGGCCGACATCCATGATGAGCAGGTCGACAACGCCGCCACGCGCGGCGGCAACGCCTTTTGCGGCGGTCGATTCCTGCTGGACGTCGAATTCTTCGTAAAGCGCCAGCTGCTCGACCAGGGTGGCGCGCAGGTCGTCGTCGTCATCGACGATCAGGATGGTGCGTGATGTCATGGATATCAATCCGTTGTTTTAAAAAGAATATTCAGTTGACCTCCCCCCATTTATGCGGAAGCTCACCGGCGCAACAGCCGATCACAGTGATTTGTTCCGTGACACGATCATACAAGAAAAAACGCGCTCGCAATGCGGCGGGCGCATTTTTGCCGAAAGGCCTGGGCGTTTTGGTGGTGCGCGCGCGCCCCGGCAACCCCGCGCAAGGCTTCCTGCAAGCCGGCAAAACGGTGTTTCCCTGTGCGCTGGGGCGCAGCGGCATCACCGCCAACAAGCATGAAGGGGACGGCGCGACGCCGCTGGCGTCGATGCGCATCCTGTCGGGCTATTTCCGGGGCGATCATTTTCCGGGCGGTCGCCGGACGAGGCTGCCGATGGCGCCGATCGGTCCGGATCTCGGCTGGTGCGAGGTGCCGGACGACCGCAACTACAACCGTCCGGTGAAGATCCCCTATGGCGCGAGCCATGAGCGGATGAAGCGCGACGACCGGCTCTACGATGTCTGCCTGGTGCTCGACTGGAACATCGCGCCGCGCCGGCGCGGGCGCGGCAGCGCGATCTTCTTCCATCTGGCGCGGCCGGGCTTCACGCCGACCCAAGGCTGCGTGGCGGTGACGGCGCGGACCATGGCGAGGCTGCTTCCGTTGCTGTCGGATCGGACGGTGGTGAAGGTAATCAGGTAGGCAGTAGGCAGTAGGCAGTAGGTGTCTTGGAGTCTCCTTCCCTATTGCCTAATCCCTAATCCCTACCGTCTCGGCTGCTGCCAACCGGTACCGAGCAGCCCGATCTCGCGAAGCTCTCGATCCATCGTCTTCGAGATATCCCGGCGCTCGGCGCCGATGTCGCGCAGCTGGCTGTCGGAGAGGTCTTCGACCGATTCGTGTGGCAGCCGGGCGGCGACGCGAGCCTGGTGCAGCCAATCGCGCGCCGAACGCAGCCAAACGGTCAGGCCCGAGGGCGATTCCAGGGGGGTGCAGGGTTTCAGGGCGATCTCAGACATGGCTTTATCCCGTGTTCTCCGGATATCAAATCCAGTTTTATGGTGTTTCGATGAGGCCATGATGCCGGATTGAAAAACAAACGGGAAACGAGTAGTTCTTTTCTGATCGTCAAGTTTTATTTGGAGATCGTATGTCCAAGCTGCTGCCGGGAACACGCGCGCTCCGGACGTTCGAGGCGGCCGCCAGGCATCTCAACTTCACCCGCGCCGCCGACGAGCTCGGCCTGACGCCGGCGGCGGTCAGCCATCAGATCAAGGAAATCGAGGACCAGCTCGATCTGGTGCTGTTCACGCGCACCAGCCGTACCATCCGGCTGACGGAGGCGGGCAACTTGCTGCTGGAGGCCTCGGTCGATGCGCTCGACCTGCTCAACCGCGCCGTCAGCCGCGCCCGAAAGATGACCCGCGGCACGGCGCTGCTGAAGGTGACGCTCGACGCACAGTTCGCGACGAAGTGGCTGATGCGGCGCGTCGACGATTTCCGCCGGCAGAAGCCCGGCGTCGAGCTGCGTTTCGACATCACCTACGACGTCAGGGATTTCGAGCGCGACGATGTCGATGTCGGCATCCGCTTCGGCACCGGCAAATATCCGGGGATCATCGCGCATCGGCTGTTCGAGAACATCATCATCCCGGTCTGCAGCCCGGCGCTGCTCGCCTCAGGTCCGCCGCTGAAGGAGCCGCGCGACCTCTTCAACCATACGCTCGCGCATATCGAATGGTCGCGGCAGGGCGTGACCTGGCCGAACTGGAGCATGTGGATGCACGCCGCCGGCGTCGACGATTTCGACGACAGCCGCACGCTGGTCTTCGGGTCCTCGACCGATGCCACCCAGGCGGCGCTCGACGGCAATGCGGTGGCGCTCGCCGACTTTGCCATGGTGGCCAACGATCTCTCGCAAGGGCGCCTGGTGCGGCCCTTCGAGCTCGGCATCAAGGTCGCCCCGGAATTCGCCTATTTCCTGGTCTATCCCGAGGCCGTGAAAGACGACGCGCGCGTCGTGGCCTTTCGCGAATGGCTTATAGAGGAGGCGGCGAAGACGCCGACGTGATGGCGACTTAACCCGCTGGCGCCGCGGGCGCGCCGAACCAGCCGATGATGGCGCCGATGATCAGCATCGCTCCCAGCCAATGGCCGGCATCGATCAGCGTCAGGGCCCAGCCGAAACCTTCATAGCGGTGGTTGACGGCAAGCGTCGTGGCGATGAAGCCCAGCCAAAGCACGAAGCCGAACAGCAATCCCGCTATAAGGTTCGGCTCGCCGCCGGTTATGGCGCCGACCACCAGCGTCAGCACCAGCGCCATGATCAGCTCGGCGATGAAGCTCACGACGAACGGAACGGCCGAGCGCTTCATTGTGGCCGGGTCGAGCTTGGCCGCCTTCAGCCAGGGCTTGCTCAGGCTCATGTACCAGGCGGCGCCGAACAACCATGCGACAACGGCGGCGACAATCACCGCCAGCCAGTTCACGACCGAAAAATCCATGCTTTCCCCTCCGGATCGAAATGCGATGGAACGCTTGTTCGCCTGTCGCGTCAAGCAAGGCGCCAGACGGTCGTACGCTTGACGTCGGCATCCTCCAGCACGCGCGTCACCGGAACCTGATAGACGGCAAGCGATTGCAGCCCGGTCTTCGGCAGGTAGGCGCGGCCGGGATCGCCGACGAGGATCTCGGCGCCGCGCGCCTTCAGGGACCCGAACCAGGGCAGCAGCCTGTCGGCGAAAGCTTTGTCGTAGAAGACGTCGCCGGCAAGCACGACGTCCCAGCCACCGTCGGTGCCGATGCAATCCGTGCCGAGGAATTGCGCTTCAGCGCCATTGGCTTCGAGGTTGATGGCGATCGCCGTCTCGCAGAACGGGTCGATGTCGGCGGCGATCACCTGCTTCGCGCCCGCTTTCATCGCGGCGATGGCGACGAGGCCCGAGCCGGAGGCGAAGTCGAGCACGCGCCTGTCGCGTACGGTCCCCGGGTGGTCGAGCACATAGCGGGCGAGACCCTGGCCGCCGGCCCAGGCAAAGGCCCAGAAGGGCGGCGGCAGGCCGATCTCGGCCAGCTCCTCCTCGGTGCGCAGCCAAAGGTCATGCGCCTCGTCGGCGAGGTGCAGAAGCACTTCCGGCACATGCGGCGGCGCCATCAGCGCCGTGTTGTCGAGGATGAAGGTCTTCGCGGTTTTCGGCGTCAGTCGTTTCACGGCGCCGGGTTGAGTTCGGCCATGCGGCAGACCTCTTTCCATTCGGCCGGCGTCACCGGCTGCACGGAAAGCCGGCCGAGCCGGACCAGCGCCATCTCCGCGAGCTTGGGGTTGGCCTTGACCTGTTCCAGCGTCACCGGCTTCGGCACGTCCTTGTAGGCGCGGATGTCGACGCATTCCCAGCGCGGGTCGTCGGTGGTGGTGTCGGGGTGCGCCAGCGCGCAGACCTCGGCGATGCCGACGATGTCGAGCCCCTCATTGGAATGGTAGAAGAAGCCGAGATCGCCGATCTGCATCGCCTTCATGTTGTTGCGGGCGGCGTAGTTGCGCACGCCGTCCCATTGCGTGCCGGCCTTGCCCTTGGCTTTCAGCGCCTCGAAGGAAAAGACCGAGGGCTCGGACTTGAACAGCCAGTAATTCATATCGTTTGTCCCATCGCTTTGCCGCCACGCATGGCGTTGCCGTCTATGCTTACTCTCTCGCCGCCGTTGCGGCGAGAGCAGCGAACGATCATGCGTCGGCGGGTTTCTGGAAGACCCAGTTCCACGGCCGGATCTGCACGCTTTCGAACAGGCCGGCCTTGGCGTAGGGGTCGGCCGCGGCGAGCTCCTGGGCGCCGGCCATGTCCGGCGCCTCGATCATCACCAGGCTGCCGTCCGGCTTGCCGTCGGCGTCGAGGAAGGGACCGGCAAAGGCAAGCCTGCCTTCGCTGATCAGGCCTTCCAGGAAGGCCGCATGCGCCGGCCGCGTGTCGACGCGCAGCTGCAGGCTGCCGGGCTTGTCCTTGCAAATCAACGCAAACAGCATTTTTCAACTCCGATGGTTCAGATGTCGGTTTCGGTTTTGAGCGGGCGTGTCATCAGCGCGGTCACCGCCTGGCCGATGGTCACCTTGCCGTCGAGGATGGCGGCGACGGCCGAGATGATCGGCGCCTCGATGCCGCGCTCGGCGGCGATGCGGGCGGCGATGCCCGCCGTCGGCACGCCTTCGGCCAGCGGCAGGCCGGCAAGCGGCTTGCCCTGGCCGAGCGCCAGGCCATAGGCGAAATTGCGCGACTGCGCCGAGGAGCAGGTGAGCAAGAGGTCGCCGAGGCCGGAAAGCCCCATCAGGGTTTCCGGTTTCGCGCCGAAGGCGGCGCCGATGCGGCGCAGTTCGACGAAGCCGCGCGTCACCATGGCGGCCTGGGCGCTGGCGCCGAGGCCGGCGCCGGTGATCGCGCCGGCGGCGATGGCGAAGACGTTCTTCAGCGCGCCGCCGATCTCGACGCCGATCAGGTCGTCGCTGGAATAGCAGCGCAGGTTCTCGGCCGAGAAGCGGGCGGCAAGCTCGGCCGCCAGTTCCGCATCGCGGGCGGCGACCACGACGGCGGTCGGCAGGCCGCGCGCGACGTCGCTGGCGAAGCTCGGACCGGAGAGCGCCGCGACCGGATTTCCCGGCAGGCTTTCCTCGACGATCGCCGACAGCAGCGCGCCGGTGTCGCGTTCGATGCCCTTGGCGCAGAGCACCAGCGGCACGCCTGCAGGAACGTGGCTTCGCGCGCCGGCGAGCACAGCGCGCAGCGATTGCGCCGGCGTCACGGCGAGCACGCAGTCGGCGCCGTCGAGCGCCTCGGCCATATCGCCGGTGGCCGCGATGCCGGGCTCGATCCTGATGCCGGGCAAATAGCGCGGGTTCTCGCCGCGGGCGATGGCGGCGACGGTTTCGGAGTCGCGCGCATAGAGCCGGACATCATGGCCGGCGCGCAGCATGGCCAGCGCCAGCGCCGTGCCCCAGGCGCCGCCGCCCAGCACCGCGACGCGCCAGCCGCTGCCCGGCTTCCTGCCGCTCGCCCCCTTCGCGCTCATGCCTTGGCACCGCGCCGGCCCGAGCCGACCAAAGGCGTCGAAACGCTGTCGAGCGGCCAGCGCGAGCGCGGCACGAAGTCGGCGGCGTTTTCGTCGGCGATGCCGGCGCGCAGCCGCTCGACGCCGGCCCAGGCGATCATCGCCGCGTTGTCGGTGCAGAGCTTTTGCGGTGGCGCCACGAAGGCGAAGCCGGCTTTGGAACAAAGCGCTTCAAGCGTCGCCTTGACGGTGCGGTTGGCGGCGACGCCGCCGGCGACGACCAGCGCCGGCTTTGCCTGGCGCGGGAATTCCTGGCGGAAGCGGGCAAGGGCGCGGCCGACACGATCGCCCAGCGCGTCCGCCACCGCCGCCTGGAAGGAGGCACAGATGTCGGCGACGTCCTGGTCGCTCAGCGGCGCGATCGCGGTTGCCGCCTGGCGCACCGCCGTCTTCAGGCCGGAGAAGGAGAAGTCGGGCTGCGCCGAGCCCTTCATCGGACGCGGGAAGGCAAAGCGGTTCGCATCGCCACTGGCCGCGGCCTTCTCGACATTCGGGCCGCCGGGATAGGGCAGGCCGAGCATCTTGGCCGTCTTGTCGAAGGCTTCGCCCAGCGCATCGTCGATCGTGGTCGCCCAGCGCTGATAGTCGCCGACGCCGCGCACCGCGACGATCTGGGTGTGACCGCCGGAAACGAGCAGGAGGAGGTAGGGGAAGTCGAGCCCATCGGTCAGCCGCGCCGTCAGCGCGTGGCCTTCGAGGTGGTTGATGGCGATCAGCGGCTTGTTGGCGGCGGCGGCGATCGCCTTGGCCGTCATCAGGCCGACGATCAGCCCGCCGACCAGTCCGGGACCAGCGGTGGCGGCGATGGCGTCGACCTCGTCGAGCGATACGGATGAATCGGCGAGCGCTGCCTCGACGATGCCGTCCAGCGCCTCGACATGGGCGCGCGCGGCGATCTCCGGCACGACCCCGCCGAAGGCCGCGTGCTCCTCGATCTGGCTGAGCACGATGTTGGACAGGATTTCGGGCGCGGAAGCGCCGTCCAGCGCCACCACGCTGGCCGCCGTCTCGTCGCAGCTCGTCTCAATGCCCAGAACGCGGATCAATTGGTCGCTAGCCTCAAAGATTGTATCACCGGCCAATCCCAATTAGGAAAAGGCCCGGCAGACCTCAAGCTGCCCGGGGGTTATCACGGACCGCGCGCCATGCAAACTTTGAAAATCGGAACACGCGGCAGCCCGTTGGCGCTGGCCCAGGCGCATGAGACGCGGGCGCGGCTGATGCAGGCGCATGGCCTGCCAGAGCAGGCGTTCGAGGTGGTGCCGATCTCGACCAGCGGCGACCGCATCCAGGACCGGCCGCTCTCGGAAGCCGGCGGCAAGGGCCTATTCACCAAGGAAATCGAGGAAGCGCTGCTCGATGGCCGCATCGACATCGCGGTGCATTCGTCGAAGGATATGCCGACGGTGCTGCCCGACGGGCTGGAGCTTATCACGTTCCTGCCGCGCGAGGACGCCCGCGACGCTTTCATCGGCAAGAAGGTGAAGCGGATCGTCGACTTGCCGCGCGGTGCGGTGGTCGGGTCGTCGTCGCTGCGGCGCCAGGCGCTGCTTCGCCGCATGCGGCCGGATTTCGAGGTGGTGATCTTCCGCGGGAATGTGCAGACCAGGCTGCGCAAGCTCGACGAAGGCGTTGCCGAGGGCACGATCCTCGCCTATGCCGGGCTGAAGCGACTCGGGCTCGAACATGTCGTCACAGACCTGATGCCGCTCGAGGATTTTCCGCCGGCGCCGGGGCAAGGCGCGATCGGCATCGAAGCGCGCATCGGCGACCGCGACGTCGAGAGGATGCTGGCGGCGATCCATCATGTGCCGACCGGCCAGGCGCTCACCTGCGAGCGCGCCTTCCTTGCCGCGCTCGACGGCTCGTGCCGCACGCCGATCGCCGGCCATGCGACGGTAGCGGGCGAAAAACTGTCCTTTGACGGGCTGATCATCTCGCCCGACGGCACCGAATCGCATGAGGTCCGGCTGGAGGGCGAGGCCGCGGACGCGGCGGAGATAGGACTGGACGCCGCGCGCAGGGTTCGCGCCAGGGCCGGCGCTAAGTTCTTCGACGGCTGGGCCTGACATGGTCCGCATCCTGGTGACGAGGCCGGAGCCCGGCGCGTCGCGCACGGCACGACGCCTCGAAACACAGGGATTCCAGCCGGTCCTGCTGCCGCTGACCGTAACGAGCGCCTTGCCTGTCGAAGCGAGCATCGGCGGCGATGCCGTGGCGGTTGCTGTCACCAGCGCCAATGCGGTGCGGCATGCACCGAAAGCGCTGGTCGCGGCGCTTGCGCGCCTGCCTTGCCACGCGGTCGGGAAAAGGACGGCCGAAGCCTGCCGCGCGGCGGGATTTCTCGCCGTCATGGAGGGGCCTGGCGACGCCGAGGCGCTGGCAGATGTGATCGCCGGCGGCCTTGCCGGTAAGGCAATCGTCTATCTGTGCGGCCGCGTTCGCTTCCCGGTGTTCGAGCATCGGCTGAGTGCGGCGGGCCTGCATGTCCAGGCAATCGAGACCTACGACACAACGGCGATCGACTATGGCGACGCCGATGTGGTCGCCCGTCTGTCGGGCCGGCCGGTGGGGGCGGCGCTGCTCTATTCGGCCAAGGCCAGCTTGGCGCTGGTCAGCCTGATTAAGCGGCCAACGCTAAGGCATCTCTTTGAAAAAACGGAATTCCTGGCGCTCTCGGCCCGGATCGCCGAACCGCTGGATGGGGTTGCCGGTCACAGGGTCCGCATCGCCGCCAAACCCGAGGAAGACGCGCTGCTGGCGCTTTTGTCGCTGCCCGGTTGAGCCGCGTCATCACACCGCCCCTTTTCACCGCTTGGTGATGTGCTAGAGCATCCTGACGCTCTGGACCCATTGATCAGCCATTTTGCGGAGCCCAAGCATGGTCAAGACGCCGAAGATGCGACATTCGAAGAGCCGGCGCGAGCCGGTGACCATCGAACTCGAGCCCGGCGCCGTCTCGCGAATCACCGACGAGGATGCCGCGAAGGCCAAGGCGGCCCAGACCGATGAGGCGAAGGCGGAAGAGGCCGCCGCCGCTTCCCAACCGGAGGCGCCGGAAGAGCCGATCCATGCCGAGCAGGCCGATATCGAGCCGTGGGAGCATAGCGACGCCGCGCAGGCGACATCCGACAAGCCCGAGGTCGGCAAGGATGAGCCGGAAAAGCCTTACCCCGGCGGTTCCGATGCGCCGAAAAGCCAGCACCAGGGCTTCGACTACAATTTCGAGGATGCGTCCGCGCCCGGCGCCGGCGCCTCGGCAGCGAAACCAAGCGACACGAGCAGCGAGGATCGCATGCCGCAGCCACYGCGCAGAACCGGTGTCAACGCCATTGCCGCGGGCGTCGTCGGCGGCGTGATCGCGCTTGCCGGCGCCGGCCTGCTGCAGGCGGTCGGGCTGATTGGCGCGCCGGGATCGAACGGCGGTTCGCTCGACGGCGTCAATGGCGAGATCGCTTCGCTGAAAAGCGAAATCGCGGCGTTGAAGGAAAGCGGCGACACCGGCGTGTCGGCCAAGGTCGACGGCCTTTCCTCGGCGCTCGCGCAGGTCAAGGCCGATGTCGCGGCGCTGAAATCCACCGCAGGACAGGGCGGCGACGGCGCCGCGCTGAAGGCGCTCGGCGACAAGGTCGGCCAGATCGAGGCCACCGTTGCCGAGCTGCAGAAGAACGGCAATGCCGCGCCCGTCGATCTTGGGCCGCTCAATGAGAAGATCGCCGGGCTCGACGCGTTGGTGAAATCGACCGGCGACGCGGCCAAGGCCGTGGACGGCCGGGTGGCGGCGCTTGAGCAGTCCGTGTCGCAGCTTTCCGGCAAGGTCGAGGCGCAGGCCTCGCAGCCGAAGATCGCTTTGGCCATTGCCGCCTCGGCGCTGAAGTCGGCGCTCGACCGCGGCGCGCCTTTTGCGACCGAGCTCGACACGTTCGCGGCGATCGCGCCGGACGCGCCGGAGCTTGCGGCGCTGCGCTCCTATGCCGAAAAGGGCGTGCCGACCCGCGCCACCATCGCGTCGGAGGCCGATGCCGCGGCCAACGCCATGGTCGAGGCGGCAAGGCCGGTCGACCAGAATGCCGGCTTCTTCCAGAGCCTGGTGTCGAGCGCGGAATCGCTGATCAAGGTGCGGCCGGTCGGCACTGTCGAAGGCAAGGGCGCTCCGGAAACCGTCGCCCGCATGGAAGTGGCGGTCAACCAGGGCGACTATGCCAAGGCGCTCAGCGAATACGACACGCTGCCCGACGCGGCAAAGGCGGCCGGCGCGGAGTTTGCCGGCAAACTGAAGGCGCGGCTGGAGGTTGAAAAGCAGCTCGAAGCGCTGATTGCCGGCGCGACGAAGGCATAAGGAGACAAGATGATCCGCCTCCTCGTCTTCCTCGCCGTCGTCTTCGCGTTGGGGTTGGGCTTTGCCTGGCTGGCCGACCGCCCGGGTGACATGCTCGTCACCTTCAACGGCTACCAGTACCAGGTCACGCTGATGGTGGCGGCAGTGGCGATCGTCGCCGTGGTTGCTGCGGTGATGATCGTCTGGTGGCTGATCAAGTCGCTGTGGAACAGCCCCTACACGATCTCGCGCTATTTTCGCGTTCGCCGCCGCGACCGCGGCTATCAGGCGCTGTCGACCGGGATGATCGCCGCCGGCGCCGGCGACGGCGCGCTGGCGCGCAAGAAGACCAAGGAGGCCGCCAAGCTGATCAGCTCCGACCGGGAGCCGCTGATCAACCTGCTCGACGCGCAGGCCTCGCTGCTCGAGGGCGACCATGAGGGCGCGCGCGAGAAATTCGAGCGCATGCTCGACGATCCGGAGATGCGGTTGCTCGGCCTGCGCGGGCTTTATCTGGAGGCCGAGCGCCTTGGCGACCGCAACGCCGCCCGCCACTATGCCGGACGCGCGGCGGCGGTTGCGCCGCAGCTTGCCTGGGCGGCGGAATCGACGCTCGAGGAGCTCACCGAACGCGGCGACTGGGACGGCGCGCTGAAGCTGGTCGAGGCGCAGAAATCGACAAGGCAGATCGAGCGCGACGCGGCCAACCGCCGCCGCGCCGTGTTGCTGACGGCCAAGGCGCAGGCGCTGGTCGACAGCGACCCGAACGCGGCCCGCACGGCGGCGCTCGAAGCCAACAAGCTGGCGCCCGATTTCGCGCCGGCGGCGGTGATCGCCGCCGATCTGGTTATCCGGCAAAACGACGTGCGCAAGGGCTCCAAGATCCTGGAGGCCGCCTGGAAGGCCGAGCCGCATCCCGATATCGCCGAGCTCTACACCCATGCCAGACCGGGCGATGCGGTGCTCGACCGCCTCAACCGAGCGAAGAAGCTGCAGGACTTGAAGAAGAACCACGCCGAATCGTCCATGGCCGTGGCGCGCGCGGCGCTCGACGCGCAGGATTTCGCCACCGCGCGGCGCGAGGCGGAGGCGGCAATCCGCATGGATCGCCGCGAGGGCGCCTATCTTCTGCTCGCCGATATCGAGGAAGCCGAGACCGGCGACCAGGGCAAGGTGCGGCAGCTGCTGTCCAAAGCCGTGCGCGCGCCGCGCGATCCCGCCTGGGTGGCGGACGGCGTCATCTCCGAGCGCTGGGCGCCGGTATCGCCGATCACCGGCAAGCTCGACGCTTTCACCTGGCGCGCGCCGATGGAGCGGCTCGGCCAGCTGATCGACAGCGACGCGGATGTCGCGGTGCCGGCGATCACCGCTGCGCCGCCTGTCCAGCCTGTCGCCGAGAAGGCGATCGACATCGTCGCCGATGCTGCGGCCGAGAAGACGGCGCCGGTACCCGCGAATGGCGGCGAGAAGGACACGGCCGTCGTGGAAGCCGGCGGCGAGGCCGAAACCGCCGGGCGCGGCCCGGAGCTGCCGCCTCTGCCGGACGATCCGGGTGTCGCGCCGGAAGAAGAAGCGGAAAAATCGCCGCGCCGGTTTCGTTTGTTTTGAGGTCCGGCGTGGCGGACAAGAAAGATTTGGCGGGCAGGGAAAAATCATCGATGTTCGAGCGCGTATTGTCCTTCCTGAGGGATCTGCCGGCCGGCCGCGCGGCCAAGCCGAGCGCCGACGATCCGCGCGTCGCGGCCTCGGCGCTGCTCTACCATGTGATGAACGCCGACGGCGTGCGCCAGGACGTCGAATGGGAGCGGTTCAAGCAGATCCTGGCCGAGACCTATTCGGTGAGCGGCGCGGAGCTCGACGCGCTGGCCGCGGCCGGCGAGCGCGCCGACAACGAGGCGATCGACCTGTACGCTTTCACCAGCGTCTTGAAGCGCGATCTCGATGCCGAGGCGCGCAAGGCCTTCATCGGCCTGATGTGGGAGATCGTCTATGCCGACGGCGAGCTTGACGAGCTCGAGGACAACACCGTCTGGCGGGTCGCCGAGCTGATCGGCGTCGAGCGCCGCGACCGCATCGAGGCGCGCCAAAAGGCGGCGGCCCAGGCGCCTGGCGCCAAGGGCCAGTCGAGCGACGAATAACAGGATCCTTCGCCTTCCATGCCACCCAGACCGAGGCCGAGACCAAAAATCCTGATCGTGCTGCATCAGGAGACTTCGAGCCCCGGCCGCGTCGGCCATATGCTTCTGGAAGAAGGTTTCGACCTCGACATCCGCCGGCCGCCATTGGGCGACGAGCTACCCTGCACGCTCGACGATCATGCCGGCGCGGTTATCTTCGGCGGGCCGATGAGCGCCAATGACGAGGACGAGTTCGTCCGCCGCGAGACCGATTGGCTGGAAATCCCGCTCAAGGAGAACCGGCCGTTCCTCGGCATCTGCCTCGGCGCGCAGATGCTCGCCAACCATCTCGGCGGCAAGGTCGAGGGCCATGGCGAAGGCCTGGTCGAGATCGGCTGGTATCCAATTGAAGCGACCGAGGCCGGCAAGAAGCTGCTGCACTGGCCGGAGATGGTCTACCAGTTCCACCGCGAAGGCTTTTCGCTGCCGAAGGAAGCGACGCTTTTGGCAACCGCGGAAACCTATCCCAACCAGGCGTTCCGCTACGGCGAGAACGCCTGGGGCATCCAGTTCCATGGCGAGCTGACACGCGTGATGATGCAGCGCTGGGTGGTGCGCGGCGCGCATCGCTTCGAATTGCCCGGCGCTCAGCCCGGCCGCGACCATCTCGGCGGCCGGCTGATCTGGGACATGCATTTGAAGCGCTGGCTGGGCGAGTTTCTGGGGCTGATTTTTGGTCGGCCGGCGGTGGGGTAGGCCAAAGCCCGATTGCTCTGGACGGCCGGGCTTGGCCCCACCTGGGCCTGCCCGCGCGCCTATCAGCTCGTTGCCTGCGAATCCCGGGCGGAAGGCAGGCTGGCCTTGAGGAAGCGGTGCCAGGCGCCGCCGAGGACCAACGCGGTTTCGGCTTGACCGAATCCGGCCGAGGAAAGGCCTTGCGACAGCTTCGGAAAATCGAGGTTCGATCTGAACCAGGACGGCTGCGGCGGGAAGCTCGCGGTCGCCTGGATCTCGCGGGTCCAGCGGCCTTCTCGCATCCAGCGCACGACGCTGTCGGGCTGGTCCTGGCATAGATCCGAGCCGATGCCGAGATGATCCGCCCCCATGATCCCGGCCGCTTCGGCAGCCATTTTCCCGAACTGCTCCAGCGTCGTGTCCGAGCCGTTCGGGAGGTGCAGCGGGTAGAGCGAAAGGCCGAGCAACCCCTCCTTTGCGCGCAATGCCTGCAAGATGGCCCTGGAGACATTGCGGTTGCTGTCGCGCAGCCAGCGCGGATTGGCGTGGCTGACGACCACCGGCCGCTGCGACAACGCGATCGTTTCCAGCGCGGTCCGCTCGCTGGCATGCGACAGGTCGATGATCATGCCGAGCCGGTTCATCTCGGCGATCGCCTCGCGCCCCATCCGCGTCACGCCGCTGTCCTCCTTCTCCATCCAGCCGCAGCCGAGCAGCGACTGGTTGTTGTAGGTGAGCTGCATGAAGCGGATGCCGAGATCGAACAGCATCTCGATCAGGCCGATGTCGTCCTCGATCGGCATTGGGTTCTGCAGGCCGAGCAGGATCGCCGTCCGGTTCGAGGCTCGCGCCCGCTCGATGTCGCCGGCATCGCGCGCCAGGAGGATCAGATCCTCATTGTCGCGAAAACGCGTGCGCCAATCGACGAGGTGGCGCACCGTCTCGCGGAAACCTTCGTGATAGCCGACCGTGGCGTGGACCGCGGTCAGGCCGCCCTGGCGCATCTCCTCGAAAATTTCGCGCGACCAGTTGCAATATTGCAGCCCGTCGATGAGCACTTGCGGCGCGCCGGTGGTCATTCGGGCGCGCCCGCGTGGATGTAGGATGTCTTGACTTGGGTGTAGAACTCGACCGCGGCGCGGCCCTGCTCGCGCGGGCCGTAGCTCGAGGCACGAACGCCGCCGAACGGCACGTGATAGTCGGTGCCGGCGGTCGCTAGGTTGACCATGACGCAGCCCGAGCGCGAGGCGTGGCGGAATTTCGTCGCGCGCGCCAGCGAGCGGGTGGCGATGCCGGCTGTCAGCCCGTAGGGCGTGTCGTTGGCCAGCATGATCGCCTCGTCGAGATCGTCGGCTTGAATGACACAGGTGATCGGCGCGAACATCTCCTCCTGGTTGATGCGCATGCGCGAGCGGCCGTTGAGGAACACGGCGGGCGCCATGTAGTGGCCGTTATGCGCGAGATCGAGCGCCTCGCCGCCGGCCGCAAGCTCGGCGCCTTCGCTGATGCCCAGCGTCACATAACCGAGATTGGCCGAGAGCTGTTCGGCGCTGACGACCGGCCCCATCTGGACGCCGGCCTCAAGCGCATGGCCGACCTTCAGCGCCCGGGTCTTCGCCAGCAGCTTCTCGACGAAGGCGTCATGGATCGGCCGGTGGACGATCAGGCGCGACGAGGCCGTGCATTTTTGTCCGGTGCCGCCGAAGGCGCCGTTCACGGCAAGGTCGGCGGCGCGGTCGAGGTCGGCGTCGTCCATCACCACGAACGGGTTCTTCGACCCCATTTCGAGCTGCAGCTTGACGAAGCGCGCGGCGGCGAGCGCGGCGATGCCGGAGCCGACGGCGCCGGAGCCGGTGAAGCTCAACCCTTGTATGTCGGCCTTGGCGGCAAGCTCGCGGCCGATCGTCGATCCCGATCCCATCACCAGGTTAAAGAGGCCTTTCGGGATCGCCTGCCGGCTGATGATCTCGGTCAATGCCCAGGCGCTGGCCGGGGTGAGGCTGGCCGGCTTCCAGATCACGGCATTGCCGAATGCCAGCGCCGGCGCGATCTTCCAGGACGCGGTGGCGACGGGGAAATTCCATGGCGATATGATCGCAACGACGCCGAGCGGCTCGCGCTCGATCAGCACATCGACGCCGGCCCTGACGGAGTCGGCCGAGCTGCCCAGATTACGCAGCGCCTCGGCGGCGAAATAAGTGAAGAACTGCCCGGCGCGATAGACCTCGCCGACACCTTCGGGAAGGGTCTTGCCCTCCTCGCGCGAGAGCAGTTCGCCAAGTTCCTTCGAACGCGCCATCAACTCGCGCCCGATGGCGTCGAGAACGGCAGCCCGCGCTTCCAGCCCCGCCGCCGCCCATTCCCGCTGCGCGCCTTGCGCCGCCGCCACGGCGTCATGGATGTCGGACAGCCGCGCCTGCGCGAAGCGTCCGACGATGTCGGTCACGTCGGATGGATTGATGTCCTCGACCCAGCCGGCGCCGTCGCGCCATTCGCCCGCAACGAAGTTCTGACCGTTCAGCATCGTGTTCGACCTGCATCAATTCGGTTGACAACGACCTAACCAATGCTGTGAACTTCAATCAAGCTCAATTTTTGGCACAAATGTTCAGGCAAGCTTAACATTGACCAAAACCATCAGCCTGACCGGCATGCGCAGCTTCGTCGCGGTCTGCGAGACCGGTGGCGTGCGCGCCGCCGCCGACCAGATCGGCCGCACGCCCTCGGCCGTGTCGATGACCCTGAAGCAATTGGAAGACGATATCGGCGCGCCGCTGTTCGAGAGCGAGCGCAAGGGCGCGCTTTCGCCGGTCGGCCGTATCGTGCTCGACGAGGCGCGCGCCATGATCGCGCATTACGACCGCGCCTGCCTGGCGATGACCAGCTATGCGGCGGACCGGCAAGGCCGCTGCGACGTGGCCAGCGTGCCTTCGGTCGCCGTGACCCTGCTGCCGCGCGCGATCGCTAAGCTTCGCGCCGAAGGCAGCCGGTTCGACATCCATGTCCGCGACAGCGATTCCAGCGCCATCGTCGAGGCGGTCGAAAACGGCATGGTGGAGGTGGGCCTGTGCGTGCTCGCCAGCAAGCGGCCGCAGCTCAGCTTCGAGCCGCTGTTCCACGAGCCGCTCGATTTCGTCTGCCCGGCCGATCATCCTTTGGCGAAGTCGAAACGTCCGTTGAGATGGGCTGAGCTCGATGGCGAGAGCTTCATCCGCAACGGCGCGGCCGCGGCGCTCGGGCTTGCCGAGACCGAGGCGCTTGCCGCCGGCTCGAAGCTCACCGCGACCAATGTGAGCTCCAATTTGGCGATGGTGGAGGCCGGGCTCGGCGTCACCATCCTGCCCCGGCTCTGCCGCTGGAAATCGAGCCACGACGTGCGCTTCGTTCCGCTTGCCGACCCGCGCTCGAGCCGCACCGTCGGCTGGATCGCCAAGGCGGGCCGCAACCTGCAGCCGGCGTCGCTGCGGTTCATCGAATGCATTCGCCAGCAAGCGCAAGCCGGCGAGAGAGAATTTGGCTATGCGGCGGCATGATTGGCGGATGATCGGATGACACGACTGACCCAAGCCCGAATCGAGACGCTGGCTTCGGCCGCCCTGCTTCGCCACGGCGCCAGCGAGCGCCAAGCCGGTGCGCTCGCCGCGGCCATCGCGGCGGCCGAACGCGACGGCCTGAAATCGCATGGCCTGATGTATCTGCCGACCTATTGCGAGCATCTGACCTGCGGCAAGGTGCTGGGGCAGGCCGAGCCGCGCCTGACGCAGCCGGCTCCGGCGGTCGTCGCCGTCGATGCCGCAAACGGCTTTGCCCATGCGGCCATCGCCCTCGGCCTGCCGGCGCTTATCGAGGCGGCGCGCTCGCAAGGCGTGGCGGCGCTTGCCATCCGCAATTCCTACAATTGCGGCGCGCTGGGCTATCACACCGAAAACATTGCGCGGAACGGGCTTGTCGGTCTGGGATTCACCAACGCGCCGGCCTCGATCGCGCCCTGGGGTGGCCGCAAGGCGGCGCTGGGCACCAATCCATGGTCGCTGGCGGTCCCGGACGGGCGAGGCGGTGCGCGCTTCGTCATCGACCAGAGCGCCAGCGTCGTCGCCAAGAGCGAGGTCATCAAGCGCGCCCGCGCCGGCGAGCCGATCCCTGCCGGCTGGGCCTTCGACGCAAGCGGCGAGACGACCACCGATGCCGGCGAAGCCTTGAAGGGCACGATGGCGCCGGCCGGCGGCTACAAGGGCGTCGGCTCGGCATTGCTGGTGGAGATCTTCGCCGCATGCCTGACCGGAGCCAATCCCGGGCTTGTCGCCAGCCCCTTCTCCGGCACCGCCGGTGGCCCGCCTGGAACCGGCCAGTTCTTCTTGGCGGTCTCGCCCGATACGACGTCGACCGGAGCGTTCGCGGGGAATCTGGAAACCGTTGCCGGCGCTTTTGCCGGCGAAGCAAGGCTGCCGGGCGTGAAGCGTTTTGGCGCGCGAGAGCGGAATGCAACCGAAGGCATCGAGGTGGCGGCGGAGACGCTCGCCACGCTCGAAAAGCTGGCCGGGACCGCCGCATGACGGCGATCGCGCTGCGCCCGCCGGAGGTCGTCATGCGGCTGCAGCGGCTTGGCGCCGCGCATCCGACGCGTCTCAGCTTCCTGCGCCAGCTGATCCGCCGCGCCACCAGGGAAAAATGGCGCGTGCGCAAGCACCTGTTCGACCTGGACGACAATGGGTTCGGGCGCGCGGTCTATGCGGTCGAGACGCCGGCAAGGACCTACAGCCTGGTCGCCTTCTCGACGCCGCTCGACGACGAGGAGCGCTCCGACCGGGTGATCGCGCAGGCCTGGGACACCAGCTACGTGCTTTACGACGGATTGCCGGACGCCGCCGAGATCGCGCGGCTGGAGGCAAATGCGCCGCTGCAGGAGGCGGGCCGCTACACCAATCGCGAGCTCGTGCTGGCGCGCGCCAACAAGAGCGTGCGGCTGTTCGAGGACGTGGTTTCGGCGCTGGCGCGGGGGCGGCAGCCGGACGAGGAGCAGCTGCTCGGCGTCGGCTATCTGCTGCGCACCACGGCCGTCTACGGCAACGGCAAGTTCGGCATCGCCGACCGCGACGAGATCGCCGGGCGCCCGGAACTTGCCGGATCCTTCCAGGCGGAGATGCTCACCGTCTGGCTGATCCGGTCCTTCACGCTCGACCTTGTCGATCACATCGCCTGTCGCCGCAACCCGGCCGGCGCGGCAAGGCTGGCGTCGGACTTGCGCCGGGCGCTCGGGGTCGGCAATGCGACGGGGCTCGGCATGGCGCCCTTCCTCGTGCGCCATCCGCTGTTGACGCATAGCTGGTTCCTGGCCCGTGAAACCGCGCTGGCGCGGGTGCGGGCAGAGCCGCATGCCGGCGCGGCGGAACGGATGATTTTTGCGCAAGCGCTCGCCGATTTGTCGCGACGCGTCGCCCGCTGGCACAGCGACGATGATCGCCAGGCCGCCGCGACCATGTCGCTGGCCGCCGATCTCGATGCGCTGACCGAAAACCTCGACCGGCTCCTGGCGAAACCCCGGCCCTGGGACGCGGTCTATCGCTTCGCGGAAGACAATTTTTCGCTGGAAGGGCAGGAAGCCTGCGTCTCGCTGATCCTCGAGCCGCATGGCGCGCTGGTCGACGAACTCGGCGACACGATGAAGGCCGACGAGACGCCTGGACATGCGATCGACGGCAGCGTCACCTGCGCTTCGCTTCGCCAGGCGCTTCTCGACGCCTATTCCTGGGCGGCTGATGTCGATTTCGCCGACCCGGCTGCCAGTGCGCGCTTCTGGTATGTATCGGCGGAGAAGCTCGAGCCCCGGCTCGGCGAGCGGTTCGAGGAGGACGGCGCCGAGCTCGAACAGCCTTTGGCCACCGCGCGCGATGCGCTCAGCCTGGCGGCCGCGCTGGCGCAGGAACCACAATCGGCCAGTGTCGCCGACTTCCTGCTGCGTCGGCCGGAATGGCGCCATGCGGTGCGGCGCGCCCAGATCGTCGCCAGGTTTCCCTACGCCGAGATCCACGACAATCTGATCGGCGCCGACTTGCGGCCCGTCGACATATTGCGCGCCAAGCTGGCGTTCTTCGGCGCGCGCAGTTTCGATCCGCGCTCCGACCGCTGGCTGCGGATCGCGCTGTTCAGCGGCGAGCCGCTGATCGAGGATGTCGCCGCCATGGCGACCGCAGGAGAGGCCGCGTGATCGAGCTCTCGCTCAACGAAGTGGAGACGCTGGGCGCCAAGGCGGCCCGGGGCGCCGGATTTTCATGGGGACTGGCCGAGGATATCGGTCGCGCGGCGCGCCGGATCGCGGTTGAGGACGACGATTGGGGCGTGGCCATGCTGAGCCTCGCCGAAAACGCGCAATCCCTCGACCCGCCTGATCCTGCCCGCGCGGCGCGCTGGCGAAAGGGCGAGCCCGACAGGCCTGCCGAAAGGCCGCTCTGTCCGATCCGAACAGCGGCCTTGCTGCTCGACGATCCGCTTCCGGCAAGCGCGCTGCCGCTGACAATCATCAATGTCGGCCTGCCAATGTGGCTCGACGCCATGCTGCGCCGCTCGGCCATGCGCGTGGCGCGGCCGGTCGGGCTGGTGGCGCGCGCCGATGTCGTCGTCGAACACCGCGCCGACATCGATCAGTCGGCCACGGGCCGGCGCGGCGCGATCGACGAGCGGACGCTTGCGGCGCTCAATTCCTTCGCCGCCAGAACCTATGTGCCGGAAAGCGAAAGGTCGCGCGTGCGCGGAGCCGGCGGCGGCCGGGTGGACGATGAATAACAAGGGGAGAACCAAATGAGCGCAGCCGACGGCCAGAAGATCGCCATGCGTGGAGCGGGCTATTACTCGGCCAACACGGTCGGCGCCAAATATGTCATCGACAAGGTCGGCGATCTCGTCGTCAAGGCCGTCGCCGGAATGCCCCGGCTGGCCGATGGCCAGCCTTTCGCCGTCGCCGATTTCGGCGCGGCCGACGGCGGCACCTCGATGGACATGATGCGGCGGCTGGTCGGCGCCGTTCGGGAGAGGGAACCGAACCGGGCGATATCGATCACCTATACCGACCTGCCGCACAACGATTTCTCGACCCTATTCCGGTTGAGCCAGGGACTGCTTGGCACCTCGACGGAGGTTCCGCTGGCCGAGACGCCCGGGCTCTACATTTTCGGCAGCGGCACCAGCTTCTACCGCCAGATCCTTCCCGACAATTCGCTATCGTTCGGCTTTTCCGCCACCGCGATGCACTGGATCAGCACGCGGCCCTGCATGATCGCCGACCATGTCCAGGCGGTCGGCGCGACCRAGGCCGAGCGCGCGCAGTTTCGCGCCCAGGGGCTGCGCGACTGGGAGACGATCCTGCTGGCCAGGGCCCGTGAGCTGAGGTCCGGCGGCCGGCTGGCGCTGGCCAATTTCTGCGTCGACGAGGAAGGCCGCTATCTCGGGCACACGACCGGGGTCGACATGTTCGACAGCTTCGCGCGCCATTGGCGCGATTTGCTTGCGGCGGGGCGGATCGGCGAGGCGGAATATGTCAACGCGACGTTCCAGCAGTTCTACAAGACGCCGGACGAGTTCGCGGCGCCCTTCCGCGATCCCGCTTCGCCGGTGTCGCGGTCAGGGCTGAGGCTCGAGAATATCTTCACCATGGTGACGCCATGCCCCTATGCCGAGGCCTTCCGGGTCCATGGCAACGCACAGGCCTTCGCCAAGGCCTATGTGCCGACGCTCCGCTCCTGGTCGGAAACCGTCTTTGCGAACGCGCTCGATCCCTCGCGTCCCTCCGGTGACCGTGCCGCAATCGTCGACAATCTCTACGGCGCCTACGAAGCCGATGTCGCGCGCGCCCCCGAAGGCCACCGGATGGACTACGTCCATTGCGTGACGGAGATCGTCAAAGAGTAGGGATACCGCCATCGCGAACTTCGCGCGGCTCAGTATCAGGTGCTTATCTGAAATCCCGGGTTAAAGGGTTTCAAGCCGCTGGTTCGGCAGTGAGCTCCTGGATTTTCCCGAGAAGATTTTTGACGAGCAGCTGGTAGGTGCGGGTGAGTTCGTCCGGCGACAGTTCAACTCTGATGTCGTACTTGCCGGAATAGTTCACCTGGAGATCGACGGTTCCGAACAGCGTCGTTGCGCCATCGCGAATGTCGGTCGCCACGATCATGTTCGCCAATGGCTGATCCAGCAGAATGACGCCTGGTTCTCCGGGATGATTGTGCGTTGTCGTGCGTATTTTCACAACGTAACCCTCCTGTCAGGTGAGAGCCCGCCTCGCTACATCAGCATCGGGCCCTGTCCAAAATAGAAGCCATCCCCTCGAAACGCGAGGAACAAAAATGGATGGTATCGGCGCGGCCACGAATCTGTGTTATGCGCCGCCCGATCAAGCGAAGGACGACACACGTGAACGAACTGACCGTGGCCGAGGCGACCGAAAATATCTATGCCTCACTCCGAGCGGACAATGCCGACCTCGATGCGCATATCGCGACGCTCAAGGCAGCGCTGGCACGGGAGGGGAAGAAACAGGCGGTGTTCGATCCGGCCAAGTTGGCGCAGAACAACCGCGCCGGCCGCAAGTTGATGCAGGCCTATTTTCGGCAGCGCGGCATCAGCGTGAGCTTTTCGGAGTAGATCGGCTCCCGACCTGCGCTTCCGCGCTCGTGCCGTCGCAGCTCAACTGCAATTCCATGTCTCTATGGGCCGATGCGTGCCGTCGGCCTGATCCGCCAGTCAATTGCGGCTGTTGAGATGCCGGACCTGCCGCAGCGCGGGGAACAGATATGCCCACAGGCCGGCGACGGCGACGGCGCCGATGCCGCCGATCACCACGGCGGGAACCGTGCCGATCAGCGCCGCCATGGTGCCGGCGCGGAATTCGCCGACCTCGTTGGAGGCGCCGACGAAGACCTGGTTGACGGCGTTGACGCGGCCGCGCACCTCGTCGGGCGTCCAGAGCTGGATCAGCGTCTCGCGGATATAGACGCTGAACATGTCGGTGGCGCCGAGCAGCGCGAGCGCCGCGATCGACAGCCAGGTGACGGTCGAGACGCCGAACAGCACGGTGAAGGCGCCGAACAGGGCGACGAAGCCCAGCATGATCTTGCCGGCGTGGTCGCGGATCGGGTGGCCGGCTAGCCAGACGGCGACGCAGATGGCGCCGATGCCCGGTGCCGAGCGCAGCAGGCCGAGACCCCAGGGGCCAAGCTCGAGGATGTCGCGCGCATAGACCGGCAGCAGCGCCGAGGCGCCGGACAGGAGCACGGCGAAGAGGTCGAGCGAGATCGCGCCGAGCACGATCTTCTCGCCCCAGATATAGCCGAAGCCGGCAAACAGCGTCTGCATCGTCGGCTTGTCGGTGGCCGTCTGCTGGGCGGGCTTGGGGATGGTGAAGACGAGCAGCGCCGCGACCAGCATCAGTATGGCGGCGGTGGCATAGGCGACTTCAGCCGAAACGCCGTAGAGCAGGCCGCCGGCGACCGGGCCGACGATGGTCGCGGTCTGCCAAGCCGAGGAGTTCCAGGCGATGGCGTTGGCGAAATCCTCCTGCGGCACCAGATTGGCGACCAGCGAGGACGATGCCGGTCCGTAGAAGGCGCGGGCGATACCGAATATGGCGAGCACGACGAAGATTGGCAGCGGGCTGCCAGGGCCGCGCAGCGTCAACACCAGGAGAGCGAGCGCGCAGCCGGCCTCGACGAGCGACGACAAAGTCATGATCAGGCGGCGGCCAAAACGGTCGGCGACGACGCCGGTGACCAGCACCAGGAGCAGCGAAGGCAGGAACTGGACGATGCCGACAATCCCGAGGTCGAAAGGATTGCGCGTCAGATCGTAGATCTGCCAGCCGACGGCGACCGACACGATCTGGGTGGCGAACGTCGTGAGGAAGCGCGCCGTCCAGTAGCTGAGATACGGTCGGTGCCGGAACGCGGCGTAGCGCTGGTCTGGTGACGTTGCTTCGACGGTCATGGTTCGAGGGCCCCGTTGCGACAACGGCCGGCGGGGCACTTCCACGGTGGGCGCTGGTCCGGCCGCAATCCTTTAGCCCAGTTCGCCAAGCCATGCGCGCAAAAAATCCGCGCCGGATCAAAGAAAATCGAATTTTTTGCCCGGATGGCGGCTCAGTCCCGCAACGCGGCGGATATGGCGTCGAGCCCGCCGCGCAATTCCGTTTCCGTCGGCCAGCCGAAACCAAGGCGGAAGAAGCGTTTCGGCATCTCGAACCAGTGGCCGGGACCGACATAGGTGCCGTGCTGCTCCAGCAGCCTCGCGTAGAATTTGTCGAGGTCGAAGCCGGCATCGACGTTGAGCCGCGGAAAGCCGACGACGCCACCCTGCGGCCGCACCCAGTCGACCAGTGTCTCGCCGTCGATCCAGGCTTGCACGATGTCGCGGCGCCTGGCCATGTCCGGCAGCAGCGAGGCCAGGAAGGCGTCACGGCGTTCGAGCGTGGCGCGGGCGATCGCCTCGTCGATGACGCTGCCGCAGATGCCGATCTGCTCCTTGGCGGCGAGGAAGGTTTCCTGCAGTTCCGGATCCCGGGTCACCAGCCAGCCGATGCGGATGCCCGGAATGCCGAAGGCCTTGGACAGCGAGCAGACGCTGATGGCGCTGGGGCTGAGCGACGCCGCCGCGGGCAATCGTGTCCCAAAGGAAAGGTCGCGATAGGTCTCGTCGACCAGCAGCCGGCATTTGCGGCTCTCGGCAAGCGCGACCAGCGCATCGAGATCGGCGCGTGCCATCATCGTGCCGGTCGGGTTGTGCGGGCAGGTTACGCTGATCAGCCTGGTGTTCGGACGGATCTCTGCCTTCACGCGCTCGATGTCGACGGCAAAGCCCTGGTCGAAGTCGACATCGACATAGGAGATGGCGCAGCCGATCGCCTTCGGCGTCTCGATGTTGGTGGCGTAATTCGGCCGCACGACGACGAGATGGTCGTTGGCCGACAGCAGCGACGTGGCGATGATGAACAACGCGCCTGCGGCACCCGCCGTCACCAGCACATCGTCCGGGGAAAGGCCTCTGTCTTGCCCGGCGATCAGCGCGCGCAACTCCCTGTCGCCGCGATGCTCGCCATAGAACAGGGTGAGGTCCGGAAGCGTCAGACCGATGTCGGAGAGCTTCTGGTCGGCGATCGAGCTTTCGGAGAGGTTGTAGCGGATGCGGTCGTAGCCGTATTCCTCCGGCGCTTCCTTCTCGATCACCATCCTGGCGTAGTTCATGGCCGGCTCCCCCATTGGAGCGCCTCGCCGTCTCGCGGAAACGGTAAATCGCTCCATTTCTTGTTTTTACGCAATTCCGGACGGAAAACCGTTTTTGCACTTTTCCTGGAATTGCTCGCCTTATCCAAGCCACAAAAGCACGAAGCCTGCCAAGGCGGATTCCTCGGCAGGCTTGCTTAAACCATTGGTGCAGGCGCGTTATTTCAGGCGGGCGCCTTGGCCTTCCGGCCCTTGGCGGGCTTCGCCGGCTCCGGTTCCGCCTTGCGTCCGAGGCCGATCGACTTGGCGAGCTGCGAGCGCGAGGCCGCATAGTTGGGAGCGACCATCGGGTAGTCGACGGGCAAGCCCCATTTGGTGCGGTAAGCTTCGGGCGTCAGGCCGAAATGCACGCCGATATGGCGCTTCAGCGATTTGAACTTCTTCCCGTCCTCGAGGCAGATGATGTAGTCCGGCGTCACCGAGCGCCTGGGATTGACGGCGGGGACCGGCGGGGGCGCCGCGGGCTCCGCCGGCTGGCTGATCCCGCCGATCGAGGAGGCGACGCTGGCGATCAGTCCGCCCAGGTCCGAAGCGGGCAGGCGGTTCTTCGCGACATAGGCCGATACGATGTGAGCGGTGAGTTCGAGCAGGTCGACTTCCTTGGCTGTGCTGGTGTCCTCGTTCACGTAATCCCTCCATTTCTGCCGCAAGGCCGCGAAACCGATCCGGTTGTCGCGGTGTACAATATCAAGGCGCTGCGAGCGTTGTTGGCGAATTCTGAAAAGCCGCAGGGGCCGCAGGCCGGCGAATTCCTAGTCGGCAAATCTGCGTGGCGCAACGTTTTGTCGCGTCAATACACGCTGTTTTGAACAATTATACTGAAATGTAACAATATCAGACGACCAGCGCCTTGTCGCGCCATAGACGAAATCCACCCTCGAAAGCGCGAGTGTTGTCGCCGCGCCGGGATTTTTCAGGCAATTCATCGAGCTTGTCGACATTGCCGCCGCCGATCACGACATAGTCCGGCTGCAAGGCGGCGCGAAGCCTGCCGACCACGTCGAAAACGTATTTGCGCCATTTCTTCTTCCCGTGTTTCACAAGGCCGCGCTCGCCGACATAATCCTCGAAAGTCGCTCCCTTCTTGTAGGGCAGATGGGCAAGCTCCATGGGCTGGCCGACATTCTTGATGATCATGGCGGCGCCCAGGCCTGTGCCGAGGCCGAGGAACAGCATGCGGCCGCCGTCATAGCTGCCGATCGCCTGCATCAGCGCGTCGTTGACGAGCTTCACCGGCATGCCGAAGGCGGCGGTGAAATCATAGCCGTTCCAGCCCTTGCCGAGATTGAAGGGATCGAGCGAGGGCTTGTTGTCCTGCACGGGGCCGGGATAGCCCATCGAGATGACGTCATAGTCCAGCCCCTCGGCCAGTTTCTTGACCGAAGCGACGACCTGGTCCGGGGTCAGGCTTGGCCCCGAGGGGGTGCGGCGCATCTCGCCACCCACGCTGGTGAGGATCTTCACATGCGAGCCGCCGACGTCGATGGTGAGCACGATCGGATCGCCGCTCGCCGCGGCTTTCTTTGCTGCCTTGGCCATTTTGTCCTCCCCGGAAATTACTTGGTCGGATTGATCCAGCCGTCGGGCGGGCCGAAGCCGTGCATGGCATCGGCCGGCCCCCAGGTCTTGGGCGCATAGATTGCCGGCGCCGTGGTGTCGCCGAGCACCGGCCCGACGATGCGCCAGGCAAGCTCGGCCGCATCCTGGCGCGTGAAGAGCTGGCCGTTGCCGTTCATGGCGTCGCCGATCAGCCGCTCATAGGGCGGCATGTCGCCCTTGGAGTCGTCGAGCGCGGTCAGCTCCACCTGCTCGCCGACCATGTCGTCGCCGGCTCTCTTGCGCTGGGCGCCGATCGAGATCGCCACCTGAGGATCGATGCGGAAGCGGACATAATTGGCGTCGGACGGCTTGATCGGATCGAAGACGTCGAGCGGCGGCCGCTTCAGCCGGACGATCACCTCGGTGGCGTGCACCGGCATGTTCTTGCCGGCACGGATGAAGAAGGGCACGTCCTGCCAGCGCCAGGTGTCGACGAAGAAGCGCACCGCGGCGAAAGTCTCGACCGGCGAGTTTGGCCGCACGCCCGGCTCGGCCAGATAGCCGTCGAACTGGCCGCGCACGACATCGTCCTTGTTGAGCGTGCGGATGGCGCGCAGCACCTGCACCTTCTCGTCGATCAGGTCGTCGGCCGAGCGGCCGACCGGCGGCTCCATGGCCAGAAGCAGCAGGATGTTGAGCAGGTGGTTCTCGATGACGTCGCGGATGCAGCCGACATCGTCATAGAATTTGCCGCGCCCCTCGACGCCGAAATCCTCGGCCATGGTGATCTGCACGCTTTCGACGAAGTTGCGGTTCCAGATCGGCTCGAGGAAGGCGTTGGCGAAACGGAAATAGAGCAGGTTCTGGATCGCTTCCTTACCGAGATAATGGTCGATGCGGAAGATCGACTGCTCGTCGAAGACCAGATGCAGCACCCGGTTCAGCCAGCGCGCCGACTGCAGATCGTGGCCGAAGGGCTTTTCCACCATCAGCCGCGCGCCGCGCGCGGTGCCGGACTGCTCCAGGCCCTGCACGACCGTTTCGAACATGGTCGGCGGCACCGCCATGTAGTGCAGCGGCCGCTGCGCGGAACCCAGCGCCGTCTTCAGCTTCTCGAAGGTCGCCGGGTCACGGTAGTCGCCGCTGACATAGCGCAGCAGCGAGGCGAGCTTGGAAAAGACCTTGTCGTCGACCGCGCCCAGCGCATTGACGATGCCGTCGCGGGCGCGGTCCACCAGCTTGGGGAGTTCCCAAGGCTCGAAGGCGACGCCGATCACCGGCTCGCTCAGCGTCCCCTTGGCGACCATGTGGTAGAGCGCCGGGAAAATCTTCTTATGCGCAAGGTCGCCGGTCGCTCCGAAAAGCACCAGCGTGTCGGACCTCTCCTGGCTCATGCGGACTCTCCCCTCACGCGCCGGTCTTCGGCTTTTCGACATGGCCGCCGAAGGCATAGCGCATGGCGGACAGAAGCTTGTCGGCGAATTGCGATTCGCCCTGCGAGGAGAAGCGGTCGAACAGCGCCGAGGACAGCACGGGCGCCGGAACGCCGGTGTCGATCGCCGCCTTCAGCGTCCAGCGGCCCTCGCCGGAATCGGAGACGCGGCCGCCGTACTGGGCAAGCGTCGGATCGCTCTTCAGCGCGCCGGCGGTGAGATCGAGCAGCCAGGAGCCGATGACGCTGCCATGCCGCCAGACCTCGGCGACCTGCGGCAGGTCGATGTCGAACTGGTAGTATTGCGGGCTCTCAAGCGGGCTGGTCTCGGCGTCGGCGGTGCGCTGCCTTTTGCCGGCATTGGCCGATTTGAGGATGTTCATGCCTTCGGCATAGGCGGCCATGACGCCGTATTCGATGCCGTTATGCACCATCTTGACGAAGTGGCCGGCGCCGCTCGGGCCGCAATGGAGATAGCCGAAGGGCGCCGTGCCGGCATCCTTGGGCGGATTGGCGCCCGCATCGGCGCCCGGCGCCAGCGTGGCGAAGACCGAATCGAGATGTTTCACGGCGTCATCGGGCCCGCCGATCATCAGGCAATAGCCGCGCTCCAGCCCCCAGACGCCGCCGCTGGTGCCGACGTCGACGAAGTTGATGCCTTTCACCGCCAGCTTGGCCGCCTGGTCGACGGCGTCGTGGTAATAGGAATTGCCGCCGTCGATGATGATGTCGCCCGGCTCCATCAGCGCCGCGACCTGGTCGACGATCCTGCCGGTGATCGCGGCCGGCAGCATCAGCCAGGCGCAGCGCGGCTTGGCGAGCTTGCCGACGAACTCCTCCAGCGAGGCCGCACCGATGGCGCCATCCTTGACCATGCCGGCGACGCTTGCCGAATTGATGTCGTAGACGACGCATTCATGGCCGTCGCGCATCAGGCGCCGCACCATGTTGGCGCCCATCCTGCCTAGTCCCATCATTCCGATCTGCATGGTTTCATCCCGATTGCTTGAGGAAAGAAGAAATCTATTGGCCCTGTTGCGTCGATTTATGACGCATCGATGCCGACGCTGAAGTCGACATTCTCCCAACGCATCGCTTCGGGCCAGAAAAAAGTGAAGACGATGGTGGTTCCCGGCCGCAGGCGGTCAACGGGCAAATCCACCAGATGGATGCCGAACGCATTCTCGACCGTCCTGCTGTCCTGCACGGTCAGCCACTTGTCGCTGCTCCAATGGACGACGCCGGGCGCCGACAATTCGACGCGCAGCGTCTTGCCGGCTGGAATGGAGCGAATCTTGTTGTTGAAGCGCCAGATCCGTAACGGCGAGACCGTCTTGTCCCGGATGTAGCGTTCGACGCCCTGCGGCGGCAGGTCGAAGACGGCGCCGTCGCGGAGCGAGCGCAACAGCTTGATGTGCTCGGCATGCGCCCAGACCAGCGGCATGGCGCTGCCGGAAGGGGCGCCCAGCCGCAATTCGCGGTCCGGCATGTCGGGGCGGTCCCAGACCTGCTCGGGCAGAAGGCCGCCCACGCCGGCCGAGCGTTCGAACGTCTCAAGCAGCTGTGCCGACCTGTCCTTGCGGCCGGCGGCCAGCTCGTAATGGGCGCGCTCGCCGGCAAGCAGTGGCCACGGCCGCCCCTGGCCGGTGCCGTCGAAAGGCGCGCCGTCCTCGTGCTCGCCATAGCCGTCGCCACTGTAGCGATACCAGAGCGGCCCCTGCGGCAGGTCGCAGCGCAGCTCGGCGTCGATCGCCTTGACCGTGTTCAGGATGCGCGGGTCGTCCGCGGCTCTGAGGCCGAAGCGGACCAGCGCCAGGGCGTCCGGGCTGATGATCGCTTCCGCCGGCCTGTCGCTGTCGCCCGGCGGCCGGTTCTTGATCGGCACGAAGCCGTCCTTCGGCGAGGCCGCGCCGCCATCGTCGGGCGGGGCTATGCGGACATAATAGCCTTCGATTCCCGCCCGGGCGCAGAGCTCGGTGCCGGTGACATAGGCCCAGCGCTCCACCTGGTCGTTCCAGCAATCGGCGATCTCACGCAGATAGTTTGCCGGCTCATTCTTGCCGCAGGCGTCGAGCATGTCGGCCGCGGCAAGCAGCCCCGCGATCTCCACGGCCAGCGTGAACGGGCTGTAGCCGGCATCTTCTTCCCAGCGGTCCTCGCCGGTCACGGGGCCGTTGCGCACGACATAGGCGGCCGCGTTCTCGATCATGGCCAGGAAGTCGGCGAGCTTCGACTTGGGCAGATGGCCGGCGCGGCGCAGAGCATCGGCAAGCAGCAGCGGAAAGGCGCATTCGTCCATCTGGATACCGGGCCAATAGGCCGTGCCGTCGGACCAGCAGTTCTGCGGCCAGTGGCCGTCCGGCTGTTGGATCGAGCGCAGATAGGCGAGGATCTGCAGCGCCTGCCTGCCATCGCCGGCGGCGAGGAAGCCGCCCGCCGTCTCGACCAGGTCGCGCGGCCAGACGAGGTGATAGCCGCCGAGGTCGTCGTCGCCCTTGTTGAAACCCCAGGGGATCGACAGGCTGGCGACCGCGGCGCCGGGCCTGGCGATCGACAGATGCGTTGCCAGCACCGCCGTGCTGGCGCGGTAGGTGTTCAGACCGGAGCCGGCGCGGCGGTCGAGTTTTTCCAACCCTGCCTGGAATTTCCGCCAGTTCTCGACATAGGTTTTCGCGGCCGGCTCGAAGCCCTGTTTCAGGCTTGCCAGCGCAAGATCGGCGGCTTCCTCCGGCGAAGCGCCAAAGCCGAGCGCCAGCAGAGCAACCGTCTTGCCGGCCGAAAAGCCGATCTCGCCGGTGAGCGCGACATTGCCGTTTTCGGCTGTGTGACAGGAAGGATCGAGCGCGCCGCTGTCGCGCAGTTGCTGCCAGCCGTCGGAGACGCCGACATAGCCTGCCGAACAGGCGCCCCAGGGCAAGGAGGAGGCAAGCGCCAGCGAGACGCCGCGTCCGGTGGCGAAGAGAAGGCGCTGCCCCTTGTGCTCGCCGATCCAGGCCGTGTTGCCCATGCCGGCGTTGACGAGATGCGGTGCAAGCAGCGCGTAGACGCGATAGTCGGCCGCCTGGCCCTTGAGCGCGGTGAAGCTGGTTTCCTGCAGCAGCACGGGTCGTTTCGAATCCGTAACGATACGCTTCTCGACCTGGTAAGCGCCGTCGGAGGCGGTGTTGGTCAGCCTGTAGCCAGGCACCCCATCTTCGAAAGGCTCGACGGTGTGGGCGGCATCGCGCTTCTCTTCGGAAAAATAACCGCCGGGGCCGGTGACGATCAGCCCCAGGTCGCGCGTGCAGGCGCTGTCGAGGCGCGGATAGTAGATCTCGTTCAGGATGCCGTGGCTGGTGGTGAACCAGAGCGGGCTTCTTGCCGAAAGGGCGGTTCCGACGCCGCTCTTGGCGCTCGACGTCCAGCGCGCGGGAATTCCGGGCGCGCCTTTGGCAACGGTCGGCGTCACTGCCATGCATTGGCCTCCTGCCGCGTTCCTAGACCAGGAGTCGCCGTCTTTTCAATCGCCGCACCGCAAGTTGATCGGTGGCCCATCAGGCTTTGCAGTTGATAGCTTGCAGTTCCTCCAAATTTGTCTGACAATAGATAAAAAACAGGCAATTCGCGTTACGACCATCCGTCAAGACCAGCAACCTCGGGAGGAAAGACATGAAGAAAGTGCTCGTATTGGGTGCATTCGCGGCGATGCTCGCCTCGGGCACCGCACTTGCCGACACCAGCGGCAAGAAGATCGCCTTTTCCAACAATTATGCCGGCAATTCGTGGCGCCAGGCGATGCTCGACAGCTACGGCATCGTCACCAAGAAAGCGGTCGACGACAAGATCGTCGCCGCGGCGGATGTCTTCACTACGGCCGACAAGGAAGTGCCGACCCAGGCCGCGCAGGTGCAGAACCTGATCCTGCAGGGCTATGACGCCATCGTCATCAACGCCGCCTCGCCCGATGCGCTGAATGGCGCCATCAAGCAGGCCTGCGATGCCGGCATCACCGTCGTCTCCTTCGACGGCACCGTGACCGAGCCCTGCGCCTATCGCGTCGTCGTCGACTTCAAGGACATGGGCAAGCAGGAAGTCGAGCAGATGGCCAAGTTCCAGCCGAAGGGCGGCAATCTGCTGGAAATCCGCGGTCTCGCCGGCACCTCGATCGACGATGCCATCCATGCCGGCATCCTCGAAGGCGTCGCGGCCCATCCCGAGTTCAAGATCGTCGGTTCGGTGACAGGCGATTGGGATCAGACCACGGCGCAGAAGGCTGTTGCGACCATCCTGCCATCGCTGCCGGACATCGTCGGCATCGTCGACCAGGGCGGCGACGGCTATGGCGCCGCGCAAGCCTTCGCCGCCGCCGGCAAGCCGCGCCCGACCATCATCATGGGCAACCGGCAGGACGAGCTGAAGTGGTGGAAGGAGCAGAAGGAGAAGGACGGCTACAAGACTTGGTCGGCCTCGATCGCGCCCGGCGTCTCGACGCTGGCCTTCTGGGTGGCCCAGCAGGTGCTCGATGGCCGCAAGGACATACCTCACGACCTGCTGGTGCCGTATCTCGCCTTCACCCAGGACGATTTTGAGGCCGCATTGCCGAAGATCAAGGAAGGCGGCGTCGCCACGCACGAATACACGCAGGAAGACGCCATCGCTGCCATCAAGGCCAACATCAAGCAATAGCGGCATTTGCCAGCCGCATCGCCAACCGGATAAAGTTGAGGATGCTCCAGGCTATTGCGGATATCGTCAGGCTCAACGGCGCCGAAAAGCATTTCGGCGCCGTTCGGGCGCTTAACGGCGTCGACTTCCATGTCGGCGCCGGCGAATGCGTCGGGTTGGTCGGGCATAACGGCGCCGGCAAGTCGACGCTCATGCATATGGTGGCCGGCACGCTGCGGCCGGATGGCGGGCAGATCGCGGTGCGCGGCAATCAGGAGGCGAGCTATTCGGTGGCGCGCGCGCTCGAGCTCGGCATACGCTGCGTGTTCCAGGAGCTGTCGCTCTGCCCCAATCTCAGCGTCGCCGAGAACACCCGCATCAACCATCCCTCGCTCGCCGGCATCGGCTGGCGGCGCAGGGCCGCCGACCTCATCCGCGCCAAGCTCGACGAGATCTTCCCGGACCACRGCATTTCGGCCGACGACATCGCCGGCGACCTTTCGATCGGAAGGCGGCAGATGGTCGAGGTGGCGCGCGCCTTCACGCTGACCCGCGAGCCGCTGCATCTGGTCATCCTCGACGAGCCGACCTCCTCGCTCGACGCGCACACGGCGGGGCAGTTGCTGTCCTTCGTGCGCCGCTTCGTGGCGGCCGGCGGCAGCTGCATCCTGATCTCGCATGTGCTGGGCGAGGTGCTGCAGAACGCCGATCGCATCGTGGTGATGCGCGACGGCAAGGTGGTCGCGGCGGATGCCGCGAGCGCTTTCGACCGCGACAAGCTTGTCGCGGCCATGGGCGGCGCCGAAGGACATCAGAAGGCCGCCGCCGAAGCCCGGAAAATCGAGGCCGGCGCGCTCAGGGTTCGCGCACGTCCGGCCAGGCAGCAGGACGACAAGGAGCTTGTCGCCCGCGCCGGCGAGATCATAGGCCTCGCAGGCCTTGCCGGGCATGGCCAAACCGACCTTTTGCTGGCGATCTTCTCGGCCGCCTCCCGCGCCAAAGCCGGCGTCGAGGTCACCGCGCCGGTGGCGCTGGTCGCCGGCGACCGCCAGTCGGACGGCATCTTTTCGCAATGGTCGATCGCGCAGAATATCGGCATCCGCTCGCTGGCCCGGCTGCGCAGCGGGCTGCTGATCTCGCCGCAGCGTGAGGCCGAGCTTGCCGAATTCTGGAAGAAGAAGATCGGCATCCGCACGCCGGACATGAACAACAACATCTATTCGCTGTCGGGCGGCAATCAGCAGAAGGCGCTGTTTGCCCGCGCGCTCGGCTCCGACGCCGAGATCGTGCTGATGGACGATCCGATGCGCGGCGTCGACATCGGCACCAAGCTGGAAGTCTACGACCTCGTGCGCGAGGAGGCCGCCAAGGGCCGAACCTTCCTCTGGTACACCACCGAGACCGAGGAGCTCGATAATTGCGACCATGTCTATGTCTTCAAGAACGGCCGCATCGTCGCCAATCTTGGGCGTGACGAGCTGACGGAGGAAAAGATCATCCAGTCCTCGTTCGGTGATGCGGCCTGACATGACGGCGATCGCTCCCGGCACGCTTCCGAAATCCTCGCCGCGCGGCAGCGCCGCCCGGGCGCGCCTGCTGCGCGGTCTCTTGCCGGCGCTGTCGCTGGCGCTGGTGCTGATCGCGATCGCCTGGCTCAACCCGCGCGCCATCAGCTATTTCGGCTTCAACCTGATGCTCAACCTGGCGATCCCGATCGCGCTGGCGACGATCGCGCAGATGTTCGTCATCGCCGGCAACGAGCTCGACCTGTCGATCGGCACCTTCGTCGGCTTCGTCGGCTGCGTCACCGCGACCTGGCTGAGGGACGCGCCGCTGCTGGGCATTCTCGTGCTCATCGGCTCGATCGGCGTCTACGCGCTGCTCGGCGCGCTGATCCACCTGCGCAACCTGCCGTCCATCGTGGTGACGCTCGGCATGAGCTTCGTCTGGCAAGGGCTTGCCATCCTCGTCCTGCCGAAGCCCGGCGGCAAGGCGCCGGACTGGCTGCTGGCGATCATGTCCTTCAAGCCGCCCTATATCCCGTTCCCGATCCTTGCCGCGTTGCTGATTGCCGCCGTTGTGCATTTCGGCCTGATGCGCACCTCCTACGGCGTCATCCTGCGCGGTTCCGGCGGCAACGCCGCGGCGCTCAGGCGCGCCGGCTGGTCGCTGCTTCGCACCAAGATCGTGCTGTTCGCGCTGACCGGCCTGTTCGGCGTTCTGTCGGGCATGGCGCTGATCGGCATCACCACGTCGGCCGACGCCAATATCGGTAACGGCTACACGCTCTTGTCGATCGCCGGCGTCATCCTCGGCGGAGGCGAGTTCGTGGGCGGGCGCGTGTCGCCGATCGGCGCGGTGCTCGGCGCGCTGACGCTKGCTCTGGCCGCCTCGCCGCTCTTGACCTTCATGCACATCCCGCCCGACTGGCAGGTCGCCGCCAATGGCGCGATCCTGATCATCGTGCTGGCGGCGCGCGTGCTCATCAGCCGCAGGGAGCGATAAGCCATGGCCTCGCTGCGTATGGTGCTCGAAAAGCCCTGGATCTGGTCTTTCGCCGGTGCGCTCGTCGTCTGGCTGGCAACCGTTGCCTTCACGGGCGGTTACGGCGCCGGCGGCATGGTCACGGCGGCGCTTTCGCTTGCTGTCTTCACGGTCATCGTCGGCATCGGCCAGATGTTCGTCATCACGCTGGGGCCTGGCAATGTCGATTTGTCGCTGCCGGCCAATATCGGGCTCGCCAGCGCGGTCGCCATGAAGGTGATGGGCGGCAGCGATTCCATGATCCTCGTCGGCCTGCTCGCAGCACTCGCCTGCGGCGCGGCGATCGGCGCCGTCAACTATCTCTTGATCTGGGCGCTGCGCATCCCGCCGATCATCGCCACGCTGTCGGCGAGCTTCATCATCCAGTCGGTCGATATCAGCTACGGCCGCGGCCTGCAGATCAAGCCGCCGCCGGGCTTCGCCGACTTCACCAACTGGCAGGTGCTGGGCATCCCCGTGCTGGCGATGCTGACGGTGATCTTCACCATCGGCGCGGCGCTTGCGCTGCAGCGCATGATCTATGGCCGCTCGGTGCTGGCGATCGGCCAGAACATCCGCGCCGCCTGGCTTGCCGGCGTCCATGTCGGCCGCATCCGCTTCCTCACCTACACCCTGTGCGGGGCGCTCGGCGGCATCGACGGAGCGCTGCTTGCCGGCTATTTCCGCGGCGCCAATGTCGATATCGGCAACGAATATCTGCTCGCCTCGATCGCGGTCGTGGTCATCGGCGGCACCTCGGTCGCCGGCGGCAAGGCCAACGTGCCCGGCGTCTGGGGCGCCGGCCTGTTCCTGGTGCTGTTGCTCACCATGCTCAACACCTTCGGCGTCAGCGCTGGCGTGCGGCTGGTGCTGACCGGCCTGATCATCGTCGGGGTGATCACGGCAGCCGGCGGCGAGAAGGCGGTGCGGTAGGGGCCTCCGCCTACTTAGCCGCCTTGGCCCGCGCGATCGCGTCGACGATCATCTTCTTGGCGTATTTGGAATCGTGCCAGCCTTCGATCTTGACCCATTTGCCGGGCTCGAGATCCTTGTAGTGCTCGAAGAAGTGCTGCACCTGCTGACGGGTGATCTCCGGCAGATGCGTGTATTCGGTGACGTTCTCATAGCGTAGCGTCAGCTTGGGCGAGGGGACGGCGATCACCTTCTCGTCCTGGCCGGCATTGTCTTCCATGATCAGGACGCCAATCGGCCGCACATTGATGACGCAGCCCGGCACCAGCGCGCGCGTGTTGCAGACCAGGACGTCGATAGGGTCGCCGTCGCCCGACAGCGTGTGCGGCACGAAGCCGTAATTGCCGGGATAGCGCATGGAAGTGTGCAGGAAGCGGTCGACGAACAGCGTGCCGGCCTCCTTGTCCATCTCGTATTTGATCGGCTCGCCGCCGATCGGCACCTCGATGATGACGTTAACGTCCTCAGGCGGGTTCTTCCCGGTGGCAATCGCTTCGATACGCATGGCTAAAATCCCTCTCTCGATTGCAAGACCGATAGCGGGCGAAGCGTCATGGTGCAATGCGGCGAATAGCACTGAGCGCTAATGGAAGCGCACAGTTTGTGATGGATTGTAACCTAAAGCGCGTCGCGATCTTTCAGATTCGCTCCCTGCGCTTTAGGCTTTTAATTTTGCGCATGTCTTTGCCCCTAAACCGGTTCCCACTTTCGGGAGACATGCTTTTGGCGAGGTTAGTCATTCCAGACGAAAGCCACTTTCTTCAGCGCCTTCTGCTCGAAGACCTCGACGCCTTCTGCGATATCGCGGCCGCCATTGCCGGCATAGAAGGCCAAGGCGTTGTGATTGTCTTCCAGCGCCCAGACCACAAGACCGCGCAGGCCGTGGTCGGCGAGACGGGCCTTGGCCGCCTTGAACAGCCGGCTGCCGAGCCCGATGCCCTGATATTCCGGACGCAGATAAAGCTCGTAGATCTCACCCTGCTGGCGGAGCTCGCGGGCGCGGTTCTTGCCGATCGTGGCGTAGCCGGCCACCGTTCCGCCGATCTCGATCACCAGCACGGTGGCGGCGCGGCGAATCGCGTTGGCCCACCAGTCGACGCCGCGGCRGTTGATCATCGAGGTCAGCGTGCGRTGCGGGATGATGCCCGAATAGGCGCCGCGCCAGGCCTGCTGATGCACCTCGGCGATGGCGCTCGCGTCGCGCGGTTCTGCCTTCCGGATGTCGATCGTCAGCGTGTTCATGATTGGTTAACCATAAACCCGCCTCGCCCGATTGCAAAGAGTCCCCCAACACGCCTCGACGCTTTCGCACAGGCGAAAGGCGGCGACGGAGAAGGCGCCTTGTCAGATTTCGACGAGATGATCGTCGAGCTCGTTGGTGTCGCCTTCGGTGACCGGGAAATGCTCGGCGAGCACCGCGCCGACCGATTCGATCGCCGTCACGAAACCGTGGGCCAACCGGTCGTCGCCGGCATGTTTCGTCAGGTCGCGCACCACGCCGTCCCAGACATGCTGGCCGACCTTGGCATCGATGCCGGAGTCGGCGACGACCTCGGCATAGCGCTCGGCGATGGAGACGAAGATGAGCACGCCGGTGCGCGCGCTGGTGCGGTGGACGTTGCGGGCCAGGAACTGCTTCATCGCATTGGCGTGCGCCGCCTGATAGCRCAGCCTTCGCGGCACGAAATGAATGCGCAAGGTGGGCAGGAACCAGAGCAGGGCGAACACCGAAGCCAACGCCAGCAGCTGCGCCAGCACGAAATGGGGGAGCCGGATGGTCAGCCACAAGCCTTCCAGCCCGTAGGCGACGGCGAGGCTGGCGATGAACAGGCCGATCGTGGCGGTGAAGGCGGCCGGAAAGAAGTAGCCGTCGCTCGCTCTCGCAACGACGCAATAGATTTCGCCGTCGGTCTTCAGCTCGGCCGTCCGGATCGCCTCGGCAATGCGGTTATGGTCCTCGGCGCTGATCGGTCGCGTTGCCATGGTGCCTCACCAGCTTCCCGAAGAGCCGCCGCCGCCCGACGAGCCACCGCCGCCGGAAAAACCGCCACCGCCCGAGGACCAGCCTCCACCACCCGACGACCAGCCGCCGCCCCCGGACGACCATCCGCCCGAGGAAGAGCGCCGGTTCTGATCGAAAGTCATGCCCAGCCAGCGGTAGCGGCCCGGTCCGATCTTCTGGCCGAAGATCGGCGGCAGGATCGTCATCGCGATGCCGCCGAAGAAGATCAGCGCCCAGATGGTGATGAAGATGGCGAAGAACAGGTCGTCGGAGTTGAACGGCGCCTRCTCGTTGCGTTTGCCGCGCGCCTCCAACTCCTCCGGATTGCCTTCCAGCACCATGATCATGTCGTCGACGGCCTTGGTGATGCCGCCGGAGAAGTCGCCGGCGCGGAAGGCCGGCACCATGTCGTTCTCGATGATCAGCTTGGTGTGCAGGTCGGTCAGCGTGCCTTCCAATCCGTAGCCGACCTCGATGCGCATCTTGCGGTCGTTCGGCGCGACCAAGAGCAGCACGCCGTTGTTTTCCTTGGCCTGGCCGAGCTTCCAGAAGCGGAACAGCCGGTTGGCATAAGGCTCGATCTCCTCGCCGCCGAGGCTGGGTATCGTGGCGACAACGATTTGGTCGGAGCCTTTTGTCTCGAAATCGGCGAGCTTCTGGGTCAGCGCCGCGCGCGTGCCCGCATCGATGATGCCGGCATTGTCGACGACGCGGCCGGTCAGCGCGGGGAGGTCGGCGGCGAGGGCGGCGATGGGGAGGAGGAGGCAAAAAAGCAGGCCAAGAAAGGCGATGCCGGTGTTCTGTCGCGCCCCCCTCTGTCCTGCCGGACATCTCCCCCACGAGGGGGGAGATTGGCGGTTCGGCCGCCGGCTCTCCCTTTCAAACGTTGGAGATTGGCGAAAGCCAATGTGACGTCCAATCTCCCCCCTTGTGGGGGAGATGGCCGGCAGGCCAGAGGGGGGCGCGAAGGAACGCAAAGCTGACAGGCTCGATTAAATCGCCGCTCACCCGCCCTGCTTGTTCGTGCTCGTGCCGAAATYGACCTTCGGCACCTGCATCTTGTCCTCCTCGACGGTGAAGTTGGCGAAGGGCTGGTTGCCGCGGAACCAGAAGGTCGCCCACAGCACGGACGGGAAGGTCTTCAGCGTCAGATTATAGTCCCTGACCGCCTGGATGTAGTCGCGCCGCGCCACCGCGATGCGGTTCTCGGTGCCTTCGAGCTGCGCCTGCAGCGCGAGGAAATTCTGGTTCGCCTTGAGGTCGGGGTAGGCTTCCGACACGGCGATCAGCCGCGACAGCGCGCTGGTCAGCCCGGCCTGGGCATCCTGGAACTTCTTCAGCGCTTCGGGATCCTTCAGCGTGTCCGGCGTCACCGTGATCTGCGTCGCCTTGGCGCGCGCCTCGACCACCGCGTCGAGCGTGTCCTTTTCATGCGAGGCATAGCCCTTCACCGTCTCGACCAGGTTGGGAATCAGGTCGGAACGGCGCTGATACTGGTTGAGCACCTCGCTCCAGGCCGCATGGGCATTCTCCTCGGCCGTCGGAATGGTGTTGTAGCCGCAGCCGGCAAGCAGCGGCAGCACGAAAGCCATCATCAGGAAGGCGGGCAGGCTGCGGAAGCGGGAAGGTGGTGAGAGGCGCTCGGTGATCATGATTGGTCCCTCGTCAGAAGTTGCATGCGAAGCATTACCACAATCCACGCGTAAGAAAATGTCCGGCGCATGGCGTCAATCCGGCTCGACCGGAAGCCACTGTGAATAGCAATGCGAACAAGCTAAGGTCCGGGCCGGAAAGGACAATTGCCATGGCAGAGCGCCGGGACGACGAGGCCGAGTCGCGCCGCATCCTCGAACGCGTGCAACAGGAGACGTCGCCAGGCGGCGCGTCGTTCGTAACCCGCATGGCGAAGGACGCGCGCGACCGTGTAACCGCGGCTGACGCCAACCGCGCCGATCCTATCGAATATTGGGGAACCCGCATTGGCCGAACGCTCGGCTTCGTCATCGCCATTGGGCTATTGGTCTGGTTGGTGTATGCCGCCACACGTGGCGGCTAGGATTCAGATTCCATGAATGCAGAAAAAACCGACGCGCCGCGCGCGGTCATCGTCATCTCCAGCCATGTCGCCCGCGGCTCGGTCGGCAACCGCGCGGCGGTGTTCGCGCTGGAGACGCTGGGTTTCCCGGTCTGGGCGGTGCCGACCGTCATCCTGCCCTGGCATCCGGGTCACAGCCGCGCGACCCGCATCGTGCCGCCGCTCGACCAGTTCAAGGCGCTGATGGCCGATCTCGAGCGGGCGCCCTGGCTGGGCGAGGTGCGGGCCGTGCTGTCGGGCTATCTCGGCGAGGCGGGCCAGGCCGAGGCGGTCGCTTCGCTGGTCGCCGCCGTCAAGGAAAGGACGCCGAACGCGCTTTACATCTGCGATCCGGTGATGGGCGATTCCGGCGGGCTCTACGTGCCCGAGCCGACGGCCGCCGCGATGCGCGACAAATTGATGCCGATCGCGGATATCGCGACGCCGAACCGCTATGAGCTGGCATGGATGGCGGGCGCGCCGCTGCCCGACATCAAGGCGGTGACCGCCGCCGCGCTTCATGCCGGGCCTTCGACCATGCTGGTGACCTCGGCGCCGGCGATGATGGCGGGCGGCACCGGCAATTTCCTGCTCGACGGCAGCCAGGCGTTGCTTGCCGAGCACCGCGTGATTGAGAAGCCGCCGAACGGGCTTGGCGACCTGACGGCCGCCGTCTATCTGGCGCGCGTTCTCTCCGGCCAGGCGCCGGTCAAGGCGCTGCAATCGACGACCGCGGCCGTCTACGAGATCCTCGCCCGCACAGCCAAGCGCGGCGGCGACGAGCTGCAGCTCGAAACCGACGCGCAGAGCCTGGCGCATCCGATGGCCATGGTGCAGCTGCGCCATCTGCTCCATCCTGGGCGGGACAAGCGGGCGTGAAGCCGGCCGGCCATCCGTTGGCCGGCGTCGACGGCTGCAAGGCCGGCTGGATCGCCGTCCATCGCGAAGCGGACGCCGCGCCATCGGTCTCGGTCTTTCCGAGCTTCCAGGCGCTGCTCGACGCGCTGCCCGATGCCACCATCGCCGTCGACATGCCGATCGRCCTGCCGGATTTTTCGGGCAAGGGCGGGCGCGGACCGGAAGCGCTGGTGCGGCCGCTGCTCGGGGCAAGGCAATCCAGCGTCTTTGCCATCCCCTCGCGCGCTGCGCTTTATGCCGACACCAGCGACTTCACCACCGTCGAGGCCTGGTATGYCGCGCACCGGCGGGCAAGCGCGGTGGCGATGAGGACCTCCGACCCGCCGCGCGGTGTTTCCATCCAGGCCTTCGGCATCTTTTCGAAAATCCGCGAGATCGACGCTTTGCTGATCGCAAAGCCGGATTTGCGCGGCCGTGTCTTCGAATCGCACCCGGAAGTGGCGTTCTGCCGGCTGAACGGCGGCGCGGCGATGGCGCTGCCGAAGAAGATCAAGGGCGCGGTCAACCCGGCCGGCATGGAGGAGCGCAAGGCGCTGCTTTGCCGGCATGGCTACGAGAAGCGCTTCCTCGACCGGGCGCCGCCACGGGGTGCTGCGAACGACGATTTCCTCGACGCGGCGGCGATGATGCTGGTTGCCGGGCGTATCGCCGGCGGCGAGGCGCGGCCTTCGCCCGATCCGCCACTGGTGGACCGTTTCGGCATCCCGGTCGCCATCTGGGCTTGAGGCAAAATCGGCTCGCTGCTTTTGGCCGCATGCGATTGCGACGCTGCCATCCGCAATTCGGCATTGCCCACGACCTGCATTTGCCGCTAGAGGCTTTTTCGATCGCAACGAGCTGCCGCCTCCAAACCCCGGAAAGGCTCTAGCCGCCCATGCCTCATCTCCCCGAGCACCTCCTCGCCGGCTACCGCAACTTCATGAGTGGCCGCTATCCGACGGAAAGCGACCGCTATCGCTCGTTGGCGCGCGACGGCCAGGCGCCCGAGACGATGATCGTCGCCTGCTGCGATTCGCGCTCGGCGCCGGAAGCGATCTTCGATGCCGGCCCCGGCGAGCTCTTCGTGCTGCGCAATGTCGCCAATCTGGTGCCGCCCTACGAGCCGGATGGCGAGTATCACTCGACCTCGGCCGCGCTCGAATTCGCCGTGCAGAGCTTGAAGGTGAAGAACATCGTGGTGATGGGCCACGGCCGCTGCGGTGGCATCCGCGCCGCGCTCGACACCAATTCGGCGCCGCTGTCGCCCGGCGATTTCATCGGCAAATGGATGAGCCTGATCGCGCCGGCCGCCGAAACGGTCGCCTCAAGCACGATGATGACGACAACCGAGCGCCAGACGGCGCTGGAGCGTATTTCCGTCCGCTACTCAATCGCCAATCTCAGGACCTTTCCCTGCGTTTCGATCCTCGAGGGCAAGGGCAAGCTCTCGCTTTACGGCGCGTGGTTCGACATCTCGACCGGGGAGCTGTGGGTGATGAACAAGGAAACCGGCGATTTCGAGCGGCCCGAGCTGTAAGGGGGACGTGATGCGGCAGAGCTGGTGGCGGATATTTCTTGCGGCGGGGCTGCTCCTGTCTTCGCTCGCCCGCGCCAGCGCCGACGACGGCGCCATCATCGACCGCTGGTACTCGGCGCTGCTGGTCGCCGACCGCACCGAATTGTCCGACCTGCTTGCCGACGACGTGCGCATGAAGCTCGACGACATCGGCGTCGTCCAGTCCAAAGAGGATTTCATCGCCTCGATCGACGAATGGCAGGGCGCGGTCGCGGGCGCGGCGATCCGCCATCGCATCGAAAAGAGCGAGAACGGCCGGACCACGGTGCTCGCCTGCTATGATTTTCCCAGCAATGACACGCTGATGCGCGAGACCTTCACCGTCGCCGGCGGCCGCATCGTCGCCAGCACCCAGACGGCGGTGGCACAGGACTGCAGCGGCTACTGAAACGTATTCGGGGGGGCGACCCGAGTTGCGCGATCTGTGGCATCGCCCTACATCCGGGATTGCCCGCCCGCTCTCCATTCACCGAACTCCCCAGTTGGATCCGCTCATGTCAAAAGCCGTCGACCTCGCCGCCCATCCGCTGACCCTTTGGCAAGGTCCGCTCGGCCTGCCGGATTTCTCGCGCATCGGCGACGATGATTTCGGCCCGGTCTTCGACGCCGCGCTTGCGGCGCATCAGGCGGAGATCGACGCGATCGCTGGCAATAGCGAGGCGCCGACCATCGAGAACACGCTTGCCGCGCTCGAGCTTGCCGGCGAGCCGCTCGACCATGTCTCCTCGATCTTCTGGTGCCGCGCCGGCGCCCACACCAACGACACGATCCAGGCGATGGAGCGCGAGGTTTCGCCGAAGATGTCCAGGCATTTCTCGGCGATCTCGATGAACGAGAAACTGTTTGCCCGCATCGATGATCTCTACCAGCGGCGCGATAGCCTGAAGCTCGATCCCGAGACGCTGCGCGTCCTGGAAAAGACCTGGAAGGGCTTTGTCCGGTCTGGCGCCAAGCTCGACGCCGACGGCAAGAAGCGGCTCGCCGCAATCAACGAGGAGCTCTCCTCGCTCGGCACCAAGTTCGGCCAGAATGTGCTTGCCGACGAGCGCGACTGGGCGCTGTTCCTCGACGAAGCCGATCTTGCCGGCCTGCCCGACTTCTTGAAGAGCGCCATGGCCGAAGCGGCCGAGATGCGCGGCCAGAAAGGTCGCTATGCGGTGACGCTGTCGCGCTCGATCTACGAGCCGTTCTCGACCTTCTCGGAGCGCCGCGACCTGCGCGAGATCGCGTTCAAAGCCTTCATCATGCGCGGCCAGAACGGCGGCGCCTCCGACAACACCGATGTCGTGCGCGACATGCTGAAGCTGCGCGCCGAGAAGGCGAAGCTTCTGGGCTATGGCTCCTTCGCGGCGCTGAAGCTCGACGACACGATGGCGAAGACGCCGGAGGCCGTGCACGAGCTGCTCGATCCGGTCTGGGAGAAAGCCCTGGAAAAGGCGGCCGCCGACCAGAAGGAACTGGAGCGGCTTGCGGCGGAAGCCGGCAGCAACGAGAAATTCGCGGCCTGGGACTGGCGCTTTTATCAGGAAAAACTGCGCGCCGAGAAATTCGCCTTCGACGAGGCGGAGCTGAAGCCATATCTGCAGCTCGAGCGCGTCATCGAAGCCTGCTTCGATGTGGCGACACGCCTGTTCGGCATCAGTTTCGGGGAGAAGAAGGGCATCACGGTTTGGCATCCCGACGCTCGCGTCTTCGTGGTGAAGAATGCCAACGGCAGCGAGCGCGGCCTGTTCCTGGCCGACTATTTCGCTCGGCCCTCCAAGCGCTCGGGCGCCTGGATGAGCGCGCTGCAATCGGGCTACAAGCTCGGCCATGGTGCCAAGCCGGTGATCTACAATGTCATGAACTTCGCCAAGCCGCCGGCCGGCGAAGCAGCGCTTCTTTCCGTCGACGAGGCGAAGACGTTGTTCCACGAGTTCRGCCATGCGCTGCACGGCATGCTGACCGACGTGACCTGGCCGTCGGTTTCGGGCACCTCGGTCAGCCGCGACTTCGTCGAGTTGCCCTCGCAGCTCTACGAGCATTGGCTGACGGTGCCGGCGGTGCTGGAAAAGCATGCACTGCACGTCAAGACCGGCAAGCCGATGCCGAAGGACCTGCTCGACAAGATGCTCGCCGCCCGCACCTTCGGCGCCGGCTTCGCCACGGTCGAGTTCACCGCCTCGGCGCTGATCGACATGGCCTATCACGCGCGGCCGGACGCGCCGGCCGAGCCGCTTCGCTACGAGGCCGAAACGCTCGAAAAGCTGCATATGCCCGACACGATCGCGATGCGGCATCGCACCCCGCATTTCGGCCACGTCTTCGCCGGCGACGGATATTCAGCCGGCTATTATTCCTACATGTGGTCGGAAGTGCTCGACGCCGACGCCTTCTCGGCTTTCGAGGAGACGGGCGACGCCTTCAATCCCGAATTGGCCGAGCGGCTCAGGAAGAACATCTATGCCGCGGGCGGGTCGAAGGATCCGGAAGAGCTTTATACGGCTTTCCGGGGGAAAATGCCTTCGCCCGAGGCGATGATGGTGAAGCGGGGGTTGGTGTGATTGGCTAATCTCCCCCCTTGTGGGGGAGATGGCCGGCAGGCCAGAGGGGGGCGCTGTCCCGCCGACGTTGCAGTCCATCATAGTGGCCGCCGACATTCCGCTTGGGGTCTTGTTACCCAAGCTAAGCGAGGTCGCGATCCTTCGCGCCCCCCTCTGCCCTGCCGGGCATCTCCCCCACAAGGGGGGAGATTGGCTGTTTCCACGGATCCGCCACCCGCGGCCATATCGCCCGGTTGAGCTTCCTGTAATCCGTCTTCGCCGGATTGCTGGGGTAAGAGCTCGGCGCCGCGACATAGATGATCTCGGCGGCGATCGGCGCGAAGCCGGCGTAGAAATGGTTGGTCGACTTGATCAGCAGGACGTCCTTCGCCAGCGGATCGATGCCGATGTTGGAGAAGACATCCGGCTCGAAGGTCTGGGTGCGGTTGGTGTTCAATATGACGTCGACCTCGGTACCCTCGATGCGCACCACCGCCGATGGCCCCAATGTCACCCGACTCGGGCCRAAACTTTGCCAACCCTCGTTGGTCGTCTTCAGCACCGTGACGCGGGCGTCGATCGGCTCGCCGGCCTGAGGGCCGGCCTTGCCGCCGAAGCGCAGGTCTATGACCGCGCCTTCGCCGGCCGCGTGGCAGAAGGTCACCGCGATCGGGTCCCAGATCGTCGCCACGCCCACCTTGGTCACGCCGCGCGCCAAGAGCTCGCGCAGCACGATGGTGCCGTCGCCCGGCACGCCGCCGCCGGGATTGTCCCAGATGTCGGCGATCACCACCGGCTTGTCCTGGCGCGTCGCGCGGACGCCAAGCGCCTGATCGATGCCCGCCTGGGCGGAAAGCATCGTCATCGCCGTCTGTTCGCGCAGCGCATAGAGCTCTCGCCCGAGCTTTTCCGCCAGCGCATCGCCCTTTGCCTTKTCGTTGTCGGTGACGACCAGGATGCGCGTGCCCATCTCCGGTACATCGGCGGCCATGAAGCCGTGGATGACCGAGACCGACAGCACGCCGTCCTTGCCGTGCAGCGCCTTGATCCTGTCGACGAAGGAGCGCATCGGCTCGCGGCTGGTCGGCAGCACCTGGATCATGCGGCAGTCGAAGGTCGAGATCACCGGCTTGATCTCGCCGCGCGCCGCGGCAAGGCCGAGCTCGACGACATGCTCGCCGCGCTCGTAGAAATCGGTGTGCGGGAATTCGAGGAAATAGGCCATGATATCGCAAGCCGCGACGCGCTTCGGCGTCAGATGGCTGTGCGGATCGAATTCCGAGGCGATCACCACTTTCGGGCCGACGATGGCGCGCACGCGCTCCAAGAGATCGCCCTCGCAATCGTCATAGCCCTGCGCCACCATGGCGCCATGCAAGCCAAGGATGACGRCATCGACCGGCAGCGCAGCCTTGAGCTGGTCGAGGATCTCGTTGCGCAGCACCTCATAGGTTTGCCGCTGCACCAGCCCGCCGGGCTCGGCCCAGGTGGCGGTGCCTTCGATGACCGTCAGTCCTTCCTTCGCGGCGCGCTTGCGCAACGCCACGATCGGCGAGGAGCACAGCGTCGGCGTCTCCGGATGTTTTCCCGGGGCGGCGTAAAACGCCATCTCGAACGAGGCCCGGTCGGTCGGGACCGGCGAGAAGGTGTTGGTTTCCGTCGCCAGCGAGGCGGTGAAGATGCGCATGAACTTTTCCCAGGTGGATGCTATTTGACCGCCCCGAGCGCGAGGCCCCGGACGAGGTAGCGCTGCAGCCAGATGAAGAGGATCGCCACCGGCAGCGTCGCCAGGAGCGTGGCCGCCATGACGTGGTGCCATTCGATCGTATAGCGGCCGGCGACCAGCGAGAAAACCTGGATCGGCAGCGTATAGCTTTCCTGGCTGCGCAGCATGGTGAGCGCCACCACGAACTCGTTCCAGGCGTTGATGAAGGTGAAGATCGCCGTCACGGCGATCGCCGGCAGGCAGAGCGGCAGGAAGACCTTGCGCAGCGTCAGCCAGCGGCCGGCGCCTTCCATCCAGGCCGCCTCCTCGAGGTCGCGCGGGATGGTGTCGAAATAGCTCTGCAGCATCCACACCGTGAAGGCGACGTTGAAGGCCATGTAGATGAAGCCGAGCGCAGTGGTCGATTCGACCAGGCCCCAGGCAGCCATCAGCCTGAACAGGCCAAGCACCAGCACGATCGGTGAGATCATCTGCGAGATCAGAAGGAACTGGCGGAACGCGCCATAGCCGGAAAAGCGGAAGCGCGACATCGCGTAGGCCGCCGGCACCGAGATCAGAATCGCGCCGACCGTCGCCAAGGCCGAGACGTAGAGCGAGTTGAGCAGCGCCTGGCCGAAGCCGGTCGCCACCCACATGTCGGCGAAATTCGACCAGCGGAATTCGCTCGGCCACCAGGTGGGCGTGAGCACCTCGGTGCGCGGCTTGACGGCGGTGAGGAACATCACGGCGAAGGGGAAGATCGTCACGACGATCAACGGGGCCAGCAGCAGCCAGGCGATGATGGTGCGTTTCAGTTTCGGCGTCATGCGCGCTGCTCCCGCATGGCCAGCCGCACATAGATCATGGTGAAGACGAGCAGGATCGCGAACATCACCAGCGACACGGCGGAGGCCTCGCCCAGTTTGCCGATGCGAAAGGCCAGCTTGTAGAGATGCGTGACCAGAATGTCGGTGGAGTTCGCCGGCCCGCCTTGCGTCATTACCCAGATGATCGGGAAGGAGTTGAAGACATAGATGGTGTTGAGCACGATGGCGATGTTGATGAACGGCTTCAGAAGCGGAAAGGTAATCTCGCGGAACTGCTGCAACGGCGTCGCGCCCTCGAGCGCGGCCGCCTCATAGAGATCGTCGGGGATCGAGGACAGGCCGCCGAGGAAGATCGTGGTGGTGAAGGGCACCGTCACCAATATGCCGATCAGCACCTGCATCGGGAAGGCGGTCTCGGCGCTCGCGAGCCACTGGATGTTCTGGCTGATCAGGCCGAGCTTCATCAGCGCCGAATTCAGCATGCCGCTTTCGCCGTTGAGCGCCCAGCGCCAGACCACCGCGGTCATGGTCAGCGAAACCGCCCAGGGCAGCATGATGATGACGCGGGCGAGGCCGCGTCCATGGAAATCCATGTTGAGGATCATCGCCACCGGGATCGACAGCAACAGAGCCCCGCCGACGACCAGCACGGTCCAAAGCCCGGTACGCCAGAGGGCGGCGACGAAATCCGGATCGGCGGCGAGCGCCAAGAAATTGGCCATCCCGCTGAATTCGCGCAACTGGCCAAAGCGATTCACATCATGCGTCGATATCTGGACCAGGTCCCAGACCGGCCAGAAGATCACCACCGCCGCGAGGAGCAGGCTGGGGAGCGTCAGCAGATAGGGCAGGAAACGATTTTGCATCGGCTGATTTGTACCGCGTGGTGGAAGTTTGTACTGCGTTGCGGGTGGAAATTGAGCTTAACAGACTGACTTAATCCCGCCTCTCCCCCGTCGATCGGGGGGAGGTGTCGAGCGAAGCTCGACGGAGTGGGGGTCGACCTTTGCGCTCAGGCGAGGCGATGCTTGCTCCGAGCGCGATTCCTAAGTCCGTTCGCGGCGGTTGCCAGGTGGTTCCCCCACTCCGTCTCGGCTTCGCCAAGCCACCTCTCCGCCCTCCGGGGGGAGAGGAATGAGTCTGCAAGGATGTGGCGCGCCCTGCGGGGGTAGGGGCGCGCCACGGGCGCAGGGAGATACGCCCTTATTTCTTCTTGAGCACGGCGTTCGCCTTATCGGCGGCCTCCTTCAAGGCGTCTTCCGGCTTGGCGCTGCCGAGATAGATCTTCTGCATGGCATCCGACGTGATCTGGGCGATCTCTTCCCAACCCGGGATGACCGGCGCGAAGCGGGCGTCGGGCAGAAGCGCTGTAAAGGCGGCGAGGTCGGCGTTGTTGACGTAGTAATCCATCTTCGCCTCTTCCTTGTTCACCGGCAGGAAGCCTTCGCCCTGCGTGAACTTGGCGCGCTGCTCCTTGGTGAACAGGAAGTCGAGCAGCTTCCAGGCCTCGTCCTTGTTCTTGGAGTTCTTGAACATGATGATCGAATCGGTGACGCCATAGGTGCCGCGCGCGCCGGTCGGGCCGGCGGGGATGGCGGCGACGCCGTATTTCAGGTTCGGCGCTTCTTCCTTGATCTGGTTGGACAGGAAGGGCGCGGTGATCATCATGCCGACCTTGCCCTGCTTGAACAGGTTCTGCACGTCCTCGCGGTTGTTGGAGGTGACGCCCGGTTCCGTCAGGCCTTCATCGATCATCGACTTGTAGAGCTTGGCGGCTTCAAGCGCGCCCGGCGTGCTCAGGCCGGAGGTGCCGTCCTTGTTGAGGATCTCGGTGCCCTGCGACCACATCGCATAGTAGTAATAGACGTCGGTCTCGATCTCCTTGCCCTGCAGGCCGAAGCCGAAGGCGCCGATCGCCTTGATCTTGCGGGCGTCTTCCTGCAGCTCGGTCCAGGTCGCCGGCGGCTTGGCGATGCCGGCCTTCTCGAACAGCTCCTTGTTGTAATACATGGCGCGCGCGGAAGCCGCGATCGGCAGGCCGTAAGTGTGGCCGTCCATGATCGAGGGCGACAGGAAAGTGTCGATGAAGCGGTCCTTGAATTCAGGCTTGATGTAGCTGTCGAGCGGCTCGGCGACATCCTGCTGGACGAAATCGATCAGCCAGCGCGTGCCGATGATCGAGAGGTCTGCATTGGTCCCGGCGGTGATGTCGGTGGTGAGCTTCTGCAGGAGCACATCCCACGGCACCACTTCATACTTGATGGTGATGCCGGGATTGGCCGCCTCGAATTCCTTCTTCACTTCCTCGAAATAAGGGCCGGTCTTGGCGCTGTATTCGGCGACGGTGACGCGCACCTCGCCGGCATCGGCCGGCGCGGCCAAAGCCAGCATGCTCATTCCGGCCAACAGGCCGACAGTCCATTTCGCAAGGCTCATCTGATCTCTCCCATTGATGCGCATTGGCGCCTGGCCCTTATGGACGCAGGATTTATGTGACTTTCCTACATTATCCATCATTTCACGCCATGCAAGCGGATTATCATGTTGCTTAATTACATTTGCTTGGCTAGCCTGCCGGCTTAAAATGAGGGATGGAGGAGCGGGCAAGGTGGGTTCGAAAGCCGAGTTCGAAGGCAAGACAATTGTCGTCACCGGCGCCGGCGGCGGCCTCGGCTCGGCGATCGTGGAGCTCATGGCCGGGCGCGGCGCGCGCATCGTCGGCTGCGACCAGTCGATGGAGGCGCTGGCCAGCCCGCATATCGCCTCGCGCCACGTCTTCAACCTGCTCGATCGGGCCTCGATCGAAGCGGCGATCCCCGCGCTGCTCGACAAAGACGGCGTTCCCGACATCCTGATCAACAATGCCGGCTGGACGCGCGCCGAAACGATCGATGCGCTGACGGCGGACAGAATAGAGCAGGAGCTCGACCTCAATCTGACCGGCGTCATGACGTTCGCCGATCCGCTGATCAAGGCGATGTCCAAACGCGGCTCGGGCAGCGTCGTCTTCATCTCCTCGGTCAACGCCATCGCGCATTTCGGCAACCCCGCCTATGCCGCCGCCAAGGCCGGCATCAACGCCTATGCCAAGTCGGTCGCCGTCGAGCTCGGCCGCAGCGGGCTGCGCGCCAATGTCGTGTGCCCAGGGTCGATCCGCACCGCCGCCTGGGATCATCGCCTGGCCAAGGATCCGGAAATCCTCGGCCGGCTGAAGCGGCTCTATCCGCTCGGCCGCATCGTCAATGCTTCCGAAGTGGCCGAGGCAATAGCCTTCCTTGCCTCCGACCGGGCTTCCGGCATAACTGGCGCGGTGGTGCCGGTGGACGCCGGCCTGACGGCCGGCTACCTGCCTTTCATCGACGACATATTGGGAGCGTGACCATGACCGACGTCCAGTTCCGCAACCTGTCGAAATCCTTCGGCCAGCACAAAATCCTCGAGGACATAAACCTCGACATCAAAACCGGCGAGTTCGTGGTGCTGGTCGGCCCTTCGGGCTGTGGCAAGTCCACGCTTTTGCGCATGCTGGCCGGTCTGGAGACGATCACCTCCGGCGATCTCGTCATCGGCGGTACGCGCGCCAACGACCTGCCGCCGCAGAAGCGCAACATCGCCATGGTGTTCCAGTCCTATGCGCTGTTCCCGCATCTGAGGGCGTCGGAGAACATCGGCTTCGGCCCGAAGATCCGCGGCGAGAACCGCGCCGCGATCGACGACAAGGTGAAGAAGGCGTCGGGCGTGCTCAACCTCTTCTCCTATCTCGACCGTTATCCGCGGCAGCTGTCGGGCGGCCAGCGCCAGCGCGTCGCCATGGGCCGCGCCATCGTGCGCGAGCCTTCGGTGTTCCTGTTCGACGAGCCGCTTTCCAATCTCGACGCGCAATTGCGCGTGCAGATGCGCACCGAGATCAAGGCGCTGCATCAGCGGCTGAAATCGACCATCGTCTATGTCACCCATGACCAGATCGAGGCGATGACCATGGCCGACCGCATCGTAGTGATGGATCGCGGCCGCATCCAGCAGGTCGGGCAGCCGCTGGAGCTCTACGACCGGCCGGCCAACAAATTCGTCGCCGGCTTCATCGGCTCGCCGTCGATGAGTTTTGTGTCCGGCGCGTTGAAGACCACAAACGGCAAATCCTGGTTCGAGACTGCGGGCGGCGGCCGGCTGGCGCTCGACGGCAAGGATGCCTCCCGCGCCGACACGATCGAAGCCGGCATCCGGCCCGAGCATTTCATCGTTGGCGCGGGCGAGGACACCCTCGCCATCAAGGTCGATGTCGTCGAGCCGACTGGCTCGGAAACGCATGTCTATGGCTCGGTCGGCGGCGACACGGTGCGCGCGGTGTTCCGCGACCGGCTGCAGGTGAAGCCGGGCGACCGGCTGCCGGTGAGCGTCGATCCGCGCCACATCCATCTCTTCGACAAGGCGACCGGCCTGCCGCTGTGAGATGACGATGAAGAGCCCGGCCGACATCATCACCCGCCTGCAACTGATGTCGCAGGACGGCACCAAATCGGACCGTCGGCTGGCCGGGCTCGTCCTTTCCGATCTCGATTTCGCCTCCAAGGCGGCGATCTCGGAGATCGCCGCGCGTGTCGGCGTCAGCGAGCCGACCGTCACCCGCTTCTGCCGCAATCTCGGCTGCGAGGGCCTTCGCGACTTCAAGTTCTACCTCGCCCAGGCGATCGCCATCGGCGGCCAGTATCTGTCGCCCGAGCCGCTCAGCCGAGACGCGCGCGAGCAGCGCATCGCTTCCGCCATCACCGAAGCGGCGATCGCCGCCATCCAGCGCGCCAGCGAAAACCTCGACATGACGACGCTGATGGATGTCGCTGCGCGCATCGCCGCTTCCGGCAATGTGCTCTGCCTCGGTTCCGGCGGCATCTCCTCGATGATGGCGACCGAGATGCAGAACCGGCTGTTCCGGCTGGGTCTCTCGGCGCTTGCCCAGACCGACGGGCAGCTGCAGCGCATGTATGCCGCCGTCGCGACGCCGGAGACGACGCTGCTTGCCTTCTCCGTCTCGGGTTATGCGCGCTCGGTGATCGAGGCGGTCGAGGTCGCGCAGCAATATGGCGCCGCCACCGTCGCCATCACCGCGCCGGATTCGGCCCTTGCCAAGGTTGCCGACACGGTGATCTTTTTGCAGCCCGTCGAGGACGGCAACATCTACAAGCCGACCTCGTCGCGCTACGCGCTTTTGGCCATCGTCGACATGATCGCCACCACGGTGGCGGAATCGCGCGGGCCGAAGGTGCTGGAGAATCTGCGCCGCATCAAGCAGAGCGTGAACACGCTGAAGGTCGACGATCCGAAGCTGCCGCTGGGCGATTGAGTGATTGCAGCGGCTTGCGCCGTCGAGGTTGGCGATCCTTCGCGCCCCCCTCTGGCCTACCGGCCATCTCCCCCACAAGGGGGGAGATCGATGTCACGCCGGCTTTCGCCAATCACGACCGTTGAAGGATGAGTGCCGGCGCCCGAGCTGCCAATCTCCACCCTTGTGGGGGAGATGTCCGGCAGGACAGAGGGGGGCGCTGTCCCGCCTGCGTCTCGAATTTTGGATTACCCGATCATAGCCTCGACGCTTTTCGCTAACTCAGCCGCATCCCCCACCACCCGCAGCGTCTTCAGCCGCGCCGTCCCTCCGGCAATCACCGAAACCGCCGACCCCGGCACGCCAAGTGCCTTGGCCATCATCCGCTCCAGCGCCGCGTTGGCCGCCCCGTTTTCCGGCACGGCGCGCACTCGCGCCTTGAGATGGCTGCGTCCGTCGGCGGCGGTCTCGATACCATCGATCCGGTCGAGCGCGGCTTTCGGCGTCAGCCGCACGAAGAGGTCGATGCCGTTGTCGCGCTGCCGAAACGGCGAGCTCATCAGCCGCCGGCCACCACCCAGGACCAGACGGTGGTGACCAGGAATTGCCGGATGAAGAAGATGATCAGAAGCAGGATGATCGGCGAAATGTCGATGCCGCCGAGATCGGGCATGAAGCGGCGAATCGGACGCAAGGCGGGCTCGGTCAGCCGATAGAGCATGTTGCCGACGGAGCTGACGAACTGGTTGCGCGAGTTGACGACATTGAAGGCATAGAGCCAGGAAAAGATCGCCGAGGCGATGATGATCCACCAGTAGATATCAAGCGCCATGACGATGGTCTGAATAAGGGCGATCATGCCGGTCTCCAAATTGTCGCCGACATGTAGCCATTGCTTGGCGTGCGGGCAAGGCCCGCGGGCTTGGCGTGCGGGCAGGGCCCGCGGGCTTGGCGAGTGGGCGAGGCCCGCCCGACCAGTGCTTGTGGCCGGCCCGGTCTTTCACCTTGACATGAAACGGCCGCGACCGATACAAGCCCATCCGCTGGAACGGGGCTGTAGCTCAGCTGGGAGAGCGCATCGTTCGCAATGATGAGGTCAGGGGTTCGATCCCCCTCAGCTCCACCAGCCAGCACAAGCATATGCTTGACATCGCTTTGCCTTCCCCGCTCGCCATTTTGTGACCGCCGGATTTCGGCCCTCGCCCTTGGAACCAATGGCGGGGCAAGACGGTTCAGCTATAGTTTTGAAGCTGATATGCCCCGGCCGGCTGGGTAAGCGGCGATGCTCGAGGAGGTCACCATCATGCTGCAGATTTCGTCCAGGTTCCGTTCCGTCGCGGTCGCGGCAATCGCCGCCGCAGGCGTGARCATGGCCAGCGCCGCGCATGCCGACAGCGGCACGATCCGCTTTTCGGTCTACAAGGCAGCCTTCTTCATCGGCGGCTCCGGCGGCGAGGGCACGCTGACCTTCCACGGCAAACGCTATCCGATCTCGGTTGGCGGCGTCTCGGGCGGCTTCGCCTTCGGCGCGTCCAAGACCTATTTCCAGGGCAGGGTGCGCCACATCCGCCGCGCCAGCGATGTGACGGGCGTCTATGGCGCTGCCGGCGGCGGCGGCGCGCTGGGCAGAGGCGCACAGGTGATCGTCATGACCAATGACAAGGGCGCCCAGCTCGAGCTAACCGGCCGGCAGGTCGGCCTGCAGGTCAACGCCGATCTCAGCGGAATGAGCATCGCGCTGAAGCGGTAGAAGGCGCGCAGCTCCCCGCTCTTCGTGGATGGGCCGGCAAAGGCACTGCCTGGGCGCCGAATGCCGGCCACCGTCGGCCAAGAGGCGTGCAAGCAGGCCTTGGCCAGCAAAGGGCTTCCGGCCTCGGGACACCTCAATCGTCCCAATCATCCCAATTGTCTTCGTCCCGTGGCGGGTAGTCTGGAACGACCCGGATAATCGGCCGTGGGCGCTGATAGCGCCAATAATACTCGTCCGGCGGCTGCGGCTCGTAGGTGCGGTAGGCAGGCCGGTAGTAGTGGTGGCGCTTCCAGTATTTGTGCTTCTTGTGCGGCCGCACGCAGTAGCCGTCCTCGGTCAGATAGGCGCATGTGACATGCGCCTCCCGCACCAGGCTATTTCTGGCCGGCACGCCGATCATCGGCGCCGCCTGGGCCACCGGCATCGCCGCCAGCATGGTCCCGGCAAGGGCAAGAACAGACAATTGCATCGGCCTCTCCAATCTGTGCAGATCAAGGTCGGAAGAACGTCCTGATTGGGGGCGATTTGCGGCGGTCGAAATCACTTTGATTTTCGGCCGCACATATGAGCGTTAGATGATGTATCGAGCCGGCATGCCCGAAGCCTGCTATCACCCCCATGACGCTAGTTGGCCAGCTGATCGAGAAGCGTGTCTATTTCGCCTTTCTTCGGCGTTTCGGGCGAAGCAGGGGCCGCCTGCGCGTCGACCGGGGCGGGCTGCTCCGCCGGCGCGGCAGTCTCGGCTTCCGCCTCGCCGCCGGCGTTCGAACTTAGCGGCGGCGGCGCCGCGTTTTCGGTATTGCCGGTGTCCGGCGCCACGGTGGGTTCCGGAGCCGCAGGCGGCGCTTTGGGCCGCGGCGCGGCGTTGCCCAGAAGATCGCCGATCAGATCCGCCGCTCCCTTAGCGGATCCGTTCGAGCCCGTTTGGYCCGGGATCAGCTTGTCGAGCTTCAGTTTTCCGGTTGGCAGCCCAAATCTGCTTAACATGTCCAGCGCGCCCTGCGGATCCTGGGCCAATGCGCTCAGGTCCGGATAGGCCCGGGGCGCGAACAGCGGGCCCTGGACCACGACCGGCACTCCGATGCCGTTCACGGCGACGTCGCCTCCCTGGCCTGAAAGCGAAGCGACGACGCGAGGGTTGAGGCGGATGTCGAGCGTCTGGTCGGCGAGGTCTATCCTGCCCGAGCCGTCCATCCGCACCAGCGGGCCCAGCAGGCTGATATCCGCCGTCTGCGCGACGCCGTTCGCGATCGCGAACGAGGCGCCGAGCTCGGTGAACGTCGTCTTCTTGGCCTGATCCTGCTTGAAGCCGCCGGCGAGCAGCCCGACAAGGTTGTTGTAGACCTCCGCAATGTCGATGCCGCGGAAGGCGCCGTCGCTGAATTTTGCCGCCGCCTTGCCGCCGAGGGAACGGGCAAGCGATTTCGTGGTCTTTCCCGCGCCTGAAACCGCGACCGTCGCATTGAGCGTGCCTTCGATGCGGTCAAAATCAGCCGCATCACGGAGCAACGGCGCGGCGGCCGCGCCGGCGATCGCCGTGTTCAAGTCCAGGGAAGCGGCGTCGTGGGAGCCGTCGGCCGTCATGTCCGCGGCAATCGTGCCGCCGTAGAAGGGGCTTTGCGGCACGCTGAGGTGAGCCTTCCCATCCGCCACCGTCAGGCTGGTCGCCACCGGCCCGGCAAAGACCTTTCCATAGCCGAGCTTGTCGGCCTGGATATCCACCTTGGCATCAAGTCCCTTGAGGAAGGAGAGATCGATCGGCGCGTCGGTTGCCGCGCCCGGTTTCTGTTTGCCGGTGGCCGTCGCTCCGCCGCCGCCGGCGAGCGCAGCAAAATCAAGCTTCGCGAAATTGAGCGACGTCCGGATCGTGAGGGGCTCCCCCAGTTTCACCGAGCCTTGCCCGGACGCCTTGACGCCATTCAAAGCGATGGTGGCCTTCTGGAAGGAGAATTGCTTCGGGCCGGCGTCGACAGCGCCCTTGAAGGCAAAGTCCTGCAGACTGGGGGAAGCGCTCTGCCCCAGCCATTGCATCAGCTTGTCGACCGAGGGTGACGTGACTGAAGCCTGACCCTTGAACGTGCCGCCACCTCCGACAGTGCCGCTTATGCTGCCTTCGAGGTATTTGGAGGAAACCGAAAGGCTGATCGGCCCGGACGCGTCGGCAACGGAGCCGCCGGCCAGAAAGGATGCAGGCGCGACCTGGGACTTGAACGTCACGGCCTGTCCCCGCCAGGCGAGCTTRCCCGTCAAATCGACAGGCTTGCCGATATCGCGAACCTTCGCGTCGAGAGTGAGCCCGGTGATGTCGTTGGGCGTTCGGTCCTGCGCATCGGCAAGCACTGCAAGCGGAAGCTTGCCCTCTCGAATCCCGACCGTTCCCTGCAGATTTGCGCTGCTCAGTATGCGGTCCGCGGTCAGTCCGCGAAACGCGAACCCCATATCGGCGGTGAGCTTGCCGGACAACGGCACGGACTGTCCGGCCAGCTTCGCCACCGAGCCGATATCCAGCCCCGAACTCGCAATATTGCCGCGTATGGTCGGGGGTGTTTCGGCGACATTCGTCGAGGCTTTCGCGGTGAGGTTTCCCGCGTCGAGGCCGAAATGCTCCAGCTTTGCCTCGAGATGTCCGTCGCGCAGCGTCGCGGCGAGCTGGACATCGGAAGCCCGTATCTTGCCGCTGACCAGTTCATCGATCGCAACGCTGATGTCTGCGTCGAAGGCGGACAGCATGGCAAGGTCGGGCTCCGCGGAACCGGCCGGTTTGCCGCCGCTGGAGCCACCCTTGCCAATATCGCTCAAGGCATCGATATCGACGCGCTTGGCCGCCAGGTCGGCGAAGAAGCGATGCCGCGCGCCGGGCTGAAAGAGCGCGTCCATCTGGAAGGCCTGGTCGCCGATCTCGAACTTTCCACCCCTGATCTGGTAACTGCCGTTGCCGTTGAGCTGGATCTCGCCGCTTGCCTGCAAGGAAGAGAACTTCGGAACCGGCGCCGGGTCCAGCCGCGCCTCGACGGCGATCTGGGCCGGCTGCCGCTTCAGGATCGGCCTCAAGGCGGAAAGGCTGCCGCTCATTTCGACGCGACGGCCGCCGCTGGTGCCGGCCAATGAAAACGAGACCTCCCTGTCGAGATCCGGAACCCTCAGATCGGCGTCGATGGCCGTCGCTGTGGCGCCGCCGGCCGACGCGCCCGAGGTAAAGGTGCCATTCGTTATCGTCAGCTGGTTGATCGCCAGCCGCTCGAGCGTATCGACAATCGCCGCGAACGGATCAGCCTGGACATCCTTCGGCTCCGAAGGCGACGCCGCGTTCGCCGAAGTCTTGAGCGCGATTGTCGGATCCGCCAGCGCGACGGACTGGATCTCAAGCTTTTTCGACCATAGCGACGACAGCGTTACCGACGTCGAGAACCGCGGCGCGGATATCGCGATGTCGCCCGCGCCGGTCGAGAGCGAGATATCGTCAGCGACCACCGCCAGCTTGGGCAGCAGCGACAGCCTGACAGGTCCGTCCAGCCGGATGGTCATTCCGGTCGCGGATGACAGTTGCCGGCTCAGTTCGGCACGAACCCAGTCGGTTGAAACAAGAGCGGGCACAAGGAAGAGCAGCCCGACGACAAGAACAACAGCGACGGTGAGTGCAGCGACGATTTTTCTCACATCGACCAGCCAAAACGATCGGAAGAATCAGTATCGTCAAACATACATGCTTCGGGCGTCCGACTGAATCCTGCCGAAGCACGGGCTTCGCGCCGGACGAATTTCGGACTGCTCCCCGGAGTTCTTTCGCCGAGGGCCATCGCGATCGAGGCCATTTGCGCGCAAATGTTTCCAGAACCCATGGGTTTGGAAACGATCAGCCGTTTTCCGAGCCATCCCCGTGAAACAGACCAAGAGCACTGTCCGGCGCCCGCCACCGACATATCAGCAATCCAATGGAGGACGTGCCTATGTCAGTGCTCGGGATTTTACTTCATTTCGGTCGCGCGGTGATCCAGGCTCACAACAATGCCAAGGTCAGAAACCTGATGGATGTCCCGCCGCCCGAAACAAGCAGAGACCGGGCCCGGCGCGTTTCGCCCGACGCCTCCGAAAAGGAGCCCGGCGCCATTCACCCCGGAGGTCGCTGAGCCTCGGAGCGGCCTGGTCCCGCTCACCTCGAAACCGCCGTCGCTTTGTGATTGCGTTGCCGCGCATAGGCCACGCAGGCGTCCCCCGTGCTGACGCAGAGCGCATCGATGCTGTTCGGCAGATTGTTGTCACCGGCATAGGCAACCTCGGCGACACGACCGCCGATCATGCGGATCTGCGTGTTGCAATAGCCGCCGGGAGCGACGTTGACCGACCCTCCAACCGCGGGGATCGCGCCCACGGCCATCGTCGGCACCGCGATATTGAGGTTGCCGCGTTGGACGGTGCGTTGATAGGTCCAAATCTGGCCGGATGATCCCACATCGGCCGTCGCGGTCGGAAAGCCGGCGCACATGCGGACATCGGCCTCGCTGAGACCGACCATCTCCTTGCGGGCAGCGGCGGTGGTGGCGTCGACCTTGGCGATGCCCGACGTGTCGTCAGGGATGACGCAGGACGACAGGATGGAGATGCCTGCAGCAACGAAGGCAAGTTTTCGAATACGCAAGGATGTCATGCCGTCGGTCGGAGTTGCGTGCCGCCCCAGCGCCCTCCTGCCTACCTAGGCAATCGGCCAAACGCGTCAACCCGAGATAGACGCGGAATGCCGCGCGTTAGCGCGGTTCACCATTTCACGGAAACGGTGAACCGCTCTATCTCTTTGTTTTTACGCAATTCCGGACGGAAAACCGCCCACACTTTTCCTGGAATTGCTCTAGCGCGCCGATGCGCTCACACCACCCGCAGATAGCTCGTCATGCCGGTTTTCTGGTGCTCGATGATGTGGCAATGCAGCAGCCAGTCGCCGGGGTTGTCGGCAACGAAGCCGAGCTGCACCTTCTCGTCGGGCTGGATCAGATAGGTGTCGGAGACGAGCGGCTGGACTGCCCTGGTCGATGACGACAGCACCTTGAAGCTCATGCCGTGCAGATGGATCGGGTGCGCGTGCGGGGTTAGATTCTCCATATCGATGATGTAGCTCTGGCCGAGCTTCAGCTCGGCCAGCGGCGCGGTCGGGTCCGGCGTGTCGCCCGGCCACGGCACCTTGTTGATCGCCCAGAAACTGTAGCCGAGCGAGCCGCAAATGCTGTCGACCGCGACGTTTTCCGCCGTAGCGCTCAGTGCCAGCGGAATGTGTTTGGCTGCGGCGACATCGACCTCCGCCACCGGATTGGCTTCGAGCGGGCCGAGATCGCGCAGATCATGCTTCAGCGATTTGCCGACCGAGCGCAGCGTCGCCAGGATTTTCGGCTTGGTGCCCCTGACATCGCGCAGGCTGACGATCGCGCCTTCCTCGTCGGGCATGCGGATGGCAAGCTCCAGCCGCTGGCCGGGTCCCAGTTGCAAGGCGTCCGGCGCAAAACGCTGCGGCACCGGGTTGCCGTCGAGCGCGATGACCRTCGCCTCGGCGCCGTCGACACGGAAGGCATAGATGCGGGTGACGTCGGTGATGGCGGCGCGAAGCCGCACCAGCCCGCCCGCCGGCGCGTCGAATTGCGGCTGGTCGAGCCAATTGGCGGTGCGCACGGTGCCGAACGTGCCGGCCCTGRCCGCGTCGCGCGGCCTGAACGGCTCGATGAACTGACCGTCGTCGCCGAGCCGCCAGTCGCGCAGGTTGACGACCATCTCGACATCGAAGACCGGATCGTTCGGGTTCTCGACGACGATCACGCCGGTCAGCCCGTGACCCATCTGGATCAGCGTGTTGCAATGGGGATGATACCAGAAGGTGCCGGCGTCTGGCGGCGAGAACGCATAGTCGAAATGGTCGCCCTGATAGACATAGGGCTGCACCATGAACGGCACGCCGTCCATCTTGTTGGGAACGCGAACGCCATGCCAGTGGATGGTCGTCGGATCGTCGATGCCGTTGATCAAACGGGCGGCGAAAGGCTCGCCCTTCCTCATCCTGACGACCGGCGGCGGGCCTGCGTCACCATAGGTCAGCACGTTCTTCGTCGGCGCGCCCTCCATCAGTTGCGCCTGAACGCTTGCGGTCTTCAGAATCAGCGATTCGGGCTTCGGCGCCGCCCAGCCGGCAAACTTGCCGGCGCAGGAGAGGCCGATACCGGCCGCGCCGGCCGCCGCGGCGCCTTGCAGGAGTTTGCGGCGTGTGAGGGCCGGCATTCGAATCCCTAAATAGGTGAGTGGCTGCGTCAGCTTTACCACCATTCGCGCGGTTCCCAAAACGGACAGATCGCCGCTCCGGATGCCTGTCAATCCGCGACCGCGGCGAGGTGTCCGCCGCCGAAATCCTTGAGCAGCAGTTTCGGCACGGTTTCGCCGATCCGCCGGGTCGCGCTTGGAATTTCGCGGTCGAGACGGGCAAAGCGTGTGCGGCGCCGTGACGGATCGGGAACCGGCACCGCCTCGATGAGCCGCCGCGTGTAGGGATGGCGGGGGTTGGAAAAGACCTGGTCGCGGCTGCCGATCTCGACGATCTGGCCGAGATACATGACGGCGACACGGTCGGAGATGTTCTCGACCACCGCCATGTCATGCGAGATGAAGAGATAGGCGACGCCGAACTCGCGCTGCAGCTCCTTCAAAAGATCGAGCACGCGCGCCTGCACCGAGACATCGAGCGCCGACACGCTCTCGTCGGCGATGATCAGCTTCGGCCTGAGCGCCAGCGCGCGGGCGATGCAGATGCGCTGGCGCTGACCGCCCGAGAATTCATGCGGATAGAGCTCCATCTGCGCTGTGGACAGGCCGACCCGCTCGAACAAGGCGGCCACCTGGCTCTGGCGTTCCTGCCGGGTGCCGATGCCGTGGATGAGCAGCGGCTCGGCCACCAGGTCGCCGACGCGCATGCGTGGGTCGAGCGAGGCGTAAGGATCCTGGAACACCATYTGCACGTCGCGGCGCACGGCCTTGCGCGCGTCGCCGCCAAGCCCGGAGAGCTCGCGGCCGCCGATCGTGACGCCACCCGTATAGGGCACGAGGCCGGCGAGAGCCTTGGCGGTGGTGGATTTGCCGCAGCCGGATTCGCCGACCAGCGCCAGCGTCTCGTTCGGCGCGATCGAAAAGGAGACGCCCTCGACGGCGTGCACCCGCCGGGTGACGCGGCCGAAGAAACCACCATGCAGGTCGAAGCGGACATGGAGGTCGTTCACAACCGCCACCTTGTCCTTCCCGGCCATCTCGTCCGGCTCGCCGGAAGCGCGGCGCCCTGCTCCCGAGTCGATGCGCGGAACGGCGGCGAGGAGCTCTTGCGTGTAGGCGGCCCGCGGCCTGGCGAAAATATCGGCGGTGGCGCCCTCCTCGACCATGCGGCCATTGCGCATGACGATGACGCGGTCAGCCATTTCGGCGACGACGCCCATGTCGTGGGTGATCAGGATGACGCTGGTGCCGTGCTGGCGCTGCAGGTCGCGCAACAGCTCCAGCACTTCGCCCTGAACCGTCACGTCCAGCGCCGTCGTCGGCTCGTCGGCGATCAGCACGTCGGGCTCGAGCGCCAGCGCCATGGCGATCATCACCCGCTGGCGCATGCCGCCCGACAATTCATGCGGAAACTGCTTCAGCCGGCTTTCGGCTTCGGAAATGCGAACCGCCTTCAGCGCCTCGACGGCGCGCCGTTGCGCCTCGGCATGGGAGAGGCCGGTATGCGCCTCGATCGATTCGGTGAGCTGCCGGCCGATCGACAGAACCGGATTGAGCGAGGTCATCGGCTCCTGGAAGATCATGGCGATGCGGTCGCCGCGAATGTCGCGCATGCGGCGCTCGTCCAGCGCCGTCAGTTCGACGGCACTGCCGTCCTTGTCGAAGAGCCGGATCGTGCCTGCGGCGATGCGGCCGGCGGGCTGCGGCAGGAGCCGCATGATCGCCAGCGCCGTCATCGACTTGCCGGAGCCGGACTCGCCGGCGATGCACAGCGTCTCGCCGCGGTTGAGCGACAGCGACAGGCCGGACACCACCTCGCGCTCGCCATCCTCGCCGCGCACGCCGACGGAGAGGCCGGTGATTTCGAGCACCGGCCTCGCGACCGCCTTTGTGGCGGCGTCAGCGTGTTCGTCGACCACGCCTGCGCTCATTCGAAGACGCAGCGCGGGAAGTAGAACGACACCACCCAGTTCGGCATGTCGACGATCTCGCTGATCCGGAGATCGCCGCAGACCGAGACCAGCATATAGGCGTCGACCGGGTCGAGCTTGTAGCGGGCGGACAGCAAGTCGACCATCTGGCTGACGGCCTCCCTGGCCCCGGTCATCAGGTCGGGTCCGATGCCCGTCGTCACTTCATAGCCCTTGGCGTCGAGGTGGCGCGTCACCGGGCCGGGCGTGGTGAAGCGCGGCGTCTTCAGCCGCGCGTCCTTCACGAGGTCGAGCTTGAGCACGACCTCCATCGGGCTTTCGATCGCCGTGCCGCACACCTCGCCGTCGCCCTGCGCGGCATGCGTGTCGCCGACCGAGAACAGCGCGCCCGCCACTTCCACCGGCAGATAAAGCGTGGTGCCGGCGGCAAGGTCGCGGATGTCGAGATTGCCGCCGACACGCCGCGGCGGCACCACCGAGTGGTGACCTTTCTCGCCCGGCGCATTGCCGATCGTGCCCGCGAACGGCTTCAGCGGCACACGTGCATTCTTGCCGAACAGCGCCGGCTCGAGCGAGGCGGCGTCGTATTTCCAGATGGCGAGCGCCGGTTCCTTGAAGTCGTCGGCGAGCAGGCCGAAGCCCGGGATGTTCGCCGTCCAGCCGAAGCCGGACGGTTTGAACATCTCGATCGTCACCTTCAGCGCGTCGCCCGGCTCGGCGCCCTCGACGAAGATCGGTCCGGTCACGGGGTTGATCTGGCCGAAATCGAGCTTGGCGATTTCGGCGACCGTGCTGTCCGCCTTGAGCTGACCGCCGGACGAATCCAGGCACTGGAACTCGATCGTCGAGCCGGGCGCCACCCGCTCGGCCGGGGCAAAGGAATTGTCCCAGCCGAAATGGTGATGGCGCCCGTGGATGGTGTAGTCGCAGTTACTGCACATCTTTCACATACACATTGTCGTAGTTGATCGGGATATGGACCGGGTCGACATAGAGATTGTCGGCGCCGCCCATGCGGGCTGACTTCAGCGTGAAGCGCTGCTCGTTGAAGACCGGCGCCCAGGGCGCGTCCTCCATGATCTTGTCGTAGATCGCGCTCCACATCTTCTCGCGATCGGCGGACTTGGCCGGGTCGACGACGGAATCGGCCTCGGCCGCCTTGGCGTCGAGATCCTTGTTGCAATACCACGACCAGTTCCAGCCGCCGGGCACGGCGCCGGCGCAGCCGAGGATCGGGCCGTAGAAGTTCGAGGGATCCGGGAAGTCGGCGATCCAGGCCATGCCGCCCGACCAGATCATCGGCGCGCCGGCCTTGTCGCCGCCGGCGGCGATCACATTGGCCTGGGCGAGCGACTGGATGCTGGCCTTGATGCCGATTGCCGCCAGGTCCTGCTGGATCGCCTGGGCGATGCGCGGATTGGGATCGGTGTTCATGGCGAAGAGCTGCGTCTCGAAGCCATCCGGGTGGCCGGCCTCGGCCAGCAGCGCCTTGGCCTTGGCGACGTCATAGGCGTAGCCCTTGAAGGCCTTGTCGTAGCCGGGCATCGAGGGCGGCAGCGGCTGGTTGGCCGGCACCGCGCGGTTGTTGATCATCTGGACGATGCGGTCCTTGTTGATCGCCATGTTGACGGCCTGGCGCACCTTGACGTTGTCGAACGGCGCCATGGTGGTGTTCATGGTGATGTAGCCGGTGTGCAGCTGCCCGCCCACCACGACGCGCGCCTTCTGCTCCGGGTCGCTCATCACCTCCTGGAACTTGGCCGGCGGGATGCCGTCGCCGGGCACGTCGATCTCGCCCTTCTGCAGGCGCAGCAGCGCCACGATCGGCTCCTGGCCGATCTCGAAGGTGATCTTGTCGAGATGCGGCAGGCCCTTGTGCCAGTAGTCGGGATTGCGATCGAAGACGATGCGCTGGCCGAGCGTCCATTCGGCGAGCTTGAAGGCGCCGGTGCCGACCGGATGCTTGCCGAAGTCGGCGCCGTATTTCTCGACCTCCTCCTTCGGCACGACATGCGAGAAGTTGATCGCCATGACATGCAGGAAGGTGGCGTCCGGCCGGACAAGCTCGAACTTGATCGTGTAGGGATCGACCACGGTGACGCCGGAGAGGCTGTCGGCCTTGCCGGCGGCGACATCGTCATAGCCCTTGATCGAGCCGAAGAAGCCGGCGCCCGGGCTCTGCGTCTTCGGATTGGTGACGCGGTCGAGCGAGTATTTGACGTCGTCGGCGGTCATCTCGCGACCGTTGTGGAATTTCACGCCGTGGCGCAGCTTGAAGGTGAAGGTCTTGCCGTCCGGCGAGATCTCGTAGCTCTCGGCGAGGTCGGGCTTGAGCTTGGTGGTGCCCGGCTCATAGTCCATCAATCCGTCGAAAAGGCTCTTGATCATCGACCAGTTCTGCCAGTCATAGCCGATCGCCGGATCGAGCGTGGCGACGTCGTCCTTGTAGGTGATGGTGATGGCGCCGCCCTGCTTGATGTTGGGGTCGACCGCGTCGTCGGCGCGCGCGCTTGCCATGCCGAGCATCAGCGCGAGCGCCGACGCCGCCACGGTGGATGCCAGAAATCGTCTCATGTCACTGTTCCCTTTCTCTGGTTGTTGTCGTTGTCATCTCAATTTGATGCTCATCTCAGTTTGATGCTCACCTCAGTTTGATTCTGGGGTCGATGAAGGGCGCGATGATGTCGGCCAAGAGGTTGCCGAGCACGATGGCGAAGGCCGAGACCAGGGTGACGCCCATGATGATCGGGATGTCGACTCGCTGGATGGCCTGCCAGGCAAGCTGGCCGATGCCGGGCCAGCCGAACACGCTTTCGACCACGACGATGCCGCCCATGAAGACGCCGATGTCGATGCCGATCATGGCCACGACCGGCAGGATGGCGTTGGGCAGGGCATGGCGAAACAGGATGGCGCCGCGCGCCAGGCCCTTGGCGCGGGCGGTGCGCATATAGTCCTGGCGCAGCACGTCGATCATCGACGAGCGCATCATGCGCGCGTACCAGCCGGCGCCGAGTATGCCCATGGTCAGCGAGGGCAGCACGAGGTGGCGCCAGGAGCCGTAACCGCCGATCGGGAACCAGCCGAGCCTGACGGCGAAGACGTAGAGCAAAAGCAGGCCGACGACGAATTGCGGCGCCGAGACGCCGACGAAGGAGGCGACCATCAAGGTCTGGTCGGTGGCGGTGCCGCGCCTGACGGCGGCGACGAGCCCCATGGTGAGGCCGATCGCCAGCTCGCACAGGATGGCGCCGACCATCAGCAGCAGGCTCGCCGGCAGCCGCGAGACGATCAGCTCGGTGACTTCCGAGCGCTGGATATAGGAGCGGCCGAGATCGCCGCCGATAAGCCTGGTGAGATAATGCCAGTACTGGACGACGAAGGGCTGGTCGAGGCCGAGCTGCCGGCGGATGTTCTCCACCGTCTCGGGCGTGGCGCTGCGGCCCGCAATCTGGCGCACCGGGTCGGCCGGCAAAAGATAGAGCAGCGCGAAGGTGATCAGCGAGACGCCGATCAGGATGAGCAGCGACTGGATGAGCCGGCGGCCGAGATAGGCGATCATGACCGGCCTCCCATTATTCCCGCCCTCCCATTATTCCCGCCCTCTCTGCGTCGGGTCGAGGATGTCGCGCAGCGCGTCGCCGATCAGGTTGAAGGCCAGCGCCAGCGCCAGGATGGCGGCGCCGGGGAAGAACACCAGCCAGGGCGCCGCCTGGAAATAGGTCTGGTTCTCGAAGATGATGTTGCCCCAGGAGGCCGTCGGCGGCTGCACGCCGATGCCGAGATAGCTGAGCGTGGCTTCGAGCAGCACCGTGGTCGAGATGCCGAGCGTGCCCCAGACGATGATGGTCGGCAGGAGATGCGGCAGGATGTGGCGGATGAGAATCCGCGGCGCGCTTGCCCCGATCGTGCGCTCGGCATCGATGAACTCGCGCTCGGAGAGCGAGGAGGTTTCGGTGTAGATGACGCGCGCGGTCTGCACCCAGTTGACCAGCGCGATCACCATGGCGACGATCCAGAGACTCGGCTCGAACACCGCGGCCAGGCAGATGGCCAGAAGCAGCGCCGGGAAGGCCATCATCAGGTCGGTGAAGCGCATCAGCGCGCCGCCGATCCAGCCGCGGAAATAACCTGCCGTGACGCCGACCAGCGTGCCGATCAGAAGCGCCACGCCATTGGCGACGATGCCGATGATCAGCGAGGTGCGGGCGCCGAACAGGATGCGGGTCAAGAGGTCGCGGCCGAGCAGGTCGGTGCCCAGCCAGAACTTGGCGTTCGGCGGCAGGGGCGAGCCTTCGAGCGTCAGGCCGTCGAACATCTGCTCGTTGGGATCGTAGCCGGTCAGCCATGGCGCGAGGATGGCGCCGGCGACGACGATAGCGACGATGAGGAGCCCGAGCAGCGCCAGCAGCCGCTTGACCAGCCGGCGCCAGACGCCGGCGCGCGGCTTTGCCGGCATGTGGCCGGCCGACGGCAGGTCAGGCGCGATGGGATTGGTCATCGCCGTCCTCTTCTTCCGTCATCGCCACGATGCGCCGCGCCGCTTCCTCGACGCTGATCTGCCAGCTCATCGCCAGCGACCTGAGCTGCGCGTAGGCGCGGTCGTCGTCGCCGCCTTTCGACAGGGCGGCGACCGCGCGCACGATGGTCTGGCGCTCGCCGACCCGCTGGCGCAGCGACGCGATCTCGCCGGCAAGCCGTTTTCGCGCCTCGAAACTCTGCCGGGCGATGAGCAGCGCGCTGTAGACGCCGGCGGTGCCCACCGGTTTCAGCAATTGCGCATCGGCGTTGTGCGACAGCGCCCATTCGATGCGGCCCGGCGCTTCCGAGCCGATCAGCGCCACCAGCGGCATCGGCGCCTCGCCGGGCTTCCACGGGAACTGCTCGTCGAAGCCGAGATCGGCGTCGAAGAAGACGAAATCCGCCGCCAGTGCCTCCGCCGGCAACTGCGGCCAGCACTCGATCGCTTCGAGGCCGATCGCCGACAATTGCCGGGTGATCGCCTGCACCGTCGTGTGCGGACGATGCAGCACGAAGGCTTTGGCGCCGCCGAGATTGGGGATGCGCGCGGCGCGGCTCACGACACCACCCTGAGACGCGGCCGGCCGAAGACCTTGGCCGGATCGTAGCGCGACAGATAGGGATCGGGCGCCACCTCTTCCTCGCGGCTCACCACCTCGAAGAAGCCGTCGGCAATGCGCCCGATGAGCACCGGCAAGGTTGCATGCTGAGTGTTCGGATCGATGGCGATCGGCCCCAGCCGCGTCGCGAAGCGGCGTTCGGCGAAGGCTTTCGAGAATTCCGCCGGGCCGGCGTCGGGATTGCCGGAAAGCACGTCCGCCATCACTTGCACCGAGGCATAGGCGGAGGCCTCGAAGGACGAGGCGAAGGCAGCCGGGCGCGGCGCGAAATAGGGCCCGGCCGACAGATGGCCCTTGCCGGTCTCGCCGATCGCCGGCAGTTCGGCCTCGGTGAGATTGCACGAGACCACCGGGCAGGCGTCAGGCTTGAAGGCGGCATCCTCGCGTCCCAGTTCGCGATAGGCGGCGAGGAAAGCGTAGGACGAGGTGCCGATCAGGTTGTTCAGGATGAAGTTCGGCCGCGTGACGCGGATCTCCTCGATCAGGCGCGAAACATCGGTCTCGCCGATGCGCAGATAGCGTTCGCCGAGCACCTTGCCGCCGGCGTCGGCGATCAGGTCGCGGGCGACGCGGTTCATCTCCCAGCCCCAGATGTAGTTCGAGCCGAGCAGGAAGCCGTTGGGGCCGAAACGCGGCGCGACATGGGCCATCAGCGGCACCAGATGCTGGTTCGGGCAGGCATGCATGTAGACGACATGCTCGTTGGCCTCGAAGCCTTCATACGGGCAGGCATACCAGAGCATGCCGCCCGCCTTCTCCAGCACGGGAATTGTCTCCTTGCGGCTCCAGGAGGTGATGCAGCCGACGACATGGCGGGCGCTGCTGGTGCGGAAAATGTCCTCGCAGAGCGTCGCGTAGCGGTCGGCATTGCTTTGCGGATCGCGCTCGACCGGAACGAGCTCGATCGTCTGCGCGCGATCGGCGTTGATGTCGGCGATCGCCCGCATCGCGCCCAGCCGGCAGGCGTCGGAGACGAGCTGATAGCTGCCTGACCGGGAATAAAGGACGCCGATCTCGATACGTCGCTTCAAGCGAGGCTCCAAAAATGAAAAAGCCCCGCAGCCAGCGCCGGATGGGCGAGGCATGCGAGGCATTCTTGCCGCCCGGCGACCAAGGCCGGTATTTTCGCGGGCTACCCTATTCCGTACCGTCCATCAGTCAAGCCTGAAAGTTGAAGGGGACCTAGTCCCGCAGACTGAAGACGAAGGGCGCGGTGCGGGTGACGCGCGCGCCGAGTTCGGCGGGCGGCGCCGGCACCGAAGCGCCCTGCAAGGCGCCGAGGGCCGCGCGGTCGAGATCGCCGTCGCCCGAGGATCGCGCCAGCCGGGCCGAGACCACCCTGCCTGACGTATCGACCGTGAAGGTCACGCTCGGCGTGCCCTCGGCCCGCCTGGAGCGCGCCGCGCTCGGATAGCGGGTGTGCCGCCTGATCCATGCCGCCAGGCTGGAATTCCAGCGCGACGGGCTGACGCTCGAGCGCGGCGCCGCGTTCGAGGACTGTGGCGCCGCGGCCTTCGCCGCTGCCTTGGCGTCGATGCTGGCGGTGGTCGTCGCCTTGGGTGGGGGCGCCTTTTCCTTCTTGACCCGTTCCTTCGGTTTTTCGACCGGTTTCTTCTCGGCCTTCTTCCGCGGTTCGGCCGGCTTTTTCGCCTTCACCTCGGCTTCCACCGGTTTCGGCTGCGGCAGCGGAATGACGACGTCCGGCGCGACCGCCTCGACAGGATCGGGCACGACCTCGTCCAGCGGCGGCTGCTCGCTCAGCGCGGCAACCGCCGCTGGAGGGGCCTGCTCAGCCTCTTGCGTGTCGTCGAGTGGCTGTTCGGCGACAGGCTCTGCCTGCTCTATTGCAGGCCCGGGATCGGTCACCGGCTGCAGGTCGGCAGGTTTTTCCGTCTCCTCCGCCGTATCGGGCGGCTCCGGTGTCAGCGTGTCCAGCATGGCCGTCTCTTCCGGCGCGGCGGGCGCGACGGTCAGCGGCGCCATCTCGACCGCCAGCGCCGGCGGCGGCCCGCCATCGGGCATGTCGGCGAAACTCAAATTCTGCACCGCATAGGCGACGGCCACATGCGCGGCCAGGATGATCGCGGCCGCGCTCGTCCACAGGCCGGCCTCACGCGCGCCGAAGCGCGGCTGGGAAACGCGGGAAAGAGTGGCGACCGTCATGGCGCCGCGCTTCCGACTGGCGCGGGGGAGGGGTTGGCGCCGGCGGCGGGCATTCCAGGCGCGGCCTGCCCGCCGCCGCCGGTGGTTTCGAGGCCGACGAGCGCGACCTTGAGGTAGCCGGCGGCGCGCAAAAGGTTCATCACCTCCATCAGGTCGCCATAGCCGACTTTTCTGTCGGCGCGCAGGAAGATGCGCGTCTGCCTGTCGCCCTTGGTGCGGGTGTCGAGCACGCCGGCGAAGGCCGGACGCGGCACGCTGTCATTGCCGATCGCCAGCGAGAGGTCGCTTTTCAGCGTCAGGAACAAAGGCGTCTCGGGTCGCGGCGCCGGCGTCGCCGTCGATCCGGGCAGGTCGACATTGACATCGACGGTCGCGAGCGGCGCCGCGACCATAAAGATGATCAGAAGCACCAGGATGACGTCGATGAACGGCGTGACATTGATGTCGTGGGCCTCCTCGAGGTCGTCGCCGACAGTCTCGCGAATGCGCGCCGCCATCGCCGCTACTCCGCCGCCATCGCGGCTGCCGGCGGCACCGTGCGGAAATCGAGGTCGCGGCTGACCAGCCGCTCGACGCCGGCGGAGGCGTCGGCGAGGATCTGCCTGTAGCCGGCTATCGAGCGCGCGAAGACATTGTAGATGACGACCGCCGGAATGGCCGCGACAAGGCCCATCGCGGTCGCAAGCAGCGCCTCGGCGATGCCGGGCGCCACGACGGCGAGGTTGGTGGTCTGCGCCTGCGAGATGCCGATGAAGGCGTTCATGATGCCCCAAACGGTCCCGAACAGGCCGACGAAGGGCGCCGTCGAGCCGATGGTGGCGAGCAGGCCGGTGCCGCGCGACATGCGCCGGGAAGCGGCCGCCTCGATGCGCGAAAGCCTGGAGGCGACGCGCTCCTTCAGTCCGTCGCCGGAGGCGTGATCGAGCGCGCCGGCCGAAAGCGCCCGTTCTTCTTCCGCCGCCCGCACCAGCAGCGCGCCCGGGCCGCCGCTGTGGCCGAGTTCCCGGCGAGCCTGCATCAGCGTCGCGGCATTGCCGATCGCATCGGCGGCGCGGCGCGCCCTCAGCTTGCCGCCGAAGACTTCCAGCGATTTGGCGAGCCAGATCGTCCAGGTGACGAGGGACGCGAAGGCCAGCCCGACCATCACCGCCTTCACGACGATATCGGCATTCATGAACATGYCCCAGGGCGACAGGTCATGCGGCAGCGCCAGCGCGATGGAAGGCTCCTCGCTCGTGGCGGCGGGCGCTTGCGCCGCTGGCGTTTGCGGGGCTGGGACGGCCGGTACCTGCGGTGCCGGGGCCTGCTCGACCGGAGCCTGCATGGCGGGTGCCACCGGCTGCCGCGCTGGCTGCTCCTGCGCCTTGGCGATGCCGGCCGAAAGAATGAGGGACGCGGCCAGCGCCGCGAAAAGATCGTTCCGGGACAAGGCTCGTCCTCGCTTCATCATCGCAATGCGGTGGCCGCCGTGCATACCATACAGACGCCAAGCGGCCATGCCGGTTGACTATGAAACATGACATTACGAGTCAACTATAAAGATGACTATGGGTCTCAACAATTCACGATGCGCCGATGCCCGCCTGGCTACGCTGCGGGCCTGGACCGCAGGTCGGTTGCCGGGCACGATGCGCATGGAGCAACCAATTTTGGTTTGTGCGCCATCGCGGACGGAAAAACCGCTATGCACTTTTCCTGGAATTGCTTGAAAGCAGGCGGCCGATGATCAAGGCGATACCCTTCGACTTTCCCTATTACGGCAGGCTGGAACCGCAGCATACGGCGCTGCTGGCGATCGACCTACAGGAGGATTTCCTGTCGCCGACCGGGTACTTCGCCAGGAAAGGCTACGATCCTTCGCCGCTGCGAGCCATCCTGCCGGCGGTCAACCGGCTGATCGGCGCGGCGCGAGCCGCCGGGCTCACCATCATCCACACCAGGCAGGGCTACCGCGCCGACATGGCCGACATGACGCCTTACGAAAAATGGCGCCGCAAGCGGGCCGGCCTCGACGGCACCGATGTCCTGTTGCGCTCCGGCCCGGGCTTCCAGATCTCCGCCGACATCGACGTGGCGCCGCAGGACATCATCATCGACAAGACCTGCAACAGCGCCTTCACCTATACGGATCTGGAGCTCGTTCTGCGGGCCAGGGGCATCACGCATCTGATGTTCACCGGCTGCACGACGGATGTGTGCGTGCACACCACGTTGCGCGAGGCCTGCGACCGCAACTTCCAGTGCCTGACGATTTCGGACGCCTGCGCCAGCGGCGACCGATATGCGCATGAAGCCGCGCTGCATATGGTCACGGTCGAGGACGGCGTCTTCGGCGCGCTGGCGGACTCGGAGGCGGTCATCGCCGCGTTGCGGCAGCTCGCGGGTGCGGCGCGCTGAAGATATCGGCGTCACCCGGGTCACCGAGTTCCGGCCAGCCGATATCCTTGCGGATGTCGAGCGGCAGTAGATAAAGCGTCCGTGCCGCCCGGTAGCGGGCACGGGTTGCTGAATAGTTGGTCGCGATGCGACCGATGGATGACAGGATCGACATTTGCTTCTCCCTTGGCTGATGCCGGTGTTTTGCAAACCCAGCACCCGCCAAGACGAAGGACGGATGCGTTTCGGAACGGTGAGCAGAAATTTTTTCCCGACCGACGTTCGAAATGTCCCGAGGCGGCGCCTCCGCCGGGCCAAATTCATTGCCCGCCAAAAAATTTTCGTCCTGCCGTTCCGTTTCCGGTTCCGGCTTCGTCTTGAGGGTCGTAACAGGTGGGAGAGCCGCGAGGGCCTCCGCCATCAGGACAAACGGAGCCAAGCCATGTCGACCACAGTGACCCTGATCAACATCTTCACCGCCAAGCCGGGCAAGCAGCAGGAACTCGCCAAGACGCTTGCCGAGGGCACGCGGAACTTCTTCAGCAAGCAGCCGGGCTCGCTGTCGTCGTCGGTGGTCGTCGGCGGCGACGGCAGCAAGGTCGCCAACATCTCGCAATGGCGTTCGTCGGAGGACATCGCGGCCTTCCGCAGCGACCCGCGCTTCGCCGATTACATGAAGAGCATCGTCGAGCTCGCCGCCGGCGAGAGCATGATGGGCCGCACGACCTATTCCCATACGGGCGGTGTTGAAAACTGAAGCAATTCCAGGAAAAGTGCGCAGCGGTTTTCCGTCAGGAATTGCGTCAAACAAAGGTAGAGGACGCGTGACCGGTTCGCAGGATCAGTCCGTTGCGGCGACCGAAACCAGGCTTCGCGCCTTCGAGCGCGAGGCTGCCGGCCTAAGGGCCAAGCTGCATCGCTACGCTTCGCGCATGGTCGGTTCGGTCATCGATGGCGAAGACATCGTGCAGGAAGCCTTGGCCAAAGGCTTTGTGGCGATCAGGAATGGCGACATGCCCGACAGGACCGAACCCTGGCTTTTTCGCATCGCGCACAATGCGGCGCTGGATTTCCTGCGCAAGCGGGCCCGCTCGCGTGGGCGCGAAAGCGAGGTCGAGCTCGACACGATCGCCGACGAGAATTCGGTGCTGGACGCGCGCATCGCCGCCGAGGCGAGCCTGGCCGAATTGATGCAATTGCCGCCGGCGCAACGGTGCGCGGTCGTGCTGAAAGACGTGCTTGGAAACAGCCTGCATGAGATCGGCGAGATCCTCGAAACCTCCGACACGGCAATCAAGGGTGCGCTGCAGCGGGGCCGCGAGAGCCTGCGCAAGCTTACGGCCGCGCCACGTACGGTATCACCCCGCCCGACGCTCGACCGGGACGAAGTCCGCCGCCTCGGCGACTATGTGGCTGCCTTCAACGCCAGGGATTTTGACGTTTTGCGCGGGCTTTTGGCCGAGGACGTCAAGCTGGAGCTGGTCAACCGCTTGCGCGCCGACGGCAAGGCATATGTCGGCAATTATTTCGGCCGCTATGCCGACGAAACGCATTGGCATTTCACGACCGGCCTTGTCGAAGGCCGGCCCGCCATCCTCGTCACCAGTCCGGAGCGTCCGGACGGGCCGCCGCGCTACTTCATCCTCATCGATTGGGAGAACGGCCGGATCGCCGGCATCCGCGACTTCCTGTTCGCGGACTACGTGATGGATGGCCTGGATTACTCCGATGTGAAGTGACTTCTGGGCATCGTGCTAAAGCGCGTCGCGATCTTTCAGATTCGCTCCATGCGCTTTAGGTTTTTTTGATTTTGCGCATGTCTTTATCCCGAAACCGGTTCCCACTTTCGGGAGACATGCTTTAGCCCGCGCGGTGCTCGGCAAAGGAGGTCGCGGCAAACGCACCCGGTTGCGGGATCTCCACCTCGCGGCGCGCCAGGGAATTGGCGACCAGCGTGATCGTCTCGCGCCCGATGCGGGCAATCTCACCTGGACGGTCGATGCCTCCGATCATGAACTCCTCGATGCCGAGCGCGGCATAGGGCAAAAGCGCCAGGGCAATCCGCGCCGGCGGCCCGGCGATCTCGACCGCCTTGTGGTCAGGGGGTCCGCTCCAGCCATCCGCGTGGATACGCACCGGCAGCGCGAAGCGCAGCCTGCCGCCGCGGCCATGTTCCGCCGCGGCGCCACGCGCACGCTCCATCAACTGCCGCACCTCGTCGGGCGAGCCGGCAGCCAGCTCGAAGACATCGGCATGCTTGCCGGCGACCTTCAGCGCGGTGCCCGACTGGCCCCCAAGCCGGATGACGAGATCGGCGCCATGCGGGCCCTTGCGCGGCACGAAACCGCCGCGGACACTATAGAAGGCGCCTTCATGGTCGAAGGGCCTGTCGTTCGACCACAGGCGCTTCAGCAGCACCAGATATTCGTCGATGCGCTGCCACACGACGCCGTGGCCGACCGGCCGCGCCTCGGCATCGCTGTCTTCCAGCGGCTCGCTTAGCATGCGCAGCGACAGGCGGCCGCCGCCTCTGCGATCGAGCGCCGCGAGCTGCCTTGCCGCCACCGTCGGCTCGATCACGCCGGCCCAATGCGTCAGCACCACCTCAAGCGAGCCGGTGCGGTCCAGCGTCTGCGCGGCGATGTCCATATTGGTGAGCAATCCGGCCGGATCGTCCACCACCAGCTTGCGAAAGCCGGCATCCTCGATCAGCGACAATTTGGTCGCGGTTTCGGCGAAATCGTAGAAGAAGCTGCCATTGGCAGGCTTTCCGGGAACATGCGTGAACTCGATCGGCATTGCCATCTCCTCCATCACGTCGGCTTGCCCCGCTCCAAAACCTTTTTGAACCAAATCCAAGACGCGGACGCGCAAAGACGCCCCGGCGCTCGGCCAGTTTTCCACTCCGGTTACTCAACTCAGATTGTTTGACGGCGGGTCTCGGCCCGCCTTGGGTCAGGGGATCAGCCCCAGGATCACCGCGCCGGTGAACACGAATGCAAGCGCGAAGACGAGATAGGCGAAGGTGCCGCCATAGGCGGGCCTCCAGCTCTGGTCGGCTGTCAGCCTCTGCCCCTTGCGGGCGGTCTGAGCGTTCTGGATATAGGACATATCGGCCTCCGTCGCGGCCATTAATCTATAAAGTTAGTAGACTTTGTCGATTGCTATTTTCGAGCAGTTTCTGGAACGAATTTTTTAAAACAGGACAGATCGTGGTTTTTCATACTCGCGATGCAGGCGATGCAGCCGATGTGGGAACATAGGCAATCTGGCCGAGCGGCCTGAAAATCGAGCGTTTTCGCGGCGTTCACAGGCACAATGTCCAATCGCTCGAACGCTCTTGGCCGCCTCGCGCATGACGGATAGCATCGCTTGGGCCGATATGGGCGGCACTGAAGGAGCAAAAAGAATGGGTGGAAGGCTGGCGGGCAAGGTCGCCATCATCTCGGGCGGCGCGACGGGCATGGGCGGGGCGGCGTCGGAGCTGTTCGCCGCCGAGGGCGCCAAGGTGGCGATCATCGACCGCAATGGCGAGGCGGCCGGCAAGACCGCGGCGGCGATCCGTGCGCGGGGCCATGTCGCGGAGCATTTCGTGGCCGACGTTTCGGACGAGGCGCAGGTCGAAGCGGCGGTGAAGGCGGCGGCGAATAAGCTTGGTCCGGTCACGGTGCTGTTCAACCATGCCGGCACGATCGTCATCAAACCATTCCTGGAGACGAGCCTGCAGGAATGGGACTGGCTGCATGCCGTCAACGTTCGCTCGATGTTCCTGATGACCCGCGCCGTGCTGCCCGGCATGATCGCCGCCGGCGGCGGCTCGATCGTCTGCACCTCGTCGATCTCGGCCGTGGCGGCGACGCCGAACGAAGTGCTCTATGACACCACCAAGGGCGCCTGCCACATGTTCGCGCGCGCCATTGCGGTGGAATTCCGCGACCGAAACATCCGCTGCAACGCCGTCTGCCCCGGCTTCATCCGCACGCCGCACGGCCTGCGCGAGGTCGCCGATCTCGGCAAGCTCGGCGTCGATGTTTCCGACGCCGCCATGGCCGCGCAGCAGGGCCGCATCGGCGAGCCGGAGGAAGTGGCGAAGGCGGCGCTGTTCCTGGCCAGCGACGAATCGAGCTTCGTCAACGGCGCACATCTGTTCGTGGACAACGCGTTCACGGCGATCTGAGGCTTTTTCCTCGCCCCACGAAAGTGGGGAGAGGTGGCTCGGCGAAGCCGAGACGGAGAGGGGAATGGCTCGGCCTTAGCGAGGGTCGGCTGGAAATCACCAGCGCCGCTGGCCCCTCTCCGGCCGCTTCGCGGCCACCTCTCCCCGCTTTGCGGGGCGAGGAAATTACCGCTCCTCCCTCCGGAACGGCTTCAGCAGCGCCGAGGGCGCCACCGCGTTGCGCGACATGATGGCCATGGCGACGATGGTGAAGATGAAGGGCAGCATCAGGAAGGCTTCGTAGGGGATGTGGCCGAGGCCGCTCGCCTGCATCCTGAGCTGCAGCGCGTCGACGAAGGCGAAGAGCAGCGCCGCGCCCGCCGAGCGCCAGGGATCCCAGCGGCCGAACACGACCAAGGCGATCGCCACCCAGCCGCGCCCGGAGACCACGCCGAAGGTGAAGGCGTTGAACTGCGCCATGGTGAGGAAGGCGCCGGCAAGCCCCATCAGCGCGCCTCCGAGGATCACCGCCTGGAAGCGCGTGGCGATCACACTGACGCCGGCCGAGTCCGCCGCGCGCGGGTTCTCGCCGACCATGCGCACCGACAGGCCCCAGGGCGTGCGGTAGAGCACGAAAGCGGCGAGCGGGACGGCGATGATCGCCAGATAGACCAGCGTGAACTGGTTGAACACCGCAGGCCCGAGCACCGGAATGTCGGCCAGCAGCGGGATCGGCACGGGCTTGAAGCCGTCGATGCTCGGCGGCACCGATTGCTGGCCGAAGATCAGCCGGTAGAGGAAATATGCAAGGCCGGATGAGAACAAAGTCACCCCGATGCCGCAGACATGCTGGCTGAGCCCCAGCGCCACGGTGAACAGCGCATGCAGCGCGCCCATGAGGGCTCCGACAAGCACGGCCACCAGCACGCCCAGCCACAGGCTGCCGCTCAGGCTGGCGGCGGTGAAGCCCGCCATCGCCGAAAGCAGCATGATGCCCTCGATGCCGAGATTGAGCACGCCGGCACGCTCGGAAAACATTTCGCCCAGCGTCGCGAAGGCCAAGGGCGTGGCAATGCGGATGATGGCGGCGAGGAAGCCGACCTGGAAGATCTGCTCGAACACCGCGCTCATGTCTGCGCTCCCACGCGGCGGATGCGGTAAGCGGTGAAGAGCAGCGCCACCAGCATGGAAAGCAATGCGGTTCCCTGAATAACGTCGCTGAGGAAAGCCGGCACGCCGGTGGCGCGCGACATCGCCTCGGCCCCGGTCATGACGGCGGCAAGGAAGAGCGCCGCCGGCACGACGCCGAGCGGGTTGAGCCGGGCCAGCATCGCGACGACGATGCCTGAATAGCCGTAGCCCGGCGAGATGTCGCTCATCACCTGGAAGTGCACGCCGCCCACTTCGCCGACGCCGGCCAGGCCCGCCAGCGCGCCGGAAAGCAGCGCGGTGGAGAGGAGCACGCGCTGCACGTTGATGCCGCCATAGCGGGCTGCTTCCGGATTCTCGCCGGTGACGCGGATGCGGAAGCCGAGCGTGGTGCGCGCGATCAGGAACCAGCAGAGCGGCGCCGCGATCAGCGCGACGAAGACGCCGAGATGCAGTCGCGTGCCTTCGATCAGCACGGGGAAATTGGCCGAATCCTCGATCGGCGGCGAGATCGGGTAACCGGAGAAGGTGTCTTTCCAAGGCCCCTCGATCAGCGCCATCAGCGCGTAGTAGATGACCGAGTTGAGCAGCAAAGAGCTCACCACGTCGTCGACCTTGAACTTGACTCTGAGCGTCGCCGGAACCAGCGCGACGAGAGCGCCGGCGGCGGCGCCCACCAGCGCCATCAACAGCATGGCGAGATCGCCCGGCATCGGGATCGCGCCGACGAAGCAGCTCGCCACCGCGCCGGCCAGCAACTGGCCCTCGGCGCCGATGTTCCAGAATTTGGCGCGGAAGGCGATCGCCACCGCGAGGCCGGTGAAGATCATCGGGGCGGCGCGCACCAGTGTTTCGGTGATGGCGTAGCTGTCGCCGAGCGAGGCGGACAGCATCACGCCATAGGCCTCGATGACGCCGGCGCCGGCTACGGCGATGAGCCCACTGCAGAGCACCAGCGTAACGGCGATCGCGATGAGCGGGAGGGCCAGATTGAACCAGGCGGGCGTCGAGGTGCGGGCTTCGAGGCGAAACATCAGGCTGCCTCCTCGGTGTGCCCGGCGCCGGTCATCATCAGGCCGAGCCTTGCGATGGTGGCATCGGCGCTGGGAAGCGTGCCGGCGATGCGGCCCTCATACATCACGGCGATGCGATCCGAGAGCATCAGCAACTCCTCGAGGTCCTCGCCGACGACGATGATGCCGCAGCCTCTGGCGCGCATGGCGAGGAATTTCTCATGAATGAAACGGGCGGCGCCGATGTCGAGGCCGCGTGTCGGCTGCGAGACGATCAGCACTTTCGGATCGAAGGCGAGCTCACGCGCCAGCAGCGCTTTCTGCAGATTGCCGCCGGACAGCGCGCCGGCGCGTACCATCGGGCCGGGGCAGCGAATGTCATAGGCCTTGATCTGTTCCTCGGCGAAGGCGCGGATGGCGGCCGGGTTGAGCAGGCCCTTGCGGCTGAAGGCTTCGGTGCCGATGCGCGGCAACACCATGGAGTCGGCCAAAGGCAGGTTGGTCACCAGGCCGGTCGTCATCCGGTCCTCCGGAATGCGGCCGAGGCCGAGCGCCTGCAGTTCGTGCGGCGAGAATTGCGCAACCGTTTTGCCGGCTATCGTCATCGTGCCGGCCCTGGGCGCCAGCATGCCGGAAATGACGTCGGCCAGCGCGCGCTGACCATTGCCGGAGACACCGGCTATGCCGAGGATCTCGCCGGCGCGGACGAAAAGCGAGACGTCGCGCAGCGGCGTGCCGGCATGGCCCGAGGTGGAGATGCCGTCGAGCGTCAGCACCGAAGCGCCAGGTGTTGAGGCTTCCCTGACCGGCGGGACGATTTCGTGGCCGCACATCAGCTTCGCCATCTCGGCCGAGGTCGTTTGCGCCGGATGATCGACGCGGCCGGCGACCTTGCCGTGGCGCAGCACGACGCAGCGATGGGTGAGCGCACGGACCTCGTTGAGCTTGTGCGAGATGAAGATGATACCCAGTCCTTGCGCCGCCATCGAGCGCAGGGCGGCGAACAGGCCGTCGACCTCCGAAGGCGCCAGCACCGCCGTCGGCTCGTCGAGGATCAAAAGCTTCGCGCCGCGAAACAGCGCCTTGATGATTTCCAGCCGCTGCTGCTCGCCGACCGACAGCGCCGAAACAGGCAGGTTCGGATCGAGGCTCAGCCCGTACTGCCGGCCGATCTCGGTGAGCCGCGCCAGCCCGCCGGCGCGGTCGATCCGGCCCGACTTGCCAGGAATGCCGATCAGGAGGTTCTCCAGCACCGTGAGGCGCGGCGCGAGGTGAAAATGCTGGTGCACCATGCCGATGCCGGCGGCGAGCGCATCGGCGGAATTATGGATGGAGACAGGCTTGCCCTCGACCATGATCTCGCCCGCATCCGGCGCATAGGCGCCGAACAGCACGTTCATCAGCGTCGTCTTGCCGGCGCCGTTCTCGCCCAGCAGGCCGAGGATCTCGCCGGGCGCGACGCTGAGGTCGACGGCCTCGTTCGCCTTGACGGCGCCGAAGCTCTTGGTGATGCCGCGCATTTCGATGAGTGGGGCGGACAAGGGTGAATCCTGGTTTTGCTATCGGGCGAAGGGCAGCGCGAGGCCCCCCTCTCTGGCCTGCCGGCCATCTCCCCCTCAAGGGGGGAGATCAGATGTCACGCCGGCTTTCGCCAACTTTCAACGTTGAAAGGATCGAGCGCCGTCGACGGAACTGCCAATCTCCCCCCTTGAGGGGGAGATGTCCGGCAGGACAGAGAGGGGGGCCTCGCGCCACCCCTCAATGGCATCAATCCGAAACCGGCGTGTTCTCGTCGACGTCGACGCGGAAATTGCCTTCGAGGATCTCGGCCTTCTTCTTCTCGACCAGGTCCTTGACCTCCGCCGGCAGCGTCTTGTCGAATTTGTGGTAGGGCGCGAGATAGGAGCCGCCCTTAGCCATGCGCGAGAAATCGCCATAGTCCTGCGCGGTGAAGACGCCGGCCTTGACGAGCTTGATCGCCTGCTCGACCGTCGGGTACATGTCCCACACCGGGCCGGTGATGACCGTATCCGGCCCGAGGCTCGACTGGTCGGACATGTTGGAGATGGCATAGATCTTCTTCTCGACCGCCGCTTCGATGACGCCGAAGCGCTCGGCGTAGATGACGTCGACGCCGGCATCGATCTGCGCCACCGCCGCTTCCTTGGCCTTGGGGGGATCGAAGAACGAGCCGATGAAAGCGACCTTCTTCTTGACGTTGGGATTGACTTCCTTGGCGCCGGCAAAGAAGGCGTTGACCAGCCGGTTCACTTCCGGGATGCCCATTGCCGCGACCGCGCCGACCGTGCCCGACTTCGACATTTTTCCGGCGATCATGCCGGAAAGATAGGCGGGCTCGTGGATCCAGTTGTCGAAGACACCGAAATTGGGTTCGGCCGGGCCGGCGCCGGAGCCGAACAGCCAGGCCGTTTTCGGGAACTGCTTGGCCGTGCGGCGCGATTCGCGCTCGGCGGCAAAAGCGTCGCCCAACACCAGCTGGTAGCCCCCTTGAGCATATTCGCGCATCACGCGGCTGAAGTCGGCGGTCTGCACCTTCTCCGACCACTTGTAGTCGATACCCAGCTCTTTCTGCGCCTTCAGCAAGGCGACATGGATCTGGTTGTCCCATGGTTCCTCGATCGGCGTGGCGAAGATCGCCGCCACCTTCAGCTTCTTGTCCTTGGCGAAGGCCGCGCCGGGCAGCGCCGCCGCCGCGAGGCCGAGCGCGCCGAGTTCCAGCACGCTGCGCCGCGACAGGCCGGCGCGTTGCGTTTTGCTATGGTCGTTTTCCATTGAAGTGCCCCTCTGTTCGACAGCCGTGTCGAGCCGGCCGTTCCAAAAATGTCAGACGCACAGGACTATGGAACGGCGCCTGAGATTTGTCCACATGGTCAAATTTGGTGAGTGGTCGCTGTGTAGAAGCCGGGAACGCCGGCGGGACAGCGCCGCCCTCGGCATCTGGAGACGGGCGAGGGCTGACGAAGGCCGGTCCCGTCTAGTTGTCCACCCGACCGAAAGGCGGCACGTCGCCGATCACCTCGCGCTTGTCCTTGCCGCAAGTGAAGGTTTTCGCCTTCTCGTCGGCAAGCTTGCGCGCCAGGTCGTTGGCCTGCGCGTTGCCGGTGGCCAAAACCAGGCCGATCGTACAGCCCTGATGCTCTTCCGGCTGCGCCACCTTGGCGACGACCAGCACCTCGATCGACTTCTTCTCGTCCTCGGGATTGCTGACCGAGCGGCGGTGGATCGCGGCGAAGGGGATGGCGATGTCGCCATTGGTCTCGATCCGCCATTCCACCTTCGGGCCGGAGCCGTTGAAGGCGGTGAAGCTCTCCCAGACCGCGGTCATGTCGTCGGACGGAAAGCCGTAATAGACGGATTCGCGCGCGTCGTCGTAGCCGACCAGCACCGGATAGCCGCGATAGCCCGAGCAGACGAGGCTCGCCCAGTCGCCATCGCCTTCCGCTGCCTGCGCATAGGTCACGCAATCCTTCTTCCAGTCGAGATCGGTATAAGCGCTGGAGATGTCGCCGGCCTGGGCCGCCTGGCAGAAACCGGCGAGGGCAAGCGGGATCAGAAGAGCACGCATCAATGGCAACTCCGTTTCGAGTTGCCGGAAGCGTAACGCCGTCCGCTATTTCTTCAAGCTGGCTTCGATCAGGAGGTCGGCGTTACGAGCGACGGCCGCCGCCGGTCCGCCCAGGCCGAAAAGCTGGCCGCTGATGTAAGCGCCCTCAATGAGAAGCAGCAGGCCGTCGCCCAGCGTGTCGGAATCGGCGGCGCCCATCGCGGCCGCCATGGCGCGCAGGCGCCGGCGCAGCTCTATCTTGTTGTTCTCGCTCACCACCCGCGCGGGATGCCCGCGCTCGGGGTATTCCACCGCCGCGTTGGTCATGCCGCAGCCGCGGTAATCCGGCTTTTGCGTGCGTTTGCCGACGCGGGTCAGGAAAGCGATGATCTGGGCGCGCGGATTGCCCGGATGGGCGTCGACGGCCTCGTCGAAGCGCTCCCAGAATTCCAGGTCGTACTTGCGCAGATAGGAGGCGGCGAGCTCGTCCTTGGACGGAAAGCTGCGGTAGAGGCTCGGCTTGGTGACGCCGGCGCGCTTGACGATCTCGTCGACGCCGATCGCCCGGATGCCCTCGCGATAGAAAAGGTCGCGCGCCACGTCCAGGATCTTGTCCGCTGCCTTCGGGGCGGGGGCCGCGTTCGACGACACTTCAATTTTATTGTCCGATGGCATTCAAACAACTCGCTTGACAATGTTACTGACCGGTACGTATGTATGGCGCCATCCCACTGCAACGTACCGGTCAGTAACATGATAGCCCAGTCCCGTCCGTTTGGCCAGCGCTACGCATTCGTCGTCGTTGCCGTGATTTTCCTCTGCCTGCTGATCGCGGCCGGGCTTCGCTCGGCGCCCTCGGTGATGATGGTTCCGCTGGAGGAAAGCTTCGGCTGGCGCCGCGACGTCACCTCCTGGGCCGCCAGCGTCGGCATCCTGCTCTACGGGCTGACGGGCCCCTTCGCCGCGGCGCTGATGGAGCGCGTTGGGCTCCGCCGCACGCTGCTTGGCGCGCTGCTGGTGATGTCGGGCTCGACCGCGCTCAGCCTGTTCATGACGCAGCCCTGGCATCTCTTCCTCACCTGGGGCGTGTTTTCCGGCATCGGCTCGGGCGCGGTGGCGAGCGTGCTTGGCGCCACCATCGTCAACCGCTGGTTCAAGACCAATCGCGGCCTGATGATGGGCCTGATGTCGGCTTCAAGCGCCACCGGCATGCTGGTGTTCCTGCCCGTGATCGCCTCGCTGGCGCAAAACGGCGGCTGGAAGCCTGTGGCGATTGCGGTTGCCCTCGCCACCGCGGCGCTGATCCCGCTCGTTCTGCTGCTCGTGCCGGAACGCCCTTCCTCGATCGGCCAGGTGCGCTACGGCGCCGACGCGAACGACGTGCCGCCGGTGTCGCCGGCATCGCAGGGCAATTTTCTGGCGCATACGCTGAACACGCTGCGCCGCGCGGCGGGCACCCGGGTGTTCTGGTACCTGTTCGCCACCTTCTTCGTCTGCGGCTTCACCACCAACGGTCTCGTCGGCACGCATCTCATCGCCTTCTGCGGCGATATGGGTATCGGCGAGGTTCAGGCCGCCGGGCTGTTGTCGATGATGGGCATTTTCGACCTGATCGGCACGAYGCTGTCCGGTTGGCTCACCGACCGTTTCGATCCGCGCAAGCTGCTCGGCGTCTATTACGCCGTGCGCGGCCTGTCGCTGATCTACCTGCCTTATTCCGGCTTCTCGGCGACCAGCCTGGTCATCTTCGCTGTGCTCTACGGGCTCGACTGGATCGCCACCGTGCCGCCGACGCTCAGGCTCGCCAACGAAGCCTTCGGCGACCGCAGCGGGCCGATCGTGTTCGGCTGGATCGTCGCCGGCCACCAGGTGGGCGCCGCGGCCGCCGCCGCCTTTGGTGGCACGATGCGCGAGCTGCAGGGCAATTACGAGCTGGCGTTCCTGATTGCGGGGATGACGGGCATCGCAGCGGCTTGTATTTCGTTGCTGATCAATACCGACAGGCCGGCCTTCGAGCCGGAGCCGCAGATGGTCTGAACAGCCAATCTCCCCCCTCGTGGGGGAGATGCCCGGCAGGGCAGAGGGGGGCGCTGTCCCGCCGACTTCTCGGTTGAATTGCCGTCAAATCAAACCGTTGCGAAGAGTTTGAGGGGTCTGAGAGGTTGGCGATCCTTCGCGCCCCCTCTGGCCTGCCGGCCATCTCCCCCACAAGGGGGGAGATCAGCAGTTCTGTTCGCTGTTATCAAAACTTCATGGTTCCGAAATGCGCCTGAAACATTGAGGCGAGAGCTTGGCGGTCCCGTTCAAAGCCATCCGGAGACAGCCATGAACAAGCTTTCCCTTACCCGCCGCGCTTTCGTCACCTCGGCCAGTGCCTTCGGCCTTGTCGGCGCCTCCGGTCTGGCACTGCCCTATTATTCTCGCGCCAGCCAGCGCCCCGCCTTCACGCATGGCGTCCAGTCCGGCGACGTCGACGCCACGTCCGGCATGGTCTGGACCCGCACCGATCGCCCGGCGCGCGTGATGTATGAAGTGTCGACCACCGAAAGCTTCGCCAATGCCACGCGGCTGGCTGCGCTCGATACCTCGCCCGCCAGCGACTACACGGTGAAGCGGCTGCTCACCGACCTCGCCTCCGACCAGGACATCTTCTACCGCATGACTGCCGCCGATCTCTCCGACATCAATGCCGTCTCCGAGCCGATCGTCGGCCGCTTCCGCACGGCACCGTCCTCGAAGCGCGATGTGCGCTTCGCCTGGTCGGGCGACACCGCCGGCCAGGGCTGGGGCATCGACGAGACCGGCATGAAGACCTATTCGACCATCGCCAAGCACACGCCGGACTTCTTCCTGCATTCGGGCGACACGATCTATGCCGACGGTGCGCTGAAGGACGAGGTCGACCTGCCCGGCGGCGGCAAGTGGAAGAACGTCGTCATGCTCGATGGCAAGCGCAAGGTCGCCGAGACGCTGGACGAATATCGCGACCAGTGGAAGTACAACATGATGGACAAGCACGTRCTTGCCCTCTCCGCCATCTGCCCGACCTTCTACCAGTGGGACGACCACGAGGTGCTCAACAACTGGTCGGACTCGAAGGACCTGACCGCCGACGACCGCTACAAGGAGAAATCCATCCATGTGCTGGCGGCACGCGCGGCGCGCGCCTTCCATGAGATGACCACCATCCGCTACGAGCCGTCGGAGCCGGGCCGCGTCTACCGCAAGATCTCGCACGGGCCGCTGCTCGACGTGTTCTTCCTCGACATGCGCTCCTATCGCGGTCCGAACGGCCCCAATCTGGACGAAACGTTGACGCCGAAGTCGCGCATGATCGGCGAGGAGCAGTCCAAATGGCTGAAGCGCGAGCTGGCGAACTCCAAAGCGACGTGGAAGATCATCGCCGCCGACATGCCGCTCAGCCTGATCGTCTGGGACGACGCGGCGAAAAAGGTCGGCTTCGAGGCGGTGTCGAACAACGACAACGGCGCGCCGAAGGGCCGCGAGCTCGAATTCGCCGATGTGCTGCGCTTCATCAAGAATGCCGGCATCACCAACACGGTGTGGCTGACCGCCGATGTGCACTACACCGCGGCGCATTACTACAACCCCGACAAGGCGCAGTTCCAGGATTTCAATCCGTTCTGGGAGTTCGTCTCCGGCCCGATCCACGCAGGCACATTCGGCCCCAACGACCTCGACATGACCTTCGGGCCGGAGCTGAAATTCATCAAGGCGCCGACCGCCGAGCAGGGCCAGAACCTGCCGCCGTCGGCCGGACTGCAGTTCTTCGGGCTGGTCGATATCTCCGGCGCCACCGAACAGCTCACCGTGCGGCTGATGGATCGCGACGACAACGAGCTTTACAAGGTTACACTCGACCCGGTGCGGTCGGCGTAACGGGCTCGAGAAATTGGCAAGGTCGGCGGGACAGCGCCCCCCTCTGGCCTGCCGGCCATCTCCCCCACTTGGGGGGAGATCAGCAGTTTCGGCGCGTCGCTCCTTCTGCAACGTTGGCAATTGGCGAAAGCAAGCGTGGCAGCCAATCTCCCCCCAAGTGGGGGAGATGCCCGGCAGGGCAGAGGGGGGCGCGAAGGATCSCTAAATTTGCGGTATTGAGGGGCGTCAGTCCGGATAACAAGCGCGCGGAACGTTCGGCCAAACCGCCGTGTCGCAGTTGGCGTCCTTCTGCCGCTGCTTGAAGGCGGCGCTGACCGGGCCGGTGACGATCGGGTCGACGCCGTCGGGGGCGTCGGCGAACATCTGCTGCGCGGTCCTGGCGTCGGGCGGCTGGATGGYACCGCTCTCTCGCAGAGCCGTCGCCGACTGCGCCACACCGGCCGCAAGCAGCACGCCGAGCGCTGCCCACCCGAAAACCGGACGCAATCTGGACATATGATCGGTCATGAACATCGAACTGCCCGGCCCCTCAAAGGTTCCGCCTTGGTTAACAGAATCATTTCACACCAAGACGTTTAAGAATCAGTGACCATTATTTGGGGTCGGGCCTCCCCTTTCGCAATTGCGAAAAACCCTGTATGAGCCGGGCAACCGAAAAAGGCGGCGCTTGTTAAGCCTGCTGCCCGCAACGTTCCCGAGACCAGACACATGAACCTCCGCAATATCGCGATCATCGCGCACGTCGACCATGGCAAAACCACGCTCGTCGACCAGCTCCTGAAACAGTCCGGCGCCTTCCGCGACAACCAGCGCGTCGCCGAGCGCGCCATGGATTCCAACGACCTCGAAAAAGAGCGCGGCATCACCATCCTGGCCAAGGCGACCTCGGTCGACTGGCACGGCACCCGCATCAACATTGTCGACACGCCCGGACATGCCGATTTCGGCGGCGAGGTCGAGCGCATCCTGTCGATGGTGGATTCGGCGATCGTGCTCGTCGATGCCGCCGAAGGCCCGATGCCGCAGACCAAGTTCGTCGTCGGCAAGGCGCTGAARGTGGGCCTGCGCCCCATCGTCGTCATCAACAAGATCGACCGTCCGGACGCCCGCCATATCGAAGTGGTCAACGAGGTGTTCGACCTGTTCGCCGCGCTCGACGCCACCGACGAACAGCTCGATTTCCCGATCCTCTACGGTTCGGGCCGCGACGGCTGGGTGTCGGAAAACCCCGAGGGTCCGAAGGACCAGGGTCTGGCGCCGCTGTTCGACCTCGTCGTCAAGCATGTGCCGGCGCCGACCGTTCATCCCGGCCCGTTCCGCATGATCGGCACCATCCTCGAGGCCAACCCGTTCCTCGGCCGCATCATCACCGGCCGCATCGAGTCCGGCACGCTGAAGGCCAACCAGGCGGTCAAGGTGCTGCACCATGACGGCACGCAGATCGAGACCGGCCGCGTCTCCAAGATCCTCGCCTTCCGCGGTCTCGAGCGCCAGCCGATCGAGGAAGCGCAGGCAGGCGACATCGTAGCCATCGCCGGCCTGTCGAAAGGCACCGTCGCCGACACTTTCTGCGACCCGGCTGTGAACGAGCCGCTGCATGCGCAGCCGATCGACCCGCCGACGGTCACCATGTCCTTCCTGGTCAATGACAGCCCGCTTGCCGGCACCGAGGGCGACAAGGTGACCAGCCGCGTCATCCGCGACCGCCTGCTGYGCGAGGCCGAGGGCAATGTCGCGCTCAAGATCGAGGAATCGGCCGAAAAGGACTCCTTCTTCGTTTCCGGCCGCGGCGAATTGCAGCTCGCGGTGCTGATCGAGACGATGCGCCGCGAGGGTTTCGAGCTCGCCGTGTCGCGTCCGCGCGTCGTCATGCAGAAGGGCGATGACGGCCAGCTGCTGGAGCCGGTCGAGGAAGTCGTCATCGACGTCGACGAGGAGCATGCCGGTGTCGTCGTGCAGAAGATGTYGGAGCGCAAGGCCGAGATGGTCGAGCTGCGTCCTTCCGGCGGCAACCGCCAGCGCCTCGTCTTCCATGCGCCGACGCGTGGCCTGATCGGCTACCAGTCGGAGCTTTTGACCGACACGCGCGGCACAGCGGTGATGAACCGCCTGTTCTTCGCCTATGAGCCCTACAAGGGCGAGCTGCCCGGCCGCACCAATGGCGTGTTGATCTCCAACGAGCAGGGCGAATCCGTCGCCTACGCCATGTGGAATCTGGAAGACCGCGGCCCGATGATCATCGATCCGGGCGTCAAGGTCTATCAGGGCATGATCATCGGCATCCACTCCAGAGACAACGACCTCGAAGTGAACGTGCTCAAGGGCAAGAAGCTCACCAACATCCGCGCCGCCGGCAAGGACGAAGCGGTGAAGCTGACGCCGCCGATCCGCATGACGCTGGAGCGGGCGCTGGCCTGGATCCAGGACGACGAGCTGGTCGAGGTGACGCCGAAGACCATTCGGCTCCGCAAGCTCTATCTCGACCCGAACGAGCGCAAGCGTTTCGAGAAGTCGGCCAGGGTGATGGGCGCGGCGTAAGCTTTCCAGCCAAGGGTTCAAAAGAGGGAGTATCTACTCCCTCTTTTCGTTTCAGCGGCACGCTGCCGACAGGATGGCGTTGCGATCAGCCTCCCCGGTCAGATCGATGCGCACCGCCAGGCCATCGCGAACCGGCTTGCGCAAGGTCCTGGCGCCGTCCGATCCGACGGTCAGCCGCCCTCGGCCCTCGAGGGCCTGAAGCCTCGATCGCGGGAGGCCGAGCTCGCCGGCAAGCAAGCGGTCCAGCCGCAAAGGCGTCGTGCCCTCCAGCCGAAGCTCGAGCCAAAGCGCGGTCGCGTGTCCAGGTTCGCCGGCAGGCGGCTCCTTATGGACCGTGATGTCGGCAAATTCCTCGACCCGCCCGGCGCGATTGCGCAGCGCGGCGGCATCGAAGGCAAAGCGGCGCACGAGCGCGGGATCGTTGCATTCGAGGGCCGTAAGCAGCGCCGGCTCGATATCGCGGCGGTTTCGCCGCTCCAGGATGGTGAAATTCCAGGAGTTGTCGCAGCCTGTACAGCGGTAGATCAGCCAGACGTCGATGCGTTTGCCGTTGGCGTTGACGCGGAATTTCTCGCTGCATTTGTAGGGCCTGACGCCGCCGCACCGGTTGCAGTTGATGAGAGGTCGAGGCGCGATTGCGGGCGCGATCGTCCAATGGACACGCAAGGTGGACATGCCGGTAGGCCCTTCCCGTCGGGAAGTCCGTCAGGCCGGCAATGTCCGAGATGCCCCTTTTTGTTGAGCATGATCTTTACCGAAAACCGGGTACCACTTTTCGCTGACGCGGACCTTCGGTTCGGGATCATGCTCGTGTGGRCACGGCGTGGCGAGAGACTGTGTTATCAGGAAGTCAGGCGTCGGCGTGGATCACACGCGGCGGCTCAGCAATGCCAAACCGGTCTCGAACCGCCCCCTGAAGAACACATGAAGTGGAGCAGAYGCGCCAGTGCTGCGCCTGCGGTGCATTCGGAGGAGTTGGCGAGACCGGCGGTTACTGAGGCAAAGTGATGCTCTGAAATGAATGTCGAGGCGGGTCTTCTAGACGTGTGGCAGTGGAGGAGCAAGGGCTAAACACGGATGTCTGCGCTGCCCCTCATTGCCCTGCCGGGCATTTCTCCCCGTGAACGGGGAGAAAGAGGCTGGCCGCGTCGCCGGCTCCTGTTCTACGACGTTTGCGATTGGCGAAATCGTCGCCGCCAGCGTCCCTTCGCCCCGTTTACGAGGAGAAGGTGCCCGAAGGGCGGATGAGGGGCAGCGCCGGCGCTGGCAGCTATTGTCTCCATCCTCAACGCGAGCCCCCTTGCCGGGCGTGCCAAATTCGCTCTGATCGGCTATCGTTCGTTTCCGTCCTATAGGAAACGACCCCATGCATCTCGCCTCGCTGCTGATCTTCGCCGCCGCCCTCTTCGTTGCCGCGGGCTCGCCCGGCCCGTCGATCGCGGCCCTTGTGGCGCGGGTGATCTCGAAGGGTTTTCGCGATGTCTTCCCCTTCCTGCTGGCGATGTGGATCGGCGAGGCCATCTGGCTGTCGCTGGCGGTGTTCGGGCTGGCCGTCGTGGCGCAGACCTTCCACTACGCCTTCGTCGTCGTGAAATGGGTTGGAGTTGCCTATCTCGCCTATCTGGCGTTCAAGATGTGGACGGCGCCGGTCGAGGCCAAGGAAGGCGAGATGCCGCGCGAGGATTCGGCCCTGAAACTGTTCTTTGCCGGCATGGCGGTAACGCTGGGCAATCCGAAGATCATGATGTTCTATCTGGCGCTGCTGCCGACCATCATCGATCTTGCCTCGGTCAGCCTCATCGGCTGGGTCGAGCTGACGCTGACCATGGCCATCGTGCTGGTCGTCATCGACCTTGCCTGGGTGCTGGCCGCTTCGCAGGCGCGCCGGCTGCTCAAGAGCAAGCGGGCCATGAAGATCGCCAACCGCGTCAGCGCCACGACGATGGCGGGCGCCGCCGCGGCAATCGCCGCGCGCTGATCCGGGCTTTCCAGGCGAAGCCTACCTTGCCATGGCGTGGTACTCAGGGTTCGGCCGCATGTCGACCGCGGCGGCCACCCGGTTCGACATGTTGAAGAAGGCGGCGGTCGAGGCGATGTCCCAGATGTCGCGATCGGAGAAACCGGCTTGCCGCAAGGCCGCGCGGTCGGCTTCGACGATTTTAGCCGGCTCTTCCGTGACCTTCACGGCGAATTCGAGCATGGCGCGCTGGCGGTCCGACAGATCGGCGGCGCGGAAATTCATCACCATCATCTCGCCCAGCGCCGGCTCGCCCGACAGCTGGCGCACCGCCGCGCCATGGGCGGTCAGGCAATAGAAGCAGTGGTTGATCGAGGAGACGACCACGGCGATCATCTCGCGCTCCAACTTCGACAGGCCGGACTCGCCCAGCATCAGGTCGTTGTACATGTCGGTGAAGGCGCGCAGCTTCTTCTCGTCGAAGGCGTAGGCGAGAAGCACGTTGGGCACGAGGCCGAGCTTCTCCCGGCATTTGTCGAAATAGGCTTTCGTCGCCTCGCTGAGCTCCGCCTGGACAAGGTCAAGCGCGGTAATCCTGTCATTCATGGGTCGTTCTCCTTGCAAGGCAACGGCGTCGGTTCGAATTTTTTAATGCGTCGTCAAACCTTTGTCGCGAAACGGCGGTCATCTGCTACGATAGCCGCAAAAGCATACGACGGGAGGGACCAAGCGTCATGGCCAGCGTTAAATCCAAGCCGAAGAAGAAAGCCGCCGCCGCGAAGGCGGAGGAAAAATCCGCAAGGCTTGCCGACTATCTGCTGGCACGGGCGCCTGCCGAAGACATCGCGGCCTATGACGTGGCCGATCTCGAACGCGCCGGCGAGCTCGCCGCCCAAGCGGTCGCCAGCCACAGGAAAGGCGAAAGCGTCATCGCCGTCGAGGCCGATTCGGGCGTTGCATGCGGCGGCCGGCCGGTGACGGTCATCACCGTCGTCAACGACAACATGCCGTTCCTGTTCGATTCCATCCTGGGCGAGATCACCGAGGTCAGTGGCGAGCCGACGCTGGTCACCCATCCGATCGTCACCGTACGCCACGGCAAGAACGGTGTGGCCGAGGTGCTTGGCGACGCCGGCAAGGAGGATGACAAGCACGACCGGCTAAGCGTCGTCCATGTGCATATCCCGCGGCTGACCGCCGACCAGGCGAGAAACCTCACCGAGCGGCTGCGCAAGACGCTTTCGCAGGTCCGCGCCGCCGTCGTCGACTGGAAGCGCATGCTCGCCCGTCTCGACCAGGCGATTTCCGAATTCCGCTATTCGGCCGTGCCGCTCGACAAGAAGAGCGTCGCCGAGGCGATCGCCTTCCTCGAATGGCTGCGCGACGACAATTTCACCTTCCTCGGCATGCGCGAGTTCAAATATGTCGGCGGCGAGGAAAGCGGCAGTCTGGAGCGCGCCGAGAAGCCTGGCATGGGTATTCTGTCGGATCCCGACGTGCTGGTGCTGAGGCGTGGCACCGAGGCGGTGACGACGACGCCCGAGATCCGCGCCTTCCTGCACGGGCCGGAGCCGCTGATCGTCACCAAGGCCAACGCCAAGTCGTCGGTGCATCGGCGCATCTATCTCGATTACATCGGCGTCAAGACCTACACGTCGAAAGGCGCGCTGGCGGGTGAGCTGCGCATCGTCGGCCTGTTCACCTCGACCGCCTACACGCGCTCGGTGATGAAGATCCCCTATCTGCGCTCGAAGGCGGAGACCATCATCGCTAAGTCCGGCTTCAACCCGAACGACCATTCGGGCAAGGCGCTGATCAACGTGCTGGAGAGCTATCCGCGCGACGAGCTCTTCCAGGTCCCCGTCCCCATCCTGCGCAAACATGCCAGCGCCATCCTTGGGCTCATCGAGCGGCCGCGCGTCAGGGCGCTGGTGCGTGCCGACCAGTTCGACCGCTTCGTCTCGATCCTGGTCTTCGTGCCGCGCGACCGCTATGACAGCGTCGTGCGCGAGAAGATCGGCGCCTATCTCAAGACCGTGTTCGAGGGCCGGCTGTCGGCCTATTACCCGGCCTTCCCGGAAGGCGGGCTGGCGCGCGTGCATTTCATCATCGGCCGTTCCGGCGGCAAGACGCCGAAGATCGAGCAGTCGACGATCGAGGCGGCGATCCGCGACATCGTGCGCACCTGGGAGGACGCGCTCTCCGAAGCCGCGGAGGCCGCCGGCAGCGATCCGGCGCTGAAGGCGATCGCGGCGCGTTTCCCCGAAAGCTACCGGGACTCCTTCTCGGCCGCCGTGGCGCTGGCCGATGCCGGGCGCATCGCGAAGATCGGCGTGGTCAATCCGATCGCCATCGACTATTACCGCCATGCCGACCAGAAGCCGCACCAGGCGGCTTTGAAGATCTACCATTTCGGCAGCCCGGTGGCGCTGTCGCGACGTGTGCCGGTGCTGGAAAATATCGGCTTCCGCGTCATCAGCGAGCGCACCTTCGAGGTCGGCGGCGATCCGGCTGATCGGGTGTTCATCCACGACATGGAGCTGGAGAACAGCTACGGCGCGCGAATAGACCTTACCGACGGCGGCGCGCTGTTCGAGGACGCGTTCCTGTCGGTCTGGCGCGGCGATGTCGACAATGACGGCTATAACGGCCTGGCGCAGACCGCCGGCCTGTGGTCGGGCGAGATCACGATCCTGCGCGCCTATGGCCGCTATCTGCAGCAGGCCGGCATCCCGCAGAGCCAGGATTTCATCGCCGCGGCGCTCAACCGTTATCCCGAGATCGCGCGCGGCCTGCATGACCTGTTCGTCGCCCGTCTCGGACCGGCGGCGGAGGGCGACGGCGCGGTGGCGGCCAAGCACCTCAAGGCCAAGATCAAGGACGCGCTGGAGGAGGTGCCCAATATCGATGACGACACCATCATCCGCCGCTATCTCAACCTGATCGAAGCCTCGCTGCGCACCAATCATTTCGTAGCCGATACGAAAGCGAAGGGGCAGTCGCTGGCAATCAAGCTCGACTCGCAGGCGGTCGAGGGCCTGCCGGCGCCCAGGCCATGGCGCGAGATCTTCGTCTACGGCTCCGAGGTCGAGGGCGTGCATCTGCGTTTCGGCCCGGTGGCGCGCGGCGGCCTGCGCTGGTCGGACCGCGCCCAGGACTACCGCACGGAGGTGCTCGGCCTGGTCAAGGCGCAGCAGGTCAAGAACGCTGTCATCGTGCCGGTCGGCGCCAAGGGCGGCTTCTATCCCAAGAAGCTGCCGATGAGTGCCGGGCGCGACGCCATCTTCGAGGCCGGCACCTCGGCTTACAAGAACTTCGTCTCCAGCCTGCTCTCGATCACCGACAATATCGGCGTCGACGGCGTCATCCCGCCGGCCGGCGTGGTGCGGCGTGATCCTGACGATCCGTATTTCGTCGTCGCCGCCGACAAGGGCACGGCGACCTTCTCCGACACCGCCAACGCGATTTCCGAGAAGCACCACTTCTGGCTGGACGACGCCTTCGCCAGCGGCGGTTCGGCCGGCTACGACCACAAGAAGATGGGCATCACCGCCAAGGGCGCCTGGGAAGCGGTGAAGCGGCATTTCCGTGAGATGAACCGCGACATCCAGACCGCGTCCTTCACCGTCGTCGGCGTCGGCGACATGTCGGGCGACGTGTTCGGCAACGGCATGCTCTTGTCGCCGCAGACCAGACTGATCGCCGCCTTCGACCATCGCGACATCTTCATCGATCCCGATCCCGACATGGCGGCGTCGATGGCCGAGCGCCAGCGCATGTTCGCGCTGCCGCGCTCGTCCTGGCAGGACTATGACAAGTCGAAACTGTCGGAAGGCGGCGTCATTGTTTCGCGCAGCCAGAAATCGATCACGCTGCCGCAGGCGGCCGCCGCCGCGATCGGCCTCGCCAAGACGACGGCGACGCCGGTCGAGATCATGAACGCCATCCTCAAGGCGCCGGTCGATCTTCTGTGGTTCGGCGGCATCGGCACCTATGTGCGGGCTTCCGGGGAAAGCAATCAGGATGTCGGCGACCGCGCCAACGACGCCATCCGCGTCACCGCGCTCGATGTCCGGGCGAAAGTCATCGGCGAAGGCGCCAATCTCGGCGTCACACAGCGGGCGCGCATCGAGTTCGGCCTGAATGGCGGACGCTGCAACTCGGACGCCATCGACAATTCGGGCGGTGTCAACTGCTCCGACGTCGAGGTCAACATCAAGATCGCGCTGGCGTCCGCCATGCGCAAAGGCTCGCTGGCGCGGCCGGCGCGCAACAAGCTGCTCGCCGAAATGACCGACGAGGTGGGCGCGCTGGTGCTCTCCAACAACTATCAGCAGACGCTGGCGCTATCGCTGGCGCGCAAGCGCGGCCTTGCCGACATCGCGCACCAGGCACGTTTCATGACGGCGCTGGAATCGCGCGGCCTGCTCGACCGCGCGGTCGAGACGCTGCCCTCGCCGGCGGCGCTCGCCGAACGCGAGGCGCGCGGCGAGCCGCTGACCAGGGCCGAGCTCGGCGTGCTGCTGGCCTATGCCAAGATCGTGCTGTTCTCCGACATCGTCGCCAGCGACGTGCCGGACGATCCGCATTTCGACCGCGACCTGATGGCCTATTTCCCGGAGCGCATGGCGAAGAAATTCGCCGGCGAGATCCGCGACCACAGGCTGCGGCGCGAGATCATCGCGCGCGTCGTCGCCAACGATCTCGTCAACCGCGGCGGACCGTCCTTCGTCAACCGGCTGCAGGAGGCGACGGGCCGCACCGCGGCCCATGTCGTGCGCACCTTCGCCGTGGTCCGAGACGGCTTTGCGCTGCCGGCGCTCTACAAGGAGATCGACGCGCTCGACAACCAGATCGACGGCCAGATCCAGCTTGATCTCTACCAGGCGGTTAGCCGGCTTATCTTCGTGACCAGCGGCTGGTACCTGAAGAACGATGCAGGCTCGGCGCCGCTCAGCCAGCGCATCGCCGAATTGCAGGAAGCCCGCAAGGCGCTTGAGCCGAAGCTGGTGTCGCTGCTGCCGGCCTTCTCGCGCGAGCGCATCGAGGAGCGGCGGCACGGCCTGTTCAAGTGCGGCGCGCCGGAAAGGCTCGCCGGGCAGCTCGCCCTGACCGAGGTGGCCGAGCTGATCCCGGATGTCGCGCTCACCGCACGCACCGCCAGTGCCGACATCGTCAGCGCGGCCAAGGCCTTCTTCGCCGTCAGCGACGCCTTCCGCATCCCGCGCGTCGAGGAAGCGGCGCGCTCGATCATGCCGCCCGACTATTACGACCAGCTGGCGCTGTCGCGCGCCACCGACACGATCGGCGTGGCGCGCCGCGGCATCGCGGTGGCGGCGCTGACCGCGCACGGCACGGCCGCGGATCCGGTCGCGGCCTGGCTCGAAGCCGGCGGCGAGCGCGTCGCGCGCATCCGCGAGCGGCTGCAGACGCTGACCGAAGGCGGYGACATCACCGTGTCGCGGCTGTCGGTGGCGTCGGGCCTGATGAGTGACCTGACGGGGATGTGACGTTCCTCGCCCCACGCAGTGGGGAGAGGTGCCGAGCGTAGCGAGGCGGAGAGGGGCTTCGTAGGGCGGCCGGCCTTTGGCGATAGCGTGCATGGCAGCTTGGCGCATGCATTGTCTCATGTAGCGCTGGTCGACCCCCACTCCGTCTCGGCTTCGCCGAGCCACCTCTCCCCCGATCGACGGGGTAGAGGAAGGGCGCCAAGCTTTTTGCCGCCAACGCTCCTCCAGCAAGGCTCCCTTCCTTTCCCTCCGGAGGGGGGAAAGGTGGCGCTGCGAAGCAGCGACGGATTGGGGGAACCACGTGGCAATCAAGCCAGGTCGATCAGTCAATCACAGAAGATGTGTGCATAGCGTAGCCCATTGCGTGGGGCGAGGAAGGCAACGGCAGCGCCGCGCTTGTTCATTTGCATCGCTGGTTGAAAACATGCAGACATGGCGCCCGACGCGAGCGATGCCAGGGGAGAAAGCATGGCGGCAGTAGAGACAGTGCAGCGGGCATCGGGGCGCGGCATCTGGGGCTGGATGTTCTTCGACTGGGCGGCGCAGCCTTTCTTCACCGTCGTCACCACCTTCATCTTCGGACCCTATTTCGTCTCGCGCATGGCGAGCGACCCGACCGCCGGACAGGCGGCCTGGGGCTACGGCATTGCCGCGGCCGGCCTGGTTATCGCGGTGCTGTCGCCGGTGCTCGGCTCGATCGCCGACCAGACCGGGCCGCGCAAGCCGTGGATCGCCTTCTTCGCCACGATCAAGATCGTCAGCCTTACCTTGTTGTGGTTCGCCGCGCCGGGGTCGAACCTGTTCCTGGTCGTGCTTTTGTTCTCGCTGGCTTCGGTTGCGGCCGAATTCTCGACCGTGTTCAACGATTCCATGATGCCGCGGCTGGTGCCTAAGGAAGAGATCGGCCGCATCTCCAACGTCGCCTGGGGCCTCGGCTATCTCGGCGGCATGGTGGCGCTGATCTTCGTGGTGCTGTTCCTGGCCGGCAATCTCGAAACCGGCAAGACGATCATCGGCCTCGATCCCTTGTTCGGCCTCGACCCCAAGCTCGGCGAGGACGCGCGTTTCACCGGGCCGATGTCGGCCGGCTGGTATTTCCTGTTCATCCTGCCGATGTTCTTCTTCACGCCCGACGCCAGCAAGGGAATTCCGATCGGGCCGGCGGTGCGCGAGGGCCTGTCGGAGCTGAAGTCGACGCTCGCCGAGGTGCGCCAGCGCAGCGGCATACTGCGCTTCCTCCTGGCGCGCATGATCTATCAGGACGGCGTCAATGCGCTGCTCGCGCTCGGCGGCACGTTCGCGGCCGGCATGTTCCACTGGTCGATCACCGAGATCGGCCTGTTCGGCATCATCCTCAACATCGTCGCCATCTTCGGCTGCTGGATCGCGGCGCGGCTGGACACGGCCCTCGGCTCTAAAGCGGTGGTGATGATCTCGCTGGCGATGCTGTCGGTCGCCACGATCGGCGTCGTCTCGACCGGCCCAGGTTTCACGCTGCTCGGCCTCATTCCGCTGTCGACCGCCGATTCCGGCGGCCTGTTCGGCACCGCGGCCGAAAAAGCCTATATCCTCTATGGGCTGCTGATCGGGCTCGCCTTCGGCCCGGTGCAGGCCTCGTCGCGCTCCTACATGGCGCGCAGCGTCACCGCCGCCGAGTCGGGCCGCTATTTCGGCATCTACGCGCTGGCGGGCCGGGCGACCAGCTTCCTGGCGCCGTTCATGGTGGCGACCATAACGGCCATGAGCGATTCACCACGGCTCGGCATGGCGGCAATCATCCTGTTCCTCGGCATCGGCATGGCGATCCTGGTCGGAACGCCCTATCCGGCGGACAAGCGGTAGCGCAATTCCCTTCTCCCCTTGTGGGAGAAGGTGTCGCCGAAGGCGACGGATGAGGGGTGCTCCAGGGAAAGCCAACGTCTCACTCCGCTGGAACACCCCTCATCCGTCTCGGCGCTGTGCGCCGATCCACCTTCTCCCACAGTGGAGAAGGAAAGAGGCGCTAATGCCTGAAATGCCTTACGCCCGTGAAGACCATGGCGATGCCGTGCTCGTCGGCGGCGGCGATGACGTCCTCGTCGCGCATCGAGCCGCCGGGTTGGATCACGGCCGTGGCGCCGGCCTCGATTGCCGACAGTAGCCCGTCGGCGAAGGGGAAGAAGGCGTCCGAGGCGACGACGGAGCCCTTGGTCAGCGGTTCGGCGAGGCCGGCGGCTTCCGCCGCGTCCAGCGCCTTGCGGGCGGCGATGCGGGAAGAATCGACGCGGCTCATCTGGCCGGCGCCGATGCCGACCGTCGCTCCGTCCTTAACGTAGACGATGGCGTTCGATTTGACGTGCTTGGCGACGCGGAAGGCGAATTTGAGGTCGGCCAGTTCGGCCGGCGTCGGCGCACGCTTGGTCACCACTTTCAATTCGAGGTCGTCGACCACGGCGTTGTCGCGGCTTTGCACCAGCAACCCGCCGGCCACCGATTTCACCGTCGTGCCGGCAGCGCGCGGGTCGGGCAGGCCGCCGGTGACCAGCAGACGCAAATTCTTCTTCGCCGCGACGATCGCGGCGGCTTCGTCGGTGGCGTCGGGCGCGATGATGACCTCGGTGAAGGTCTTCACGATCTCTTCCGCCGCCTCGGCGTCGAGGATGCGGTTCATGGCGACGATGCCGCCGAAGGCCGAGACCGGGTCGCAGGCCAGCGCCTTGGCATAGGCCGCCTTCAGCGATAAGCCTTCGGCGACGCCGCAAGGGTTGGCGTGCTTGATGATGGCGATCGCCGCGGAGCGGGCGGGATCGAACTCGCCGACCAGCTCGAAGGCGGCGTCGGTATCGTTGATGTTGTTGTAGGAGAGCTGCTTGCCCTGCAACTGCCTTGCCGTCGCCACGCCCGGCCGCTTGTCGCCCGACAGGTAGAAGCCCGCGCTCTGGTGCGGGTTCTCGCCATAGCGCATCACCTGGTCGAGCCGGCCGCCGAAAGCGCGCCATGTCGGATGCTCGATCTCGAGCGCCTCGGCGAACCAGCCCGAGATCGCCGCGTCATAGGTCGCGGTGCGGGCAAAGGCCTTGGCCGCCAGCATCTTGCGGAAGTCGAGCGAGAGCGAGCCAAGATTCATCTCCAGCGCGTTGACGACGGACGCATAATCGGCCGGGTCGGTGACGATGGCGACATAGGCGTGGTTCTTGGCCGAGGCGCGGATCATCGCCGGCCCGCCGATGTCGATGTTCTCGACGATCGAGGCGTAGCCGGCACCGGAGCGGCGGACCTCCTCGAACGGGTAGAGGTTCGAGACAACGAGATCGATGGGCTCGATGTGATGGTCGCGCATGGCCTTAGCATGGTCGGCATCGTCGCGGATGCCGAGCAGCGCGCCATGCACCGACGGATGCAAGGTCTTCACCCGGCCGTCCATGATCTCGGGAAAGCCGGTGAGGTCGGAGACGTCGCGCACCGCAAGGCCAGCCTCGGCAATGGCCTTTGCCGTGCCGCCCGTCGAGACCAATTCGACGCCGGCAGCGGCGAGCGCCTTGGCGAAGTCGATCAGGCCGGTCTTGTCGAAGACGGAAAGCAGGGCGCGGCGCACCGGAACGAGATCCGGCGCCGGAATGTTTTTCGTGGGCACGGCCATGGCGGGCGGCCTTTCAGAGCTGTTGGAAGGGACGTTGGCCGGCCCTAGCATATGAGCCCCGGAAATCAAGCTCGCAGCCGGATTTGCAACTCAGTTGTTCTCGGGATAGCCGGCGATATCGGTGCGGGTCAGCTGCCAGTGGACCTCGGCAATTGCCGAGGCCTTGAAGGCGAGCACGATCTGCCGGCTGCGGCGCGGGCCGCCCAGACCGGCGAAATAGATCGATTCCTCGACCTCCGGCACCACTTCGGCGCAGGTGAAGACCCAGCTGTCGCCCTGCGCGGCGGCAAGGGTCAGCCGGTCGTGGTCGTCCTGCAGCAGGCTGATATCGGGATGGACGTGGAAGCGCACCGTGACGAAGTCGCGGCCATTGTTGCGGATCGCCGCATTGCCCGGGCGCAGGAAACGGTCGCGCCCGGCAAGCACGTTGCCGTTCGTGCCGAGCTTCAGCTCGCGCTCGTGCAGGAAGCCGAATTGCTGGACATAGCCGTCATGGCGGGCGACGAAGCCCTGCATGCCCTTCTGGTCGAGGCGCTTGCAGGGCACATGCTGCGGACCGCCGATCAGGGGCGAGCCCAAAAGATCGCTGACGCGCAGCGAGTGGCTGAAGCGCGCCGACGAGGTGTCGTTGATCGTCGCTGTYGAGTGCGCGKCGGTGGCGCGGGCCAGCGGCCGGAATTCCGGGGCGCCGTAGGTGTCGATGCCGGCATTGACGATGAAGTGCTGACGCCCGGAGGAAAGCTCGAAGGCGAGGCAGCCGGCATGCGCTGCGTTGGAGACGTCGACAGGCGGCGGCAGGCCGGTGTCGGCGATCACCGTCACGCCGCCCATCGACAGGCGCTCATAGCCGGAATGAGGCGCGTGCAGCAGCGGCGCGCCCACCGTGTCGTCATGGCGCAAGATGGTGGCGATGCGGTCGTGGATGGTGGCGCCCATGCCGTTGAAGCGAGCCAGGCTGCCGTCCTGGTGGCGGAAGAAGCGCAGCGCCGGCAACATGCGGTCGATGGCGCCGATCAGGGCCGCCGGCGGCGCCTCGGCCTGGTTGGCATAGGTCTGGCGCAGCGGCAGCAGATCGGCGAGCAGTTCCAGCACCGCCATCGGCTTGCGCGAGATGTGGCCGCCATCGGGCAGGATTTGATGCTCCAGCTCCTCAGCCAGATTGCGCGTCGCGGAACGCAGCGCCGAGGCCGGGGCCGGCAAGGATAGCGCGGCGAAGGCGAGCGCGATGCGGGCGCGCAGCCTGGCCTCGCCATCCGGCATCTCACGCGCCACCGAGCGCAGGTAGCGGATCTGCACGGCGAGCGATTTGAGGAAGGCGCGATAGAAGGGGAATTCGGCGCCTTGCAGCACCACTGAGGAATGCTGCAGCCAGGCGATCACGCGCTTGGCCGTCGTTCCAGGCTCCCAGGCGATGCCCGAAATCTGGTTGCCGTGCATGGCGATCCAGTCGGTGACGAGCGCCCTGGCGTTGGCGGCGGCGAGCTCGGTGCCGGTGGCGCGCATATGGCGCAGCCAGCGGAAGCCGTGCAGCGATTTCTGCCAGCCGCGATTGGGCACGTCGAGCTGGAAGGGCGAGGTGCCGCCGGTCTCGACCAGATGGCCGGACAGCGGATAGCGGCCATAGTAAATCTCCAGAGCGATCTGCGGATCGGCGAGCCGCAGGTCGGGCGGGGCGATCAGGACGCGTTCGGGAGTGCGGCCGGAATAGCGCCAGCGATAAACCGGGCCGGCGCGGAGGCGCCGGCGCGTCTTGCGCCAGAACTCCTTCGCGACCAGCGTCCACAGACGCGTCGTGCTGGAGGCAACAAGTGCCAATAACCCTCCTGATGTCCCCTAACCCAAGCACCAGCTTATGCGATTCAAGAACTTATGCGAAGGCGGATTTCGCCGAAGTGAACCACTTCACGCCGTAGCAGTGGGGTCTTCCCTAAAAAGTCAGCCGATTTTATGAGATAACGCGTCAACCTGTCCGCTTCATCCGCGCGGCGAAGAAGCCGTCCAGGCCTGAAATCCCGGGCGGTCCCAGCGCCAGGTCGGCCGGCGTGGTGCGCAACGTGCCCTCAGGGGTCAGGAACGGATCGAAACCGGCAAATTCGCCGGGACGGATCGGATCGGCGGCGACGCCGGGGTTCCCGGCGAGGAAGGCGCGATAAAGCTCCTCGCCTTCGATCGGGTCGAGCGAGCAGTTGGAGAAGACGACGCGGCCGCCGGGCCTGACAAGGTTGACGGCGTGGTTGAGCAGCCGGCGCTGGAGGTCGGCGAGCTTTTCGACATCGGCCATGGTCTTGGTCCACGGCACGTCGGGGTGGCGGCGCACCGTGCCCGTCGAGGAGCAGGGCGCATCGAGCAGCACGGCGTCGAACAGTTTCGCCGGGCGGTAGTCGAGCAGGTCGGTCTGGACGAGTTCGGCCGTCAGGGCGAGGCGGTCGAGATTCTGCTTGAGCCGCGCGAGCCGGTTCTTCGACGTGTCGACAGCGGTGATGCTGGCGCCGGCCAGGATAAGCTGCGCCGTCTTGCCGCCGGGCGCGGCGCAGAGGTCGGCAACGCGTTGGCCCCCGATGTCGCCGAACAGGCGCGCCGGGAGGCTGGCGGCTGCGTCCTRCACCCACCAGGCGCCGTCGGCGAAGCCGGGCAGGTCGACGACATTGGCGGCGAGCTTTTCGACACGCACCGTGCCGGTCGGCAGCACGATGCCACCCAGACGCTCGGCCCAGAGCGCCGGATCGGCCTTGACCGTGAAATCGACCGGCGCCTCGTGGCGATGGGCGGCGAGGATGGCGCGCGCCTTGTCAGCTCCGTAGGCGGCGACCAGCCGCTCGGAGAACCATTGCGGCGCCTCGCTGGTGGCGGCGAGCGCCGGGGCAAGCTCGGCGTCCTTGACGCGCGCCAGCGAACGCAGCACGCCGTTGACGAGGCCGGAGAAACGCGTCGTGCGCGGATCGGACTTGGCGTGGGTGACGGCCAGATCGACGGCGGCGCTGTCGGGGACATCGAGGAACAGGATCTGCGCGGCGGCGACGTTGAGGATATGCGAGAGGGCCGTGGCGTTGGCCGGCAGCGGCTTTTCCAGCCGTTTCGACAGCAGCCCGGCAATGATCATGCGGTGGCGCAGCGCCGTCACCAGGATGGCGCGCACCAGCGCGCGGTCGCGGCCGTCCAGCGCCTTGTATTGCGGATGGCCGTGCTCGTTGTCGGTCAATCCGTCGAGTGGGGTATGGGCATCGATGACTGCGGCAAGCAGGCGCGCCGCCGCTTTCCGCGCGGCAAGGCCGGCAACGTTCTCGTCACCGGCCTTGCCTTGCGGATTGCCTGGGCGTTGCGGATTGCCTGGCTGTCCGCGCCTCGGCGGCGTCACGACCACGGGCCCTTGCGCCCGGCATTGCGAGGCCCGGTCGGGTTGCGGCCCCAGGGATTGGGTTTTGGTGGCGGCGGCTCGACCTCTGCGGCCGGGTCCGCCGGCTTGCCCCAGGGGCCGGCCGGCGCTTCGTTGGCGGCGGTCGGCGCTGCTGCCTCGCGCCGTGCGGCAGGCGATGCGCCGCCCATGGCGCGCGCCATCTCCTGCAGCGCCGCAATGCGGTTCTCGGTGCTCGGATGGGTCGAGAACAGATTGTCCATGCGCTCGCCATGCAGCGGGTTGATGATGAAAAGATGCGCCATCGCCGGATTGCGCTCGGCATCCTCATTGGGGATCCGCTCGGCGCCGCGCGCGATCTTGCCCAGCGCCGAGGCCAGCCACAGCGGATTGCCGCAGATTTCTGCGCCACGCCGGTCGGCCTCGTATTCGCGCGTGCGRCTCACTGCCATCTGCACGATCATAGCGGCGAAGGGCGCAACGATCATCGCCACAAGCACGCCGACAAAGCCGAACGGATTGTTGTTGTCACGGCTGCCGCCGAGGAAGAAGGCGAAATTGCCAAGCATCGAGATGGCGCCGGCGAGCGTCGCTACGATCGTCATGGTCAGCGTGTCGCGATGCTGCACATGGGCAAGCTCATGCGCCATCACGGCCGCAACCTCTTCATGGGAGAGCCGCTCGAGCAGGCCGGTGGACGCCGCCACCGCGGCATTCTCGGGGTTGCGGCCGGTGGCGAAGGCGTTGGGCTGCGGATTGTCGATCAGATAGGTTCTCGGCATCGGCAGGCCGGCCTGCTTGGCCAGCGCCTGGACGATCGCGTAATATTCGGGCGCATTCTTTTCGTCGACCTCGACGGCGCGGTTCATCGACAGCACCATCTTGTCGGCGTTCCAGTAGCTGAACAGGTTGGTGCCGGCGGCGATCAGAAGCGCGATCACCATGCCGCCCGAGCCGCCGATCAGATAGCCGACGCCCATGAACAGCGCCGTCATCGCGGCAAGGAGCACTGCGGTACGAAGCGTGTTCATCGTTTCATCCGTTCGGAGCGATGGAGAATTGGGGTCGATCCTTTTGCGGTCATGGCTATATGATGGGAAAGGCCGGGCCTCGTTTCAATCGGCAGGAATATCGCATGACCGAACCGACCAACAAGACCGAAACCGCGGGCGAAGGCGACGCGCCGCGAAAGGTGCTGACGCCGGCTGCGAGCCGCGCGCTAGCGGAGGCCGAGGCCAGGCGTAGGGAATATCGTCAGGCCGAGGCAAAATTGCCGAAGGAGATCGGTGGTCGCGGCGGTAACGAACCCGGCCGCTATGGCGACTGGGAGGTGAAGGGCCTCGCCACCGACTTTTAAGCGACGGCACGCTCGGGCGCGAGCGCAATCCAGCCACTGTCGTCCAGCGCGATGCCGATTTCGTCATAGGAACGGATCATCGGGTGCGGCGTGACGAGCGGGTGGACGTGCGTGGCGCTGATCACCATGACCGAAGCGCCGGAAGCCTCGCCCGCGGCGATACCCGCCGGCGCGTCCTCGAACACCAGGCAGTCGCGCGCAGCGACGCCGAGACGCTTTGCCGCCAGCAGGAAGCAGTCCGGCGCCGGCTTGCCATGGGTGACATCTTCGGCCGTGACCATCATGGCGGGAACCGGGATGCCGGCCGCCTGGATGCGCAGCAGCGCCAGTTCGCGCGGCGCCGAGGTGACGATCGCCCAGCGCTCCGGCGGCAGCGATTGCAGGAACGCGACGGCGCCGGGGATGGGGACGATGCCTTCGAGATCCTCGGCTTCGGCCTTGAGCAGCAAATCCGCCTCCGCCAGCGGATCGACGCCCGGAAGCTTCAGCGCGGCGATGGTCTCGCGTGCGCGCCTGCCATGGATCGTCGGCAGGAAGGCCGCCACATCGAGGCCATGCCGGTTTGCCCATGCCGTCCACACCCGTTCCGCCGCGGCGATCGAGTTGAGCACCGTGCCGTCCATGTCGAAAAGGAAGGCGGCGAATTTTGAGCCTGCAAACATCGGGTATCCTGGGGAATCGTTTTCGGGGAGGGCGAAACGCGTAGCCTAGTTTAGACCGGCTGGCTCTGGCTGAGAAGGCGAGAACCCGCCATTTCGATTCCACGGGGGAACAACCTCCGGTTCGCGGCGTTGAACAGCCAGTCTTCCAAAATCACCAAGGGGGGAATGCGATGCTGATCCGACTCGGCTATGAGATAGCCATCGAATGCGCGGCGGCGACGCCGATCATCTCACTTCTCGACATCCATCCCGACCGCCATGCCGACATCAAGCGGCAGACGCGGGTGCTGACTTCGCCGTCGGTGCCGACACACGCCTATCGCGACCGCCATGGCAATATCTGCCGCCGTTTCACGGCGCCGGCCGGAAGCTTCCGCATCCTCTACGATGCGGCGGTCGAGGACAGCGGCGAGACCGACGAGGTCAACATGCTGGCGCGGGAAACGCCGGTCGCGGAATTGCCTGACGATGTGCTGGTCTACCTGCTCGGCAGCCGCTATTGCGAGACCGACCACCTCAGCAACACCGCCTGGCAGCTTTTCGGTCCGCTGCCGCCCGGCTGGGCGCGCGTCCAGGCGATCGTCGATTATGTCAACAGCCGGCTTTCCTTCGGCTACGGCTATGCGCGCGCCACGCGCACGGCCGCCCAGGCGCATGAGGAGCGCGTCGGGGTGTGTCGCGATTTCGCGCATCTGGCGATCACGCTTTGCCGATGCATGAACATTCCGGCGCGCTACGTGAACGGCTATCTCGGCGATATCGGCGTGCCGGCCGATCCGGCGCCGATGGATTTCTCGGCCTGGATGGAAGTCTTCCTCGACGGCAAGTGGTACACGTTCGATCCGCGCCACAATCGGCCGCGCATCGGCCGCGTCGTCATCGCGCGCGGTCGCGACGCCACCGACGTGCCGCTGCTGCACAGTTTTGGCCCGCACCGGCTCAGCCTGTTCAAGGTGTGGACCTACGAGCAGGAAGGCAACCGCTTCAATCCTCCGCATCATGGCGTCGACCGGACGGTCAGCGCGCAGATGCTGGCTTGAGGTCAGTGATATTCAGGTGAGGCCGGCCTGACCTGAATCTCGACAGACACTGCGCCGCGCCATGTCTCGCGGCAGCCGCTGACCCGCTTCGGCACAACCCAATTGTGCCGAAGAGAGAACGGCCGCGACAGCCCTGGAGATCATGGTAAGCGCTTCATGAAGGCCGCTTCGCCAGTGGATTTTCGTTTACTTCCCGTTCACCCAAAAATTCGCCGAAAGCCAGCAAAAACAGCGGATTAACCGCCTGTTAAGCGTCTTTCGGCGGTGGCCCGACCGGTCTGGCCGAAATCCTGCAACGCTCTGGCCGAGCGGCGCAGTGCCGCAGACAGTGGAGGCGGAAGGGATGCGGCAGTTCAGAGGTGTCGTTCGTGGGGTGGACGGCTTTACCCGGGATCGCGGAGGCAATTTCGCGATTCTGTTCGGAGCTGCCGCATCGGTCCTCGCGCTGGGGGTGGGATTCGCGGTCAATATCTCGCAACTCTACAATGCGAGGTCGAGCCTGCAGGGCGTCGTCGACGCCGCTGTGACCTCGACGGCCCGCGATCTCACCCTCGGCGTCATCACCGAAGCCGACGCCAACAAGACGGTGCAGGCATTCCTCGACGCCAACAGCGCGGCCGGCATCCTGCAGGCCAATCAGGTCGTGCTCGACAAGCTTACGGTCAACAGGACGGCTAATACGGTGCAGGCGGATGCGCATGCCGATGTCGGGCTTTATTTCCCGTTCTTCAGCACCGGTGACATGCGCCGCGTGAATGCTTCGACCACGGCGCTCTATTCGGACAAGCAGGTCGAGGTGGCGATGATGCTCGACATAACGGGGTCGATGGCGAAGAAAGGCAAGGTCGACAAGATCGGCGACCTTAAAGCGGCGGCGAAAAACGCCGTCCGGACGATGCTTCAGAACCAGGACCCAAAGAACCCTCGCGTCCGTGTCGCGCTTGTGCCCTATGCATCTGCCGTGAACGCCGGCAAGCTGGCGGAAAATGTCTATGTCGAAAACCAAGGAGGCTCGGACCTGCCTCCCGTTGCCGGCAGCACGCTTCTGGTCGCCAAGACGAACAGCAAATTGCTGCCCTCGTTCAGCGACTATGTCTCCATCGTCGGCGCGGCGACGCCTCGTCCCGACAATTGCGCTACAGAGCGCAAGGACAAAAACGGCAATCCGGATTTCAGCGCCGACGGCCCCGACACGGTCCGCACGGACAAGAATGGCAAGAAATATTTTGCGCTGGTCAACCGGGACGATCATCTGGGCGGCTCGGGAATGAACAAGTGCCCTACCGCGGCGGTGATCCCGCTGACCGCCGATTCCGGTGCGTTGCTCGATTCGATCGACCACTTCCAGGCGGATGGCTACACGGCCGGCGCGATCGCCGTTCAGTGGACCTATTACATGCTGTCGCCGCAATGGCGCACCGTGATCAAGAATGCCGGCCTGGGCGGCGGCCCCTCGGACAACAATGCGAAAAAGATCGCCAAGGTCGCGATCCTGATGACCGATGGCCAGTTCAACACCGCCTTCGCCGGCGCGGGAGGCAACTACAATGGCCAAGGCAACCTTGCGCGCGGCAACGCTCAAACTCTATGCGGCAACATGAAAGACGATGGCATCGAGGTTTTCACCATCGGCTTCGATCTGAACGACAAGGACATGTCGGCAACCGAGCGGGACCAGGCGAAAGCGGTGCTTAAGGATTGTTCGTCGAAGGATACCTCCTCCGCCAACAAGCATTATTTCGAAGCGTCCACCGGAGCGGAGTTGGATGCCGCCTTCCAGGAAATCATCCGCAACACTGAAAAGGTCGCGCTGACGCAGTGATTCAAACGGAAAAGGCCGCCGCTTCTTGACGAARCCGGCGGCCTTCCGTGTTTCCGTCCACGACGCGGCTCCTGGCGGCAGCCCCTCCGGGCTACCTGCCGCGCGTCTCGCGCCTTAACGGGAAGACTGCTTCCCGGAAGTGCAATCCGCAGAGCTCACGTTATGGAAAACGAAATCACTCGACATCGGATCACCTCCTTTCAGTTCGTTGAACACACTGAGATGATGGGGTGCRCCGGAGCAAAAGACAAGATGACGCAACGGAATGGTCATGCCTCGAGCTGGGAAACCTGCTCTTGCGGTGCTTTTGCGCAACAGATCGGGATTGCGGTCCACAGGCCGGCGGACGACAGTGCGGCTTCGGGAACGGGGCGGATGCGACATAGCGGGAGGTGGGAATGGACGCCGCCGACAGAGCCGCGCGGATCGTACGCAAGGTCGTCGAAACGCTGAAGCCTGGTTTTGCAGTCAGGCTGTGGACCGGCGAGCGGATCGGACCCGCCAGCGGCCCGGTGCTTGCCATCAACGATCAGGACATCGTCTGGCAACTGGTCCGCCGGCCGACCTTCTCGACGCTGGTGGAGATGTGGATTTCCAAGACCGTCGATATCGAAGACGGCACGCTGTTCGATTTCTATGCCCTGCCGTCGCAAGGCAAGCTCAAGACGAAGCTCAAGTCCCTGCCCAAGCTGGCGATCCTGCGCGACCTGCCTATGGTGCTGTTTTCGCGCAAGCAGATGACGGCGCGCAGCGATCTTTCCGGCCGTAAGCCTTTCGTCAGCGGGTCGAACAAGGAGGCGATCCAGCATCATTACGACATTTCGAATGATTTCTACCGGCTCTTCCTCGACGAGCGCATGGTCTATAGCTGCGGCTATTTCCAGGATTTCGCCAATGGCATCGACCAGGCGCAGGTCGACAAGCTCGACCACATCTGCCGCAAGCTCAGGCTGAAGCCCGGCGAAAGGCTGCTCGACATCGGCTGCGGCTGGGGTGCGATGCTCATCCATGCGGCGAAGAATTACGGCGTCGTCGGCCATGGCGTCTCGCTGTCGCAAGCCCAGACCGACCTTGCCCGCGAGCGCATCCGCGCCGAGGGGCTGGAGGACCGCATCACCATCGAGATAAAATCCTATGCCGAACTTTCCGGCACTTTCGACAAGATCTCGTCGATCGGCATGTTCGAGCATCTGGGCCTCGCCAATCACGCGGCCTACTTCTCGGCCGTCCACCGTTTGCTGAAGCCCGGCGGAATCTATCTGCACCACGCCATCACCAGACGCAGCAAGGGCGACATCAGGAAGACGCTGCGCAAGGGGCCGGAATACAAGGCGCTGATCAAATACATCTTCCCCGGCGGCGAGCTCGACACGATCGGCATGACGCTCGGCAACCTCGAGGCGCACGGCTTCCTCGCTTACGACGTGGAGAACCTGCGCGAGCATTATGGGCGAACCTGCCGGCTGTGGGCAGAGCGTCTCAATGCGCGCTTCGACGAGGCGGTCGCCGAGGTCGGCGAGCCCAAGGCGCGGCTGTGGCTGCTCTATTTGGCGGGTTGCTCGATCACCTTCGAGCGCGGCTCGGCGCAGATTTTCCAGACCGTCGCCACGAGGCGCGCCCGCGGCGCGAGCGGCCTGCCGCCGACACGGGCGGATTTGTACCGGTAGGCCCGGCCCGCTTCAGTCCATCAAGCGCATCGGCGCGCCGATGCCGACTCGCGCCGGCCGGTCGACGGTGCAATAGACGCCGAGATTGTGGGTGTTGTGGCGCACCAGATTGCGCAGGATGCCGGGGTCGGCGTCGAAGCCATCCTGGGCGATGATGGTGAAGCCGCAGCGGCGGCAGGGTTCCGAGACGGTGAGCTCGAGATCGCCGACCGCGAGCTTCCTGCCGATCCATTCCGTTTCGGGAAACGAGCCTTCGACCGGTGCCATGTCGACGACGATGTTGGGCCGGAAGCGGCGCGGATCGGGCGTGCCTTCGGGGTGCAGCGCTTTCAGCCTGGCAAGCGAAGCGGTGGTGAGCAGATGGATCGGCGCCTTGGCATAGCGGGCCTCGGTCAGCGGGCCGACGTAGCCGGGCGCCGCATTCTGCGCGCCGAACGGCCGGATCGAGGCCTCGAAGCCAAGAAAGGCCGATACCGCGCGGTCGCTTTCAGGATCGGGCGCCGGCAGCCAGCCGCCGCCGGGCACGGCGACTTCGAGCGGCCATTCCTTGCTCAGAGGGGCTTCGGTCAACCGGGTGCGGATCAGCGGCACCTTGTGCCATCTGGCCTCGCGGTCGGGCCTGGCGATCTCGCCATCGGCATCGACCAGCCCGAACAGCCGGTCGCCATAGACGGTCTTTTGCTCGACCGAGATGGCATCGAGCCGCTCGCCGGCGAGCGAACTCGCCGGATAGCGCCAGAGCTGACTGACGGTGCCGAGCCCGCCGGCCATCAGCCCTTCTTGTTCTGCCGGTTGGCGACGAGGTCGTCGACCACGGCCGGATCGGCCAGCGTCGAGGTATCGCCGAGCGCGCCGAACTCGTCCTCGGCGATCTTGCGCAGGATGCGGCGCATGATCTTGCCCGAACGGGTCTTCGGCAGGCCGGGCGCGAACTGGATCTTGTCGGGCGTGGCGATGGCGCCGATCTCCTTGCGGACATGCGCGATCAGCTCCTTGCGCAGATCCTCGCTCGATTGGGTGCCGGCCATCAGCGTGACATAGCAATAGATGCCCTGGCCCTTGATGTCGTGCGGGTAGCCGACGACGGCGGCCTCGGACACCTTGTCGTGGCTGACCAGCGCCGATTCGACCTCAGCCGTTCCCATGCGGTGGCCGGAGACGTTGATGACGTCGTCGACGCGGCCGGTGATCCAGTAATAGCCGTCGGCATCGCGGCGGCAGCCGTCGCCGGTGAAGTACTTGCCCTTGTAGGTCGAGAAATAGGTCTGCACGAAGCGGTCATGGTCGCCATAGACGGTGCGCATCTGGCCCGGCCAGGAATCGATGATGCAGAGATTGCCGTCGGTGGCGCCTTCCAGCACTTTGCCGTCGCCGTCGACCAGCTGCGGCTGGACGCCGAAGAAGGGCCGCGTGGCGGAGCCCGCCTTGAGGTCGGTGGCGCCGGGCAGCGGCGTGATCATGATGCCGCCGGTCTCAGTCTGCCACCAGGTGTCGACGATCGGCACCTTGGCGTTGCCGACGACGTTGTAATACCACTCCCAGGCTTCCGGATTGATCGGCTCGCCGACCGTGCCCAGCACGCGCAGCGACTTGCGCGAGGTCTTCTTCACATGGCTGTCGCCGGCGCCCATCAGCGCGCGCAGCGCCGTCGGCGCGGTGTAGAAGATGTTGACCTGGTGCTTGTCGATCACCTCCCAGAAGCGCGATTGCGAGGGATAGTTCGGCACGCCTTCGAACATCAGCGTCGTGGCGCCGTTGGCCAGAGGCCCGTAGACGATGTAGCTGTGGCCGGTGACCCAACCGACATCGGCGGTGCACCAATAGATGTCGCCCTCATGGTAGTCGAAGACATACTGGTGGGTCATCGAGACATAGACGAGGTAGCCGGCGGTGGTGTGCAGCACGCCCTTCGGCTTACCGGTCGAGCCGGAGGTGTAGAGGATGAAAAGCGGGTCCTCCGCCTTCATCTTCTCCGGCTTGCAGTCGGCCTTAACGGTCGCCGCCTCGTCGTGGTACCAGACGTCGCGTTCCGGCACCCAGCCGATCTTGCCGCCGGTGCGGCGCACCACCACGACCTTCTCGACCTTGGTGCCGGCCCTGGCGGCGATGTCGATCGCCTTGTCGGTGTTGTCCTTGAGCGGGATTGGCTTGCCGCCGCGCAGGCCCTCGTCGGCGGTGATGACGATGGTCGACTTGCAATCGTCGATGCGGCCAGCGAGCGCGTCCGGCGAGAAGCCGCCGAAGACGACCGAATGGATGGCGCCCAGCCGAGTGCAGGCAAGCATCGCATAGGCCGTTTCCGGGATCATCGGCATGTAGATGGTGACGCGGTCGCCCTTCTTGACGCCATGCTTCTTCAGGACATTGGCGAAGCGGCAGACATGCGCGTAGAGCTCGTTATAGGTGATCTTGCGGTCGTCATAGGGGTTGTCGCCTTCCCAGATGATGGCGGTCTGGTCGCCGCGCTTCTTCAGATGCCGGTCGATGCAGTTCCAGGAGACGTTGGTCTCACCGTCCTCGAACCACTTGATCGAGACCTTGCCGTCGAAGGAGGTGTTCTTGACCTTGGTGAAGGGCTTGAACCAGTCGATCCGCTTGCCGTGCTTGCCCCAGAACTTGTCCGGGTTCTTCACGCTGTCGGCGTACCATTTGAGATAGGTGTCGTTGTCGATCAACGCGTTCTTCTTCCACGCCGGCTGGACGCGGTGGACATGCACATCGGACATTTTTCAGCTTTCCTCCGGGACCGTTCCGCCGGCTTGAAGCGCCGGCGGCATCGCGGCGATGCGGCCGCGAATTCGCGGGCATTATTAACAGTTCCGCCGTGACGGCAATATTAGACGTTGGATTCGCGCGGCGGGATGACGCAGGGGCAAGCGCCCAGGGCTACTAGCACTCCTGCTTGGCGGCTGCTAACCGCCTGTTTTAATGAGAAAAATTTTTAGGGATCTCGCAAAAAACCATAGACAGTTAAGCAACCGTGCGCACAATCCGGCGTTGGGAGGAAGGAGAATCAACCAAGGAAACGCAATGCGCGACAATTCCGAAATGGACCTGATGCTCAAGGGGTATGGGCTGACCACGGCCAAGATCCTTTACCATTACCCGGACCACCCGCACCTGCTGCAAAGCTTCGTCTGGCAGGATTACGACATAGCTCCGAAATTCCCGGTGCTGATCCGCTTCATCGAATTCTGGAAGAACAAGCTCGACGGGCCGCTGCATTCGGTGACCTATACCCACCAGAGGCTCGTCGCGCCGAACGAGTGGCGGAAGGTGGATGGGGAGTTTCTGGTGCACTGAGCACGGATGTTCTCCCCCCTTGAGGGGAAGATGTCGCCGAAGGCGACAGACGGGGTTGCCGCGCGGGGAGCGCCGGCCCTCTGCGAGGCCGGAGGAGGTTGGCGTTCGATGTGAGACGACCCTCTGCCCTGCCGGATATCTCCCCCCCTCGAGGGGCGAGATTCGCAGCTTCAACCTTGTGTCTCACACCGCCGGCGGGTTGAGCCGGGCGAAACCTTCCTGCCGCCGATAGGGGAAATACGGATAGGGCGCCGTTACGGCGCTCGCTTCATCGAGCGCCTTGATCTGCCCCGAGGTCAGCGCCCAGCCAACGGCGCCGAGGTTCTGGCGGAGCTGCTCCTCGTTGCGCGCGCCGATGATCACGGACGAGACGGTCGGCCGCTGCAGGAGCCAGTTGATGGCGACCTGCGGCACGGTCTTGCCGGTCTCGGCAGCGACCGCTTCCAGCGCATCGACCACCTTGAAAAGATGCTCGTCCTCGACCGGCGGGCCGAAATCGGCGGTGCCGTGCAGCCGGCTCTTTTCCGGCAAGGGCTGGCCGCGGCGGATCTTGCCGGTGAGCCGGCCCCAGCCGAGCGGGCTCCACACCAGCGCGCCGACGCCCTGGTCGAGGCCGAGCGGCATCAGCTCCCACTCATAGTCGCGGCCGACCAGCGAATAATAGACCTGGTGCGCGACATAGCGCGGATAGCCGTGCCTGTCGGCGAGGCCGAGCGATTTCATCACCTGCCAGCCGGAGAAGTTGGAGACGCCGACATAGCGCAGCTTGCTGGAGCGCACGAGGTCGTCCAGCGTCGACAGCACCTCCTCGACCGGCGTCGAGGCGTCGAATGCGTGAAGCTGCAACAGGTCGATATAGTCGGTGCCTAGCCGCTTCAGTGCGGCGTCGACAGAGCGGATCAGGCGCGAGCGCGACGAGCCCCAGTCGGCCGGGCCGTCGCCCATCGGCAGGGATGTCTTGGTCGAGATCAGCACCGCGTCGCGGCGGCCCTTGATGGCCTCGCCAAGCACCTCCTCCGAGGCGCCGTTGGAATAGACGTCGGCCGTGTCGAAGAGATTGACGCCTGCCTCCAGGCAGATGTCGACCAGCCGGCGCGCCTCCTTCGCATCGCTGTTGCCCCAATGGCCGAAGAGCGGGCCGGAGCCGCCAAAGGTGCCGGCGCCGAAGGAAAGGGCGGGCACTTTCAGGCCGGAAGCGCCGAGAGGTCGGTAGTCCATCTTTCTTCTCCTGATTGTATGTCGAAGGAATCAGCGCTCAGCACTGCGCGGTGACCGGCTTGCCGATCGCCCGGCCGCGTTCGAGACGCAGCGCCATGAGCACGACGYCGAGCGCGGCAAGCGGCACCAGGCCCGCAACAAGGGGGACGGCGCCGAGGCCGGGGCCATGGTCGATGACGAAGCCGCCGAGCCAGGCGCCGATGGCATTGCCGAGATTGAAGGCGGCGATGTTGAAGGAGGAGGCCAGGCCCTGACCGGCGCCCTCGGCCTTCTCCAGCACCCACATCTGCAGCGGCGCGACGGTGGCGAAGGCGGCGGCACCCAGCAGGCCGACGGCGACGATCGCCGTGATCGGCTGATGGATCGCCGCGGTCATGGCGAACAGCACGGCCGACAGCGCGACCAGCGTGCCGACGACCGTCGGCACCAGATGGCGGTCGGCGAGGCGTCCGCCAAGCAGATTGCCCGCCACCAGCCCGCCGCCGAAGACAAGCAGGATCGGCGATACGGCTCCCTCGGAAAAGCCGGTGACGCGGGTGAGGATCGGCGCCAGATAGGTGAAGGCGGCAAAGACGCCGACCCAGCTCAGCACCGTGGTCAAAAGGCCGAGCAGCACCGGCCGGCGGCCGAGCACGGCAAGCGCGCCTTCGGAGCTCTCCTCCTCGTCCGCGGCGACAGGCTCGTCGCGCGGCACCAGCAGCGCAATCACGGCAAAGGCGATGACGCCAACCAGCGTGACGGCGAGAAAGGTGGAGCGCCAGCCATAGGCCTGGCCGAGCCAGGTGCCGAAAGGCACGCCGAGGATGTTGGCGACGGTGAGGCCGGTGAACATCAGCGCGATCGCCGAGGCCTTCCTGTTCGGCGCGACCAGGCTGGTGGCGACGACGGAGCCGACGCCGAAGAAGGAGGCGTGGGCGAAGGCGGTCAGCACACGCGCCGCCATCAGCGTCCAGTAGTCGGGCGCCAGCGCGCAGGCGAGGTTGCCCACGGTGAAGACCACCATCAGGGCAAGCAGCAAGGTCTTCTTCGCCAGGCGGCCGGTCAGCGCGCCAAGCAGCGGCGCGCCGACGACGACGCCCAGCGCATAGCCGGAAATGAGCAGGCCCGCGGACGAGATCGAGACGCCGAGATCGGCGCTGACATCGAGCAGCAGGCCCATGATGACGAATTCGGTGACGCCGATGCCGAAGGCGCCGGCGGTGAGGGCATAGAGAGCAAGGGGCATGGCGATGGTCCGTCTGGTCAGGAAAGGGACGCTCAATCCCGCGCCCCGGAATCTTTGCTGGCGCATGATCTTTCCCGAAAACCGGTTCCCCACTTTTTGCTTTCGCTGACCTTCGGTTCGGGATCATGCACGGGGAAGATCGTGATCGGGCAAGCTGTGAACCAGCCTTGCGCCAGGCATATTTTCTGTGAAATAGATTCACGAATGGCGAGGCCCGACATCAACCGCTCCGGCGAGATCGAAGTGTTCGTCCGCGTCGTCGAGGCGGGCAGCTTTTCGGCCGCGGCGCGGGCATTGCGCATGACGCCTTCGGCGGTGAGCAAGCTGATCGCGCGGCTCGAGGCGCGGCTTGGCGCACGGCTGATCAGCCGCTCGACGCGCCGGCTGCAACTGACACCGGAAGGCGCGGCCTTCCACGACAGCGGCATGCGCATCCTGGCCGATCTCGATGCGGCCGAACGGGAAGCGGCGGCGGGCGCCGCGCCGCGCGGCAGGCTGAGGGTCAATTCCTACGTACCGTTCGGCCAGCATCGGCTGATGCCGCTGTTGCCGCGCTTTCTCGAACGCTACCCGGAAATCTCCGTCGAGGCGGTGCTGACCGACAGCGTCATCGACCTGATGGAGGAGCGCGCCGATGTCGCGATCCGCGCCGGCCCGCTCAGGGAGTCACGGCTGGTGGCGCGCAAGCTCGGCCAGAGCCGGATGGTGGTGGTCGCGGCGCCGGCCTATCTCGAAGCGCGCGGCATGCCGCGGACGCCGGCCGACCTGGCCAGCCACAATCTGCTCGCTTTCGGCTTCGTGCGGCATATCGACGGCCTGCCATTCGTGGATGCGAAAGGCGCTCCGCTCATGGTTCCGATCGTCGGCAATTCGACGGTCAGCGACGGCGAGGCGATGCGGCTGACGACATTGGCCGGCGCCGGCATCGCAAGGCTGGCGCGCTGGCATGTCGAACCCGACATCGGCGCCAGGCGGCTCGTGCCGCTGCTGGAAGCATTCAATCCCGGCGACGAGGAGCAGACGCATGCCGTCTATGTCGGCCAGGGCAAGCATCTGCCGGCCCGGGTGCGGGCGTTTCTCGATTTTCTTGCGGAGACAGTGCGCCTTTGAAACGGAGAGCCGCGCCTCGACAAGCACGGCTTCCCGAAAGTCTGCCCTCTTGAAGGCTGACTACACCTTGGGCACGAAAGGCGCAGGACGGCGGCCGGCGCCTTGCCGCTCGAGCATCCAGCCGGAATATTCGGCAGGCAGCGCGCTGACCTCGTCGAGCCTGGCGAGATCATCGGCGTCGAGCTTCAGGCCGGTGGCGGCAAGGTTCTGCTCGAGCTGGTCCATGCGGCTGGCGCCGATGATGACGCTCATGACGAAGGGTTTTGCCAGCACGTAGCCCAGCGCCACCGTGGCGACGCTGATGCCGTGCTTCTTGGCGACCTCGCGCATGACGGCAACCGCCGCCCAGGCGCGATCCTCATTGACCGGCGGGAAGTTGAAGGACGCGCGGCGGCCCTCGCCGTTGCCCGGCGCGCCGGGACCGTATTTGCCGGAGAGCAGGCCGCCGGCCATCGGCGACCAGACCATCAGGCCGAGCTTTTCCTCGTTGATCAAAGGCACGATCTCACGCTCGAGATCGCGGCCGGCGATCGAGTAGTAGGATTGGATCGTCTCGAAGCGGGCAAAGCCCTTGCGCTCGGCAATGCCCAGCGCCTTGGCGATACGCCAGGCCTGCCAGTTGGAGACTCCGACATAACGCACCTTGCCGCTGGCTACGAGGTCGTCGAGCGCGCGCAGCGTCTCGTCGATCGGCGTCACCGTGTCGGTGCCGTGCAGCTGGTAGAGATCGATATGATCGAGCTGCAGCCGCTTCAGGCTGCCGTCGACCGAATCCATGATGTGGCCGCGCGAGGAGCCGCGCTCGTTCGGCCCGTTGCCCATGGCGCCATGCACCTTGGTGGCGATGATCACGTCCGAGCGCTTGACGCCGAGATCCTTGAGCGACTGCCCCAGCAATTGCTCGGACTGGCCGAAGGAATAGACATCCGCGGTATCGAAGAAATTGACGCCGGCGGCGATCGAGCGGGCAACGATCTCGTTGACGCCTTTCTGGTCGAGACTGGCGATCAGGCCCCATTGGGCATTCTGGCCGGCGGCGCCGAAGGTCATGGTGCCGAGGCAGAGTTCGGAAACGAACAGGCCGGTATTGCCGAGCTGGTTATAGCGCATGGTAGGATCCCCGAGAGAAGGATTGAATGACACCATGCAAATAGGAACGGGCCGTTTCGTTTCAAGTTCTGACGCCGGCCCTATCGTTCAATTGGCCGGTCGGTAACGAGATCGTTACGAGCGGCCGAGGCGCTTAGCGGCTGCCGAAGATCGCCGATCCCACTCTGACGCTCGTCGCGCCGAAAGCGATGGCGGTCTCGTAGTCGCCGGACATGCCCATCGAGAGCTTCGCGACGCCGGCCTCGCGGGCGAGCTTGTCCAGCAGCGCAAAATGCGGGCCGGGGTTCTCGTCGGCCGGCGGGATGCACATCAGGCCCTCGATGGCGAGGCTATGCACATCGCGGCAGCGCTTGACGAAGGCGACCGCCTCGCGCGGCTCGATGCCGGCCTTTTGCGGCTCGGAGCCGGTGTTGACCTGGACGTAGAGTTTTGGTGAGCGGCCCTGCCTGGCCATCTCCTTAGCCAGTTCGGCGGCGATCTTTTCACGGTCGACCGTCTCGATGACATCGAAAAGCGCCACCGCTTCCTTCGCCTTGTTGGACTGCAGCGGGCCGATCAGATGCAGCTCGAGACCGCCAAATGCCGCTTTCAGCGCCGGCCATTTGCCTTGGGCTTCCTGCACGCGGTTCTCGCCGAAAACGCGCTGGCCGGCCTCGATCACAGGGCGGATGTCCTCGGCCGTGAAGGTCTTCGACACGGCCACCAGCGTGACGGCGCCGGGCTCGCGCCTTGCCTCGCGCTCGGCGTTTGCGATCCTCGCCTTGACCGCGTGAAGCTGCTCTACGGCGTTCGTCATGCCACTATCCTGCCTATAGTTTTCATGGCCGGGCCGGCTCGCCGCAGTTGACGGGTCCGGCAATCCATGGTGAACACCGCGACGACATTTCCCAGCCGCCGGCGGTGTCCGGCGCCCTGTGCCTGCTTTTAAGTGAAAAACATCCGATGGCAACTGAACGATACAATCCGCGCACGTCAGAGCCCAAATGGCAGAAAGCCTGGGCCGAAAAGAAGCTGTTCGAGGCCCGCAACGACGACCCGAAGCCGAAATACTACGTGCTCGAGATGTTCCCCTATCCGTCGGGCAAGATCCATATCGGCCACACCCGCAACTACACGATGGGCGACGTGGTGGCGCGCTACAAGCGCGCCAAGGGCTTCAACGTGCTGCATCCGATGGGCTGGGACGCGTTTGGCATGCCGGCCGAAAACGCCGCCATGCAGAACAAGGTCCACCCCAAGGACTGGACCTACGAAAACATCGCGGTCATGCGCGAGCAGCTCAAGATGATGGGCCTGTCGCTCGACTGGGCGCGCGAGTTCGCGACCTGCGACGTCGATTACTACCACCGCCAGCAGATGCTGTTCCTCGACTTTGTCGAGAAGGGGCTGGTGACGCGCAAATCCTCCAAGGTCAACTGGGACCCGGAGGACATGACGGTGCTTGCCAACGAGCAGGTCATCGACGGCCGCGGCTGGCGTTCGGGCGCGCTGGTCGAGCAGCGCGAGCTGACGCAGTGGTTCTTCAAGATCACCGACTTCGCGCAGGATCTGCTGGACTCGCTCAACCGGCTCGAAGAATGGCCGGAGAAGGTCAAGCTGATGCAGCACAACTGGATCGGCCGCTCCGAAGGCCTGCTGATCCGCTGGCCGCTGGCGAAGCCTGTCGGCGATGCGAATGAGCTGGAAGTCTACACGACCCGGCCCGACACCATTTTCGGCGCCTCCTTCATGGCGGTCGCCGCCGACCATCCGCTGGCGCGGAAAGCCGCCGAGGAGAATGTCGAGCTTGCGAAGTTTATCGAGGAGGTCCGCCACATGGGCACCTCGGTGGCGGCGCTGGAGACGGCCGAGAAGAAGGGCTTCGACACCGGCATCCGCGTCGTCCATCCGTTCGACGAGAATTGGACGCTGCCGGTCTATGTCGCCAATTTCGTGCTGATGGAATATGGCACCGGCGCCATTTTCGGCTGCCCATCGGGCGACCAGCGCGACCTCGACTTCGCCAACAAATACGGCCTGCCGGTGATCCCGGTGGTGATGCCGGAAGGAGCCGACGCCAAGACCTTCCAGATTACGGAGGAGGCCTATGTCGATGACGGCGTGATGATCAATTCGCGCTTCCTCGACGGCATGAAGCCCGAAAAGGCCTTCAATGAAGTGGCGAAGCTGCTCGAAGCAAAAACGATCGGCGGCCGGCCGATGGCGGAGCGCAAGGTGAATTTCCGCCTGCGCGACTGGGGCATCTCGCGCCAGCGCTACTGGGGCTGCCCGATCCCGATGATCCATTGCGAGGCCTGCGGCGTGGTGCCGGTGCCGAAGACCGACCTGCCGGTGAAGCTGCCCGACGACATCGAGTTCGACCGTCCGGGCAACCCGCTCGACCGGCATCCGACCTGGCGGCATGTGAAGTGTCCGCAATGCGGCCGCGATGCGCGGCGCGAGACCGACACGATGGACACCTTCGTCGATTCGTCCTGGTATTTCGCGCGCTTCACAGCGCCTTGGGCCAATGAGCCGACCGAGCCGAAAGCGGCCGACGAATGGCTGGCGGTCGACCAGTATATCGGCGGCATCGAGCATGCGATCCTGCATCTGCTCTATTCGCGCTTCTTCACCCGCGCCATGCGCGAGACAGGTCACCTCAATCTGGCCGAGCCGTTCAAGGGCCTGTTCACGCAGGGCATGGTCGTGCACGAGACCTACCGCGTCGGTGGATCGTCCAACAACGGGCGCTGGCTGTCGCCGAGCGAGGTCAGGCTCGAGGACGTCGGCGGCAAGCGCCGCGCCGTCGAGATCGCCAGCGGCGAGGAGGCGACGATCGGCGCGCTGGAAAAGATGTCGAAGTCGAAGAAGAACACGGTGAGCCCGGAAGAGATCACCGACGGCTATGGCGCCGACACGGCGCGCTGGTTCATGCTGTCGGACTCGCCGCCGGAGCGCGACGTCGAATGGACCGACGACGGCGCAGCCGGCGCGCACCGCTTCGTGCAGCGCATCTGGCGCCTGGTGCAGATCGCGGCCGACGAGCTTTCCGGCGTGAAGCCCGTGGCGGCGAAGGACGGCGAGGCGGGCGCCGTGTCGAAGGCCGCGCACAAGATCCTGAAGGCGGTCGGCGAGGACATCGAGAAGCTCGGCTTCAACCGCGCCATCGCCCGCATCTACGAGCTCGCCAACGCGCTGGCGACGCCGCTCAACGACGTTGCCGAAGGCAAGGCGGACGCCGCGCTGAAAGGCGCTTGCCGCGAGGCGGTGGAGATACTGGTGCACATCATCGCGCCGGTCATGCCGCATCTGGCGGAGGAATGCTGGGAAGCGCTGGGCGGCACCGAGATGGTCGCCGAGCGGCCCTGGCCGGTCTACGATCCGGCGCTGGTCGTCGACAACGAGATCGTGCTGCCGGTGCAGGTCAACGGCAAGAAGCGCGGGGATTTGACAATTGCCCGCGACGCGGATCAAGGTGCCGTCGAAAAAGCGGTGCTGGCTCTCGACTTCGTGCAAAAAGCGCTCGATGGTAAGGCTCCGCGCAAGGTGATCATCGTCCCGCAGAGGATCGTCAATGTCGTTGCCTGATCCGGTGAAGTCAGAAGGGCCCCGCCTGCGCGGCCGCCTGGCGGTCTGCGGCATGGCCGCCGCGCTTGCGCTGGTCTCGGCCTGCACGGTCAGGCCGCTCTATTCCAACCAGCCGCTGTCGCCCGGATCGCAGCTCAGCGCGTCCGCCGAGCTCGCCTCGATCTCGATCAAGCCGGTCAAGACGCGCTACGCGCAGCAGGTGCGCAACAATCTGATCTTCGCTTTCGGGCAAGGCTCGGGCGAGCCGGCCTCGCCGGCCTATACGCTCGATCTCGGCGTCACCGAGCTCGTCGAATCAGCGGCCATCGTGCAGGTGCAGACCCAGGAGGACGAGCCGACGGCGGGCACGGTCACGCTGACCGCCAATTACGTGCTGCGCGATACCGCGACCAACACGGTGATTGCGGTGGGCAAACGCTCGATCCCCTCATCCTTCGACCGGCCCCGCCAGGAGTTCGCGGCCTACCGGGCGCAGATCGACGCCGAGAACCGCGCCGCGCGCGAGCTGGCCGACCTGCTGCGGCTGTCGATCGCGCAGGATCTGGCCAAGCACGGCAAGAAAGCCTGAGGCACTGCACAGAGGCTTGACCGGTCGACTCTGTTTGGCTGGTGGCATGCGCTGGAGATTGGCGCGAAACGCCCATCGCGATCGTCATTCCAGGGCGGAGCAGGAGCGAAGCTCCGTCGCGTAGACCCTGGAATCCATGCCGTTCCCCTCGCCAAGGCGTGCTGCGGAGCAGAATTCTGCACCGCAGCGGCGCTTCCAAGTCACGGCATGGATTCTATGGTCTGCGCCGCGTCGCTTCGCTCCTTGCTCCGCCATAGAATGACGAGGTTCGGGCGGCCTCAACCAATCCCCTGCGTTTGCCTCGACCTCGACCTCGATCGAAGAGCAGAACTCTGCACCATGACGGTCGCGATGGGCGTTCCGGCCATCGCCAGATGCGACCCACCAACACGTAGGCTGTTTGAAACAAAAAAGGCCGGTCACCCGGCCTTTTTCTGTTCTGACGAGATGCCGCCCTCAACCGATCTTCTGGCCGGTCTTGGCCCAGTCGGCGAGGAAGGCGGCAAGGCCCTTGTCGGTCAGCGGGTGGTTGACCAGCGCCTTCAGGGTCGCCGGCGGCGCGGTGACGATATCGGCGCCGATCAGCGCGGCCTGCTTGACGTGGTTCACCGTGCGCACCGAAGCGGTCAGAATCTCGGTCTTGAAATCGTAATTGTCGTAGATGGTGCGGATTTCCGAGATCAGCTCCATGCCGTCCGAGCCGGTGTCGTCGATGCGGCCGACGAAGGGCGAGATGAAGGAAGCGCCGGCCTTGGCGGCGAGCAGCGCCTGGTTGGCCGAGAAGCAGAGCGTCACGTTGACCATGCGGTTCATCTCGGTGCGGATGGTCTTGCAGGCCTTGAGGCCGTCCAGCGTCAGCGGCACCTTGATGGCCACGTTCGGCGCGATCTTGGCCAGCACCTCGGCTTCGGCCATCATCTGCTTGTATTCGGTCGCGACGACCTCGGCCGAGACCGGGCCTTCGACGATGTCGCAGATCTGCTTGGTGACTTCGGCGATCTTGCCGCCCGATTTCAGAATCAGCGAGGGGTTGGTGGTGACGCCGTCGAGAAGCCCCAGCTCGTGCAGCTCCTTAATTTCCTTGATGTCAGCGGTGTCGACAAAAAACTTCATGGCTGTCTCCTTGGGGTCGCCCGGCGTCGGCCAGGCACATAAGAGGGTCCCCTTTGATCTAGAGCAAAGTCGGGGCAAGGTCACGCCTCATGATGGAAGATTCGCCCTTTGTCGCAGCCGCGCCCGTGCTGGTGCCGATGCCCGCTGAGCGGCCCTACACTTATGCCGTGCCGCCCGGCATGCGCGTGGTGCCGGGCTCGATCGTGCGCGTGCCGCTCGGACCTCGGCAAGTGGCCGGCATCGTCTGGGACGGCGCGGTCGAGGYGGTCGATGCAAAGAAATTGCGGCCGATCGAGGAGGTGTTCGACTGCCCGCCGATCGACAAGGACATGCGCCGCTTCGTCGACTGGATCGCACAATACACGCTGTCGGCCCCAGGCATGGTGGCGCGCATGCTGCTGCGCGCGCCGGAAGCGTTCGACCCGGAGCCATGGATCGAAGGGCTTCAGCGCACGCTGGCCGAGCCCGACCGGCTGACCGACGCGCGGCGACGCGTGCTCGAAACCGCCGAGGGCGGCCTCGCCTGGACACGCACGGGACTGGCGCATGCGGCGGGCGTGTCCTCGACCGTCATCGATGGATTGCGGGCCCAGGGCGTGTTCGAGACGGTGATGATTCCGCCGCGCCCGGTGGTGGCGGCGCCCGATCCCGGCCATGCCGTGCCGGAATTGATGCCGGACCAGAAAGCGGCGGCCGAAAAACTGCGCGCCGCGGTCGCTGCCGATGTCTTCAACGTCACGCTGCTCGACGGCGTCACCGGCTCAGGCAAGACCGAAGTCTATTTCGAGGCGGTGGCGGCGGCGCTCGACAAGGGCAGGCAGGTGCTGATCCTGTTGCCGGAAATCGCGCTGACCCACGCCTTCCTCGAACGTTTCCAGGACCGGTTCGGCRCCAAGCCGGCGGAGTGGCATTCCGACCTGCCGCCGAGGATGCGCGAGCGCGTCTGGCGGCAGGTGGCCGAAGGCGGCGTGAGGGTCGTCGCCGGCGCGCGCTCGGCGCTGTTCCTGCCGTTCAAGGAACTCGGCCTGATCGTCGTCGACGAGGAGCACGACCCCGCCTACAAGCAGGAAGACCGCGTTTTCTACAATGCGCGCGACATGGCGGTGGTGCGTGGCCATATCGGCGGCTTTCCGGTCGTGCTCGCCTCGGCGACACCGTCGGTGGAAAGCCGCGTCAACGCCAGCCAGGGCCGCTACCACCGGGCCGTGCTGTCGTCGCGCTTCGCCGAGGCGGCGCTCCCCGACCTGAAGTCGATCGACATGCGGCGCTCGCCGCCGGCGCGCGGCGGCTTCCTGTCGCCGGTGCTTCTGGAACAGATGCAGCGCACGCTGGAGAGGAAGGAACAGTCGCTGCTTTTCCTCAACCGGCGCGGCTATGCGCCGCTGACGCTCTGCCGGGTCTGCGGCCACCGTTTCGGCTGCCCCGTATGTTCGGCCTGGTTGGTCGAGCATCGCTTTCGCGGCCAGCTCGTCTGCCATCATTGCGGCCACAACGAGCGGCGGCCCGAGGCCTGCCCGGAATGCGGCACGCTCGACCATCTGGTAGCCTGCGGCCCGGGCGTCGAGCGAATCGCCGAGGAAGTGGTTGCGCATTTCCCGGATGCCCGCACCATCGTGTTGTCGTCCGATCTTCTGGGCGGCGTGCGCCGGCTCAGGCTCGAGCTGGAGGCCGTCGCCAATGGCGAAGCCGATATCGTCATCGGCACGCAGCTCGTCGCCAAGGGCCATAATTTTCCCGGCATGACACTGGTCGGCGTGGTCGATGCGGACCTGGGATTGGCCAATGGCGATCCGCGCGCCGCCGAACGCACCTTCCAATTGCTCAGTCAGGTGACGGGGCGCGCCGGCCGCACCGGCAAGAAGAGCCTCGGCCTGTTGCAGACCTACCAGCCCGACCATCCTGTGATGCGGGCGATCGTCTCGGGCGATTCGGAAGCCTTCTACGAGCGCGAGATCGCCGAGCGCGAACGGGCGGCCCTGCCGCCGTTCGGCCGGCTCGCCGGCATCATCGTCAGCGCTGCGACGCGAGCCGAGGCCGAAAGCCATGCGCGGGGATTGAGACGGGCGGCACCGCAGGCTTCGGACTTGTTCGTGCTCGGGCCGGCCGAGGCGCCTTTGTCGCTGATCGGCGGCCGTCACCGCTTCCGCCTGCTGATCCAGGGCGAGCGGCGTGCCGACATGCAAGGTTTCATCCGCGCCATGCTGGCCGAAGGCCCGAAGCTGCGCGGCTCGGTCCGGGTGCAGGTCGACATCGACCCGCAGAGCTTCCTATAAGCGAGAGACAATCCCAACGGAGTGCCAGCTTATGAAAACCCTCGGCCTCATAGGCGGCATGAGCTGGGAATCGACGGCGATCTATTACCGCCTGCTCAACGAGATCGTGCGCGAGCGGCTGGGCGGGCTGCATTCGGCGAAGCTCTTGTTGTGGTCGTTCGATTTCGCCGACATCGCCGAACGGCAGCATGCGGGCGATTGGGAAGGCGCCGGCGTCCTGCTCGTAGAAGCCGCGCGCAGGCTGGAGGCCGGCGGCGCCGAGGGCCTGGTGATCTGCACCAACACCATGCACAAGCTGGCCGACGCGGTGCAGGCGGCCATTTCGATCCCGCTCATCCACATCGCCGACGCGACGGGGCGCGCCGTCGTCGAGGCGGGCCTGAGGCGGCCGGCACTGCTGGCGACGCGCTTCACCATGGAGCAGGATTTCTACAAGGGCCGTCTCGCCGACAAATACGGCCTGGAACCTGTGGTGCCGAACCAGGCCGGTCGCGACATGGTGCACAAGGTGATCTATGACGAGCTTTGCCAGGGCATCGTCAAAGGCGAATCGAAATCCGCCTATCTCGACGAGATCGGCCGGATGCGGCGCACCGACCAGGTGGACGGCGTCATCATGGGCTGCACCGAGATCACCATGCTGATCGGCCAGGGCGATTTCGACGTTCCGGTCTTCGACACGACCCGCATCCATACCGCGGCCGCGGTCGATTTCGCGCTCGCCTGATTGCGCTGCTTCTAATGTGCCCGCCGTCCTCTGGCGCGCTTTCATTCCCTCGCTAGAATGCAGCGTTTCAGAACAAGAAATATGAGGGGGATCATATGGACTTTGCGTTTCCGTGGCCCGCGAGYCAAGGCGAATGGCTGGCCTGGTCGAGCGCCGTGGTGACCCTGGCCCTCGGCCTGTTCCTGTTCCTGGCGCCGGGGCTTGCATTTCRCGTGCTGCGCCTGCAGCCGAGGCCGGAGAAGGCGGCGGCGATCGCCGAGGGGCGCGGCCGCATGTCCGGCTTCTATCTCGGCGTCAGCCTGTGCTGCATCCTTCTGGCGCAGCCGCTGCTCTATATGGCGCTTGGCTTCTCCTGGCTGTTCACCGCTTTCGGCCGGCTTTTGTCGATGATGTCGGACAGCGCCAACACACCTTTCAACTGGGTTTCGATCGTGGTTGAATTGGCGCTGGCGGCGCTGCCGCTGGCCTTTGCCTTCGGCTTCGTGCCGTGAATTCGGCGCTTGAGCTTGGCCTTCGCCGCCTGATGCGACAAAAGTGCCTGAAAACCATGCCGGACGATGCATTGCGGTCTTAAAAAGCCTGTGCTAGACGGCAATCGACTTTCGACCGGGGATAGCGGAAGCCGCGCCTCCGTGCTTGGAAAAATGCAGTAAGGTCAAAGATTTAGCCAGAGTTTTCGCTCGCGCCAACAATCTGCGGCCTGTCAGACAAGAGAAAAGACGGTCCGTGGCCCAATCGTCATCGCCAATCTCAGCTGTCGCAGAGCGCTATGCCGGCTCGCTGTTCGAGCTCGCGCTGCAGGACAATTCGGTCGCCAAGGTCGAGGCCGACCTTGCCGGCTTCGAGGCGCTGCTCAACGGCAGCGACGATCTCAAGCGGCTGATCAACAGCCCGGTGTTTTCCAGCGAGGACCAGGCCAAGGCCATCGCCGCCATCGTCGACAAGGCCAAGATCACCGGCCTGGTCGGCAATTTCCTGCGCGTCGTCGCCAGGAACCGCCGTCTGTTCGCGGTGCCCGGCATGATCAAGGCGTTCCGCCAGATCGCCGCCGAGCATCGCGGCGAGGCATCCGCCGAGGTCACTTCGGCGCATGCGCTGACGGCCGCGCAGCAAACTGAACTCAAGGCGACGCTGAAGAGCATCGCCGGCAAGGATGTGGCCATCGCCATGACCGTCGATCCGTCGCTGCTCGGCGGGCTGATCGTCAAGATGGGCTCGCGCCAGATCGATACGTCGCTCAAAACCAAACTCAATTCGCTCAAGCTTGCACTGAAAGAGGTCGGCTGATGGACATCCGCGCCGCGGAAATTTCCGCAATTCTGAAAGACCAGATCAAGAATTTCGGCAAGGAGGCCGAGGTCTCCGAAGTCGGCCAGGTTCTGTCCGTCGGTGACGGCATCGCCCGCGTCTACGGCCTCGACAATGTCCAGGCCGGCGAGATGGTCGAATTCCCGGGTGGCATCCGTGGCATGGCGCTGAACCTCGAAGCCGACAATGTCGGCGTCGTCATCTTCGGCAACGACCGCGACATCAAGGAAGGCGACACCGTCAAGCGCACGGGCGCCATCGTCGACGTGCCGGTTGGCCCGGGCCTGCTCGGCCGCGTCGTGGACGCGCTCGGCAACCCGATCGACGGCAAGGGCCCGATCAAGGCCACCGAACGCAAGCGCGTCGACGTCAAGGCGCCCGGCATCATTCCGCGCAAGTCGGTGCATGAGCCGATGTCGACGGGCCTCAAGGCCATCGACGCGCTGATCCCGGTCGGCCGCGGCCAGCGCGAGCTGGTCATCGGCGACCGCCAGACCGGCAAGACCGCCATCATCCTCGACACGATGCTGAACCAGAAGTCGGTGCACGACAACGGCCCGGAGAAGGAGAAGCTCTACTGCGTCTACGTCGCCGTCGGCCAGAAGCGCTCGACCGTCGCGCAGTTCGTGAAGGTGCTGGAGGAGCGCGGCGCGCTCGACTACTCCATCATCATCGCCGCCACCGCGTCCGACCCGGCGCCGATGCAGTTTCTGGCACCGTTCGCCGGCTGCACCATGGGCGAATATTTCCGCGACAACGGCATGCATGCGCTCATCAGCTATGACGATCTGTCAAAGCAGGCCGTCGCCTATCGCCAGATGTCGCTCTTGCTGCGCCGCCCGCCGGGCCGCGAAGCCTATCCGGGCGACGTCTTCTATCTCCATTCGCGCCTGCTCGAGCGCGCCGCCAAGCTCAATGACGACAACGGCGCCGGTTCGCTGACCGCGCTGCCGGTCATCGAGACCCAGGCCAACGACGTGTCGGCCTACATCCCGACCAACGTGATCTCGATCACCGACGGCCAGATCTTCCTCGAGACCAACCTGTTCTTCCAAGGCATCCGTCCGGCGGTGAATGTCGGCCTGTCGGTGTCGCGCGTCGGCTCGTCGGCGCAGATCAAGGCGATGAAGCAGGTTGCAGGCTCGATCAAGGGCGAGCTCGCGCAGTACCGCGAAATGGCGGCCTTCGCGCAGTTCGGCTCGGACCTCGACGCCGCCACCCAGCGCCTGCTGAACCGCGGTTCGCGCCTGACGGAGCTTCTGAAGCAGCCGCAATTCTCGCCGCTCAAGACCGAAGAGCAGGTCGCGGTGATCTTCGCCGGCGTCAACGGCTATCTCGACAAGCTGCCGCTCAACCAGGTCGGCAAGTTCGAGCATGGCCTGCTCAGCCACATGCGCTCGGCCGGCAAGGACGTGCTCGACGGCATCCGCAAGGAGAAGGCGCTGTCGGACGATTTGCGCGCCAAGCTCAAGGCGGAAATCGACGCCTTCGCCAAGACCTTTGCTTGAACGACGCCGGACGGGATCAGGTTTGAGGCATGGCTTCGTTAAAAGACCTTCGTAACCGTATCGCCTCGGTCAAGGCGACGCAGAAGATCACCAAGGCGATGCAGATGGTCGCCGCGGCGAAGCTGCGTCGCGCGCAGGAGGCGGCGGAAGCAGCCAGGCCCTATTCCGAGCGTATGGGCGCGGTCCTGGCCAACATCACCCAGGCGATCGGCGGCGGCGGCGATGCCCCGGCGCTGATGACGGGCACCGGCCGGGACGACGTGCATCTGCTCATCGTCTGCACCGCCGAGCGCGGCTTGTGCGGTGGCTTCAACTCGCAGATTGCGCGTCTCGCCCGTGACCACATCCGCAGGCTGGTGGCCGACGGCAAGCAGGTGAAGATCATCTGCGTCGGCAAGAAGGGTTACGACATCCTGCGCCGCGACTACGCCTCGCTGATCCTCGAGCGGGTCGACCTGCGCGAGGTCAAGACGCTCGGCTTCGTCAATGCCGATGCGATCGCGCGCAAGGTCATCCACCTCTTCAACGAGGGCGGCTTCGACATCTGCACGCTGTTCTATTCGCAATTCAAGTCGGTGATCAGCCAGATCCCGACGGCGCAGCAGATCATCCCGGCAGCGCAGGCTTCGGCCGCCACCGAAGGTGGCAATAGCGGCGGCGCGGTCTACGAATACGAGCCGGAGCCGGGCGAGATCCTCTCCGACCTCATCCCGCGCAACATCGCCGTGCAGATCTTCCGGGCGCTTTTGGAAAACGCGGCCGGCGAGATGGGCGCCAAGATGAGCGCGATGGACAATGCGACGCGCAATGCCGGCGACATGATCAACAGGCTGTCGATCACCTACAACCGCCAGCGGCAGGCGCAGATCACCAAGGAACTGATCGAAATCATTTCGGGCGCCGAGGCGCTCTAGGCGCGCGCAAGCGGGGTCCGAGACCTCGCGGCGGCGTGAACAACGGATAGACGAAAAGGGCAAAGACGATGGCGAAAGCAGCTACCCCGAAGACCGCGGCCAAGGAGGCATCGGCCCCGAAGGCGGCAAAGGCCCCGGCAGCCGCCGCGAAGGCCGCCGCTCCGGCAAAGAAGGCGGCCGCTCCGGCCAAGGCAGCGGCTTCCGCGGCCAGCGTCGCGGCCAAGCGCGTCGGCGCCGCCGGCAAGGTCCGCCAGGTCATCGGCGCCGTCGTCGACGTGCAGTTCGAAGACCATCTGCCGGCCATTCTGAACGCGCTGGAAACCGACAATGTCGGCAACCGCCTGGTGCTCGAGGTCGCCCAGCATCTCGGTGAGAACACCGTGCGCTGCATCGCCATGGACTCGACCGAGGGCCTGGTCCGCGGCCAGGACGTCTTTGACACCGGCGCGCCGATCTCGGTCCCGGTGGGTCCGGGCATGCTCGGCCGCATCATCAACGTCATCGGCGAGCCGGTCGACGAAGCCGGCCCGGTCGACGCCGTCGAGCTGCGCGCCATCCACCAGCCGGCTCCGGCCTATGTCGACCAGTCGACGGAAGCGCAGATCCTGGTTACCGGCATCAAGGTTCTCGACCTGCTGGCACCCTACGCCCGCGGCGGCAAGATCGGCCTGTTCGGCGGCGCCGGCGTCGGCAAGACCGTGCTGATCCAGGAACTGATCAACAACGTCGCGAAGGCCCATGGTGGCTTCTCGGTGTTCGCCGGTGTCGGCGAACGCACCCGCGAAGGCAACGACCTCTATCACGAGTTCATCGAATCGGGCGTCAACAAGAAGGGCGGCGGCCAAGGCTCGAAGGCAGCGCTCGTGTACGGCCAGATGAACGAACCGCCGGGCGCGCGCGCCCGCGTCGGCCTGACCGGCCTGACGGTTGCCGAATATTTCCGCGACCAGGGTCAGGACGTGCTGTTCTTCGTCGACAACATCTTCCGCTTCACGCAGGCGGGCTCGGAAGTGTCGGCGCTGCTCGGCCGCATTCCTTCCGCCGTGGGTTACCAGCCGACGCTGGCCACCGACATGGGCGCGCTGCAGGAGCGCATCACGACCACGACCAAGGGATCGATCACCTCGGTGCAGGCCATCTACGTGCCGGCCGACGACTTGACCGACCCGGCGCCGGCGACCTCCTTCGCGCACCTCGACGCCACGACCGTGCTCAACCGCGCGATCTCTGAAAAGGGCATCTACCCGGCCGTCGATCCGCTGGACTCGACCTCGCGCATGCTCGACCCGATGGTCGTCGGCGAGGAGCACTACCAAGTCGCCCGCCAGGTGCAGTCGATCCTGCAGCGCTACAAGTCGCTGCAGGACATCATCGCCATTCTTGGCATGGACGAGCTGTCGGAAGAGGACAAGCAGACGGTTGCCCGCGCCCGCAAGATCGAGCGCTTCCTGTCGCAGCCGTTCTTCGTCGCCGAAGTGTTCACGGGCTCGCCGGGCAAGCTGGTCGACCTCGCCGACACCATCAAGGGCTTCAAGGGCCTCTGCGCCRGCGACTACGACCACCTGCCGGAAGCCGCCTTCTACATGGTCGGCGGCATCGACGAAGCGGTCGAGAAGGCGCAGCGTCTGGCGGCTGAAGCAGCGTAACGAAGCGAATAGCGAATAGGGAGTAGCGAATAGGGATCAGTGGGCCGGCCGAGTTTCCTCTACTCGCTACTCGCTATTCGCTAGATTGGCATGGCTGAAGCTTTCAAGTTCGAACTGGTCTCGCCGGAGCGGCTGCTCGTCTCCGATCAGGTCGAGTCCGTCGTCATCCCGGGCGCGGAAGGCGAGATGACGGTGATGGCGCAGCACGCGCCGGTCATGACCACCATCAAGCCCGGCGTCGTCACGGTGAAGGCGGCCAGCGGCAAGGAAGACCGCTATGTTGTGTTCGGCGGTTTCGCCGACATCCTGCCGTCCGRCTGCACGCTGCTCGCCGAATCGGCGGTGCATGTGAACGACATCGACCGTGCGGACCTCGCGCGTCGCATCCAGGACGCCAAGGAAGACGCCGCCGACGCCAAGGACGACGTGGCGCGCAGCCGCGCCGAGCAGTTCCTCGCCCAGCTCACCACGCTGGAAGGCGCGCTGCTGCCGGCCTGATTTCGGCTGCGGAGGAGCGATTTAAAGAGCGGGCTTGCCCCGCTTTTTGTTTGCCCCGTTTTTCCCGCCTCCGGCGCAAACGCCGGCGATGAGCTGAAGGCTCCTGAACCTCGTCATTCCAGGGCGGAGCAAGAAGCGTAGCGACGCGCGCAGACCCGTGGATGACGACCGCGATAGGCGTCGAGGCCAATTGCCAAGGCATGGGCCTGCCAAGGCACACTAACCAACCGGTCGAAACTGCTGTGCCAAGGAATTGGCTACTCGGCCAGCCCGGACGGGTCCTTGCCAATGCCGAGCGCGGCAAAGGCCAGCTTCGGACCGCCTTGTTTGAAATGGACCAGATGCGTGGCGACAAACTCGATCAACTTCTGGCGCTCCGCGTGGCCTATGGCGAAGCCGGCGAGGTCGAACACGGCCTCGGCCATTGTTGCCGTCGGCAGGTTGCGGCCGAACAGGTCGCCGAGCGCCGCATCGAGCGGATCGGTGAAATGGCCTTCAGGCAAACTGCCGCCGCGCGCGGCGCATGCGGCTATCCAGGCGGCGACAACCAGCGACAGATGTTCCGGCAACAGCCCCGCCTCCAGCCGCGCAAGCGCTGAAGCGACGATGCGCTGCGGCAGCTTCTGGCTGCCGTCATTGGCGATCTGCGCGGTGCGGTGGGCGAGCGCGGTGTTGGAAAAGCGCGCGGCGAGCTCGGCCGTGTAGGGGGTCGGGTCGAGCCCGGCATCTTGCGGCAGCGTTGGAATGGCCTCGGCCCAAAGCCGGTCGACAAATTGCCTTATTGCCGGATCGGCAAAGGCGCGGTCGACGGTGGCGTGGCCGCTGAGCAGGCCGAGATAGGCGATGCCGGAATGCGCGCCGTTGAGCAGCCTCAGCTTCATGTCCTCGAACGGCCGCACATCCTCGACCATGGTGACGCCGAATTTTTCCCAGGCCGGCCGGCCCGCCGGAAAGCGGTCCTCGATCACCCATTGGCGGAATGGCTCGGTCATCACCGGCCAGGCGTCCTCGAGGCCGAGCTCGTCGGCGATGCGCGCCCGGTCGGCATCGGTGGTCGCCGGCACGATGCGGTCGACCATGGAAGACGGGAAGGCGACTTCGTCGGCCACATAGCGCCCGAGATCGGCATCGCGCAGCTTCGCGAACTCGATCAACAGCCGGTGCAACGTGGCGCCGTTGGCCGGCAGGTTGTCGCAGCAGAGCACGGTGAACGGAGGCGTGCCGGCAATGCTGCGCCGCGCCAGAGCCTCGGCGAGAAAGCCATGCGCCGTCTTCGGCGATCCGGGGTTGGCGAGGTCGTGGACGATGTCGGGGTGGGCGCTGTCGAGCGTGCCGTCGGCTGCCCTGAGATAGGCCTTCTCGGTGATGGTGAGCGTGACGATGCGGATGCGCGGATCGGTCAGCGCGGCGAGCACCGCGCCGGGGTCTTCCGGAGCGACGAGCAAGGACTGGATCGAGCCGACGACCTGCAGCTGTTCGCCGGCGCTGTCCCGGATTGCCAGCGTGTAGAGCCCGTCCTGCGGCTTGAGCGCATCGCGCGTGTCGGGGCTGCGCAGCGAGACCCCGACGATGCCCCAATCGCCTTCGCCATCCGCCAGACAGGCATCGACATAGGCGGCCTGGTGGGCGCGGTGGAAAGCGCCGACGCCAAGATGGACGATGCCGGGCGTGATGGCGCGGCGGTCATAGCGCGGGATGGCGGCCGGCACATTCGCAATCGTCAGGTTCGACAGGCGCTTCTTCATCGGACGTGAAGTCTCCAATCGCTTGCGGCCAGGCCGCCCTGGATGACGGCAAGTTCGGTGGCGGCGTAGCACCCGCCGCCTCCGTCGACAATGGCCGCGGCACGCTTAAGGCGCGCAGCCTTTCGTGTGTTGACACCATTTCCCACGGACCCTACCGGTGGATCACCGGAGGAGGACCGACATGGCCGCATTGACCGATCCGGATCTGCTGTTTGCCGCCGAAGGGCGCCAACTTTCGCTCGCACGTGCCCTTTACGCCGGCGTGAAAGACCTGCCCATCGTCAGCCCGCACGGTCATACCGACCCGCGCTGGTATGCGCTCGACGAGCCGTTTCCGGACCCGGCACAGCTGCTCATCGTGCCGGACCATTACATCTTACGCATGTTGTTCAGCCAGGGCGTGAGGCTGGAAGAGCTCGGCGTGGCAACGCTTGACGGTTCGCTCGCCGAAACCGACGGCCGCGCGATCTGGCGGCGTTTCGCCGAGCATTACTATCTCTTCCGCGGCACGCCGACGCGGCTCTGGCTCGACCATGCGCTCGAGCATCTGTTCGGCATCGCGGAACCGCTGACCACCGCCACCGCCGACCGCTGCTACGATACGATCGCCGCGCTGCTGCAACGCGACGACTATCGTCCGCGCGCGCTGTTCGAGCGCTTCAACATCGAGGTGATCGCGACGACCGAAGGCGCGCTCGACGATCTCGAATGGCACCGCACGATCCGCGACAGCGGCTGGAGCGGCCGCGTCGTCACCGCCTACCGGCCGGACGCCGTCGTCGATCCCGATTTCGAAGGCTTTGCTTCCAATCTCGATCGCCTCGGTGAAATCACCGGGTGCGACACCGGCAACTGGGCCGGCTATATCGAGGCGCACCGGAAGCGGCGCGCCTATTTCAAGGCATTCGGCGCCACCTCGTCCGATCACGGCCATCCCACCGCCGAGACCGCCAATCTCTCCGACGCGGCGGCTGAGGAGCTGTTCAACCGCATCCGCCGCGGCTCGGAGGACGGCCGCGAGCGAAARYTGTTCCGCGCCCAGATGCTGACCGAAATGGCCAAGATGAGCCGYGACGACGGCCTGGTGATGCAGATCCATCCYGGATCATGGCGCAATCAYTCSCCTTCCGTTTTCCRGAAGTTCGGCCGYGACAAGGGCTTCGATATCCCGACCCGCACCGATTACGTGACGGCGCTGAAGCCGCTGCTCGACTGCGTCGGGCTGGAGCGCGACCTCGCGATCATCCTGTTCACGCTGGACGAGACGAGCTACGCGCGCGAGCTGGCGCCGCTCGCCGGCGTCTATCCGGYGCTGAAGCTCGGCCCGGCSTGGTGGTTCCATGACAGTCCGGAAGGSATGCGCCGCTTCCGCGARATGACCACCGAGACGGCCGGCTTCTACAACACCGTCGGCTTCAACGACGACACGCGCGCCTTCCCCTCGATCCCGGCGCGCCATGACGTCGCGCGCCGCGTCGATTGCGCCTTCCTGGCGCGGCTGGTCGCCGAGCATCGACTGCGCGAGGA
>NZ_MDDU01000007.1:0-160919 GCF_001854795.2 Mesorhizobium sp. LCM 4577 | reverse complement strand
AACCGCCGCCCGTCAATCCAAGTCGAAGGCACTCCCGTTGCTCTCCCGATCAGATGAGCCTCGACTATGTCTAACTTTCCCCGGACAGCCCTGCCGTGAACGGGGGGAGATTGGCAGTTTCAGCGCCTCGCTCGGTCATGCAACGTTGGCGATTGGCGAAGGCCGGCGCGACATCTGATCTCCCCCCTTGCGGGGGAGATGTCCGGCAGGACAGAGGGGGTGCTGTCCCGCCGACGTCTCGGACTTTCCAACTTACTACTACCGGTTGCGCATCACCACGCACGCCCCGCCGACGCTTTGCAGCTTGTCGCAGATGCCGTTGGCTTCGCCGCGCGAGTCGGCGCCGATCCTGACTGCGTAGATGCCGCGGCGACCGATCGGCGTGCGCACCCGGCTCACCACCGGATCATGGCTGGCGAGCAGCGCCGGGAATCGGCTTTTGACCCTCAGCCATTGGCCGATCGCCGCCGAGCGGCGGAAATTGCCCGCCACCTGCACGCCCCACGGCTTGACGTTGATCGAGGCCATGGCGACGGTCCGTGACATGATCACCGGCAGCCGGCGGCAGGCGACCGCGAAGCTCATCTTGGGATCGAGCGGCTGGACGGCGCCGGCATAGGATTTGTCGGAGAACTTGTCGACGGGCTCGCCCATGATGTCGAAGACATAGCTTTCCGTCTCCATCGGCAGGAAGCCGCCGGAGGCGAGCCAGCGCGACACGCGGTTCTCGCCGGCATTGTAGGCCGCCGCCGCGAGGCCGAGATTGCCGTAGCCCGCCTTCATCTCGGCGAGATATTTCGCCGAGGCCGGGATCGCCTGCTCGATGTCGAAGGAATTGGCCAGGCCTCGCATCTTGGCGGTGCCGGGCATGAATTGCGCGATGCCTTCCGCGCCGACCGGGCTCACCGCGTTCGGATCGAAACGGCTTTCCTTCCAGATCAGCCTGGCAAAGAAATCCTTGGGCAGGCCATTCTGTCGGGCCTGGGTTTCGATCAGATCGCAGACACGGCTGATCAGCCGTTTGGCAGCCGATTTCGACTGCGGCGGATCCGCCGAAGCGGCCGCCACCCAACTCAGGCAGCAAAGCAAGGCCAGGGTCACCGTGAGGAAACGGTGCATGGCCTACTCGGCCGCCGCCTTGCCGTGTCCGTAGCGCTGCTCGATATAGTCGCCGACCATCTTCTCGAAATCCTGCGCGATCGAGGGTCCGCGCAGCGTCGCCGCCTTCTTGCCGTCGATGAAGACCGGCGCCGTCGGCGTCTCGCCGGTGCCGGGCAGCGATATGCCGATATCGGCGTGCTTGGATTCGCCCGGGCCGTTGACGATGCAGCCCATCACCGCGACCTTGAGGTTCTCGACGCCGGGATATTTCTCGCGCCACATCGGCATGTTCTTGCGGATGTCGGCCTGGATGCTCTGGGCGAGTTCCTGGAACACGGTGGACGTCGTGCGCCCGCAGCCGGGGCAAGCCGCGACGATCGGCACGAACTGCCGGAAACCCATGGTCTGCAAGAGTTCCTGCGACACCTGCACCTCGCGGGTGCGATCGCCATTCGGCTCCGGCGTCAGCGAGATGCGGATCGTGTCGCCGATGCCCTGCTGCAGGAGGATGCCCATCGYGGCGGAAGAGGCGACGATGCCCTTGGTGCCCATGCCCGCCTCGGTGAGACCCAGATGCAGCGCATGGTCGGAGCGGGTGGCGAGCTCGGTATAGACGGCGATCAGATCCTGCACGCCGCTGACCTTGGCCGACAGGATGATCTTGTCGCGGCCAAGCCCGATCTCTTCGGCCATCTCCGCCGACAGGATCGCCGACTGCACGATCGCCTCGCGCGTCACTTCCTGCGCGGTGAGCGGCGAGCCCTTCGCCTGGTTGTCGTCCATCAGCCGGGTCAAGAGCTCCTGGTCGAGCGAGCCCCAGTTGACGCCGATGCGCACCGGCTTGTCGTGTTTGATCGCCATCTCGACGATGGCCGCGAACTGCCGGTCCTTCTTGTCCTTGAAGCCGACATTGCCAGGGTTGATGCGATATTTCGCCAGCACCTCGGCACAGGCCGGATGATCGGCGAGCAGCTTGTGGCCGATATAGTGGAAATCGCCGACCAGCGGCACGTCGATGCCGAGCCTCAGCAGCCGCTCATGAATGCGCGGAACCGCGGCCGCGCTCTCGTCGCGGTCGACCGTGATGCGCACGATTTCCGAGCCGGCGCGGTGCAGCGCCGCGACCTGGGCAACGGTCTGATCGACATCGGCCGTGTCGGTGTTGGTCATCGACTGCACGACGACCGGGGCGCCGCCGCCGACGATCACGCCGCCGACCGACACGCCGACCGAGTTGCGCCGCGGAAAGGGAGAGGAAAAATATCCGGTCATGCCGGCCGCCTTCATCTGAAAGTTCCGGGCATGAGGTGGCGGAGCAAAGATGGCTTGTCAATGGCAACCGGCAGGCAAGGCCGTCAAATCCGCTGCTCCCAATTTGCCGCCGCGCGGCTCAAAAGGAAGCATCGGCCTGCCGAATGGCGCCCAAAGCGGTCGGGAAATTCAGCGTAAAACACCAGCCGGTGGCATTTCTTGCCACCGGGAGGCTGCACCGCGGCGGGAGCGGTTATGGTGCCTAGAGGAGTTTCAGTGTGCGGTCGGTTTCACCTTCAGCTTTTCAATCTCGTCCTTGATTGCCAACTTGCGCCGCTTGAGAGTGGCGATCTCGAGGTCGTCTACCGAAGGATGGTTCATCGCGTCGATAAGTTCGCGCTCGATATCGCCGTGCTTTCGCTGCAGCTCATCAAGATGGGATGCAAGAGACATGATTGGTTCTCCCTTTCATGGTTTCCTCGATTGCAGCCGTCGCGGGCGCCTCCACCGCAGGTTGCGACTGTGACGGCACGATGATAGTTTGCCACCAACCAATCTCGATGTCGAATGCCACGTGGTAGCATTCCACGACAAAGTGAAATGTGATAAGGGCTGCGCGCCGGTCACCAACCGGTCCCGCCCAACCAGCCCGATTGGGCGATGCATACGCAAAACGGTAGATAATGTCCGAACAGGAACAGGCTGAAATACGCCTCGAATATTCCCGGCTCAAACAGGAACACGCCGATTTCGACGCCGCCATCAACGCGATGATCGCCACAGGCTGCGACCCGCTTCAGATCCAGCGCATGAAGAAAAAGAAGCTGATGCTGAAAGACCGGCTGTCGGCGCTGGAAGACCGCATCATCCCCGACATCATCGCCTGAGCTGAGGCGACGGCCAAGGCCGTGGACCGCGCCGGCCGAAAGGACTGCAGGCATCGACAATCCTTGCGGCAGCAGGCGAATTCCGCTAAGGCGCGCCTTTGTCGCCGGGGAGCGAAGCCTTGACCGATCAGCGTGCCGACGTCGCCATCATCATGGGCAGCCAGTCCGACTGGGCGACGATGCGCCAGGCCGCGGAGACGCTCGAGGCGCTGGGCATCCCGCACAAGCGGCTGATCGTCTCGGCGCACCGGACCCCCGACCGTCTCTATGAATTCGCCAAGGGCGCCAAGGCCGCCGGCTACAAGGTGATCATCGCCGGCGCCGGCGGCGCGGCGCACCTGCCCGGCATGACGGCGGCGATGACGCCGCTGCCGGTCTTCGGCGTTCCCGTCGAATCCAAGGCGCTGTCGGGCCAGGACTCGCTGCTTTCCATCGTGCAGATGCCGGCCGGCATCCCGGTCGGCACGCTGGCCATCGGCAAGGCGGGCGCGGCGAACGCCGCCCTTCTCGCCGCCGCCGTGCTGGCACTGAACGACGACAAGCTTGCAGCCCGGCTCGACGCCTGGCGCTCTGCGCAGACCGCCAAGGTCGCCGCCGAACCGACGGACACGCCGTGAATCTCGCTCCGGGATCGACCATCGGCATCATCGGCGGCGGCCAGCTCGGCCGAATGCTGGCGATGGCCGCAGCGCGCCTCGGCTATCGCGTCGTCGTGTTGGAGCCCCAGCCCGACTGCCCGGCCGCGCAGGTCGCGAACCGGCAGATCGTCGCCGCCTATGACGATCCGGCAGCGCTTGCCGATCTGGCTGCCTCCAGCGCCGTCGTCACCTACGAATTCGAGAATGTTCCGGTCGCCGCTGCCGAAGCGTTGGCGGCGAGGGTTCCGGTCTATCCGCCGGCCCGCGCGCTCGAAGTGGCGCAGGATCGCCTGACCGAGAAAAGTTTCCTCAACGGTATCGGCATCCCGACGGCGGAGTTCCGTCCGGTCGGCAATGACGACCAGCTGACCGAGGCGCTCAAGACGTTCAACGRCAGCGGCGTGCTGAAGACCCGCCGCATGGGCTATGACGGCAAGGGCCAACGCGTCTTCCGCAACATGGAAACGGCCGGTTTTGCCGGTGTCTGCGAGGCCATGGGCAATGTGCCRCTGATCCTCGAATCGCTCGTCGCCTTCGAGCGCGAGATTTCGGTGATCGCCGCGCGTGGGCTGGACGGATCCGTCGCGGCTTACGATCCGGCGGAAAACGTCCACCGCGAAGGCATCCTGCGCACCTCGACGCTTCCAGCCGCGATTGATCCGGCGACAGCGGCGGCCGCCAAGGACGCGGCCGCCAAAATCCTCTCCGCGCTCGACTATGTCGGCGTCATCGGCGTCGAATTCTTCGTGCTTGCCGACGGTTCGCTTCTGGCCAACGAGCTGGCGCCGCGCGTCCACAATTCCGGCCACTGGACGGAAGCCGCCTGCGTCGTCTCGCAGTTCGAGCAGCATATCCGCGCCGTCACCGGCCTGCCGCTGGGCTCGCCTGCCCGCCATTTTGATTGCGTGATGGAAAACCTGATCGGCGACGACATGCTGAGGGTGCCGGCCCTGCTTAACGAACCCGATCTGATGCTGCATCTTTACGGCAAGGCCGAATCGCGCCCCGGCCGCAAGATGGGCCATTTCACGCGCCTCATCAGGCCGCGATAGCTATTGCATATCCTGGTCGCCGCCGCTCGCGTCCGAGCCGGCGCAGCTCGGATCGCTGAGCTTGCAGTTGGCGTCGGACGTGAGCTGCTTGATGCGCTCGTTGGTGAGCTTGGTCAGGCACTGCGATACCTCCATCGGATGGATGGAGCCGCCCTCGCTGTCGGCGGTCGAATAGGCGCATTCGGCGTCGCGGAAAGCGATCCAGGCGCGTTGCGCCGTCTGCAAGAGCTTGTTCGAGGCCTGATCGTTGCTGCCGACGATGTTCTTGTAGGCGGCGTTGAGCTTGGCGTCGGCGGCCTGGTAGTCGGCATCGGCGCAGATATTCAGCATCGACTGACTATCGTCGTTGCGGTCGCAGTCTTCCGCCCAAGCGGCCGGGGCTGTCGCAAGCAAGACCAGACAGGCAGGCAGAAACATGCGGCGCATGTGCAATCTCCGGTCGTTTCGCCGAGATCGCACCATTCCAGCCGCTTTCGAGTCGCGCAATGGCGCGTCGCCGGGATGGCGAATATTTGATATGCCGGCCCACTTGTGGCATTCGGACATCGTCACGTGGTTGACACGGACGACACTCCTCGTTTATGAGCCACGCCAAGTTCAAAGGCGCGCTTTTTTCGGGCGCGCCTTTAAAATTCGGCCCGGGACGGGCCCTGACCGAACAGGCAAGACCATGAAGATCAAGAATTCGCTCAAGGCGCTCAAGGCGCGTCACCGCGACAACCGGCTGGTTCGCCGCAAGGGACGCATCTACATCATCAACAAGACCGCTCCGCGCTACAAGGCGCGCCAGGGCTGAGCCTTGCGCGCGGCTTGATGCATGTCGCCCGAAAAGGAAGCGGCATGCGAAGAGACCAGGCCGCGCTGATGTCGATTGCCGGTTCGCCGGCGCTCTCACGCTAAAATCACTTTGACGATCCGCCGTCYGGGACTAGATTCCGGCGATGCGGATTCTTTTTGCATTTTTCACCGCCCTTTTGCTTTCCGGCTTGCCTGCGGGAGCCGAAGAGGTGCCGGGCGCGCTGCCTCCGGATGCCGCGCCGCCGCCCGCCGCCACGCCGCCGCCGGCCGCTCCGACCAAGCAGGGCCGCCTCGACCAGCTCTTTACCGAGCTGAAGCGCGAGCGCAACGAGAAGGCGGCCGAGCGCATCGCCGGCCGCATCTGGAACGAATGGAGCCAGTCGGGCAGCGCCTCGATCGACCTGATGATGCAGTGGGCGCAGAAGGCGACGGAAGACCAGAAATTCGACGTCGCCCTCGATTTCCTCGACCAGGTCGTGACCTTGCAGCCCGACTATGCCGAAGGCTGGAACCGCCGTGCCACTGTGCATTTCCTGATGAAGAACTACGGGAAGTCGATGGCCGATATCGACCGCACCTTGCAGCTCGAGCCGCGCCATTTCGGCGCGCTCTCCGGCCTCGCCCAGATCATGACCGAGACCGGCCACAAGCAGTCGGCGCTGGAAGCCTGGCAGAAGGTGCTGGCGATCTACCCGATGATGCGCAGCGCCCAGGACCAGGTCTCGACGCTCTCGGAAGAGCTGGCCGGCGAGGGAATTTAGGCAGTAGGGATTGGGCAGTAGGCAGTAGGGGAAGAGAGCCCTACTGCCTACTGCCTACTGCCTACTGCCTACTGCCTACTGCCTACTGCCTACTGCCTAAACTAATTCCGCCCCTCGCCCGTATCTCCCCCCATGAACCTCATCTGCGCCGCTCTCCTCTTCCTCGTCGCGTTTTTCTTTGCCCTCGCCGGCGTCACCCGCGCCGGCGTCTGGTCGATCGAGCGTCGCAATCCGCCCGTCGGCGCGTTCGCCGAGATCAGGGGCGCGCGCATCCACCATGTCCATATCCCGGCGCCGGCCGGGGCCGATCTGCCGCCGGTCGTCTTCATCCATGGCGCCAGCGCCAATCTCAAGGACCAGATGCTGCCGCTGAAGCCGCTGCTCGAGGGGCGCGCCGAGATGCTGTTCCTCGACCGCCCGGGTTTCGGCTGGTCGGCGCGCGGCGACAATGAGACGCTTGCCGCGCAGGCGGACACGATCGCCGCGCTGATGGACCGCTTGGGCATCGAAAAGGCGGTCATCGCCGCCCATTCCTTCGGCGGCGCGATCACCACGGCCTTCGCCCGCCGGCATCCCGAAAAGACGTTGGGGTTGGTCTTCGTCTCGCCCGCCACGCATCCATGGCCGGGCGGCGCGACCGCCTGGTATTACAAGCTCGCCGCCACGCCGGTGATCGGCTGGCTGTTTTCCGAAACGCTCGCTTATCCGGCCGGCATGCTGCGGATCGGCGATGCCACCGCTTGCGTCTTTTCACCCAACAAAGTGCCGGAGTTCTATATCGACGACGCCTCGATCCCGCTGGTGCTCAGGCCATCCGCCTTCCGCGCCAACGCCCGCGATGTCGCTCAGCTCTACGACTATGTCCACGCCGCCTCACCCTCATACCGCGAGATCAAGGCGCCGACCGTCGTCATCTCGGGCGACCGCGACAAGGTGGTCTACGCCACGATCCATTCCGTCGGCCTCGAGCGCGACATTCCCGGCGCCGAGTTGGTCTGGGTCCGCAATCTCGGCCACAAGCCAGACTGGACCGCGCCCGACCTCGTCCTCGGCGCGATCCAGAAAGTCGCGGGCAAAGATGTCGATCTACAAGCGATGGCCAGAACCGTGGAGGGGCGGATCGCCGGCGATGCCTATCATGACGGCCAATGCCCGGACATCAAAGTGCCCGATGCCGAGCTCGCGCCGACCTGAAACCTCGGGAATCAGCTCCTGAATGCCACGGCAAGTACGGTTAGGTGTGCCGATATTCGGGTTAGGCCGGCCTGACCCGAATATCGGCACGCCCTAATGCGTATCCGACCCGACATAGGCAATGCGCAGCATATTGGTCGATCCAGGCGTTCTCAGCGGCACGCCGGCGGTGATGATCACCCGGTCGCCAGGCTTGCCGAAACCTTCTTCCAGTGCGATCCGGCAGGCCCGGTCGACCATGTCGTCGAGATCGGTGGCATCCTCTGAGACGACACAGTGCGTGCCCCACAAGAGCGACAGGCGGCGCGCGGTGTTGAGGATCGGCGACAGCGCCACGATCGGCACCTGCGGGCGCTCGCGCGCGGCGCGCAGGCCGGTGGTGCCCGACGCGGTGTAGGAGATGATCGCCGACAGTTTCAGCGTCTCGGCGATCTCGCGCGCGGCGAGCGAAATGGCGTCGGCCCCGGTCGCCTCGGGCTCCGAGCGCTGCGCGTTGATGATGCCGGCATAGGTCGGATCGGTTTCGACCTTGGTGGCGATGCGGTTCATCATGGCGACCGCCTCGACCGGATAGGCGCCGGCCGCGGATTCGGCCGAAAGCATGATCGCGTCCGCGCCTTCGAAGACGGCGATCGACACGTCGGAGACCTCGGCGCGGGTCGGCACGGGCGCGGTGATCATCGATTCCAGCATCTGCGTGGCGATCACCACCGGCTTGCCGGCACGGCGCGCCGCGCGGGTGATCTGCTTCTGGATGCCGGGCACCGCCTCGACCGGCATCTCGACGCCGAGATCGCCGCGGGCGACCATCAGCGCGTCGGAGAGTTCGATGATCTCGGGGAGCCGGGCAACCGCCTGGGGCTTCTCGATCTTGGCCATGATCAGCGCGCGGCCGCGCGCGATCTTGCGGGCCTCCGCCAGGTCTTCCGGCCGCTGCACGAAGGACAGCGCCACCCAGTCGACGCCGGTGGCAAGCACCGCGTCGAGATCGGCACGATCCTTCTCGGTCAGCGCGCCGACCGGCAGATCGGTGTCGGGCAGGCTGACGCCCTTCTTGTCGGAAATGCCCGAGCCGGCGACGACCGTGCAGGTGATCGACTTGCCGTCGGCCTTCACCGCCTTCAGCTCCAGCTTGCCGTCGTCGATCAAAAGTCGGTGACCGGCCTCGACCGAGCTCAGGATTTCCGGATGCGGCAGGTAGACACGGCTGGACGTGCCCGGTTCCGGATTGTCGTCGAGGGTGAAGGTCTGGCCGACGGTCAACGCTTCCTTGACGTTGGCGAACTTGCCGACCCTGAGCTTCGGCCCCTGCAGGTCGGCGAGGATGCCGATCGGCCGGCCGACGGCGGCCTCGACGGCGCGGATGCGACCGACGAGCGTGCGCATCAGCTCGTGATCGGTGTGGCTCATATTGATGCGGAAGACATCGGCACCGGCTTCGAAGAGCTTTCTCAGCATCTCTTCGGAGGAGGAAGCCGGACCGATGGTGGCGAGGATCTTGACCTTGCGGTTACGTCTCATTGACTGTTTGTTCCCGGAGCGGGGGCCGCCGCTGGCGCGCCTCCCGTTGCGGGCTCGTCGGTCAGCTGGACCATCCAGCTGGCCTGCTCGCCCGTGTCATATTCTTGGAATCCGGCGCGCTGGAAGCCCCGGGCGACGCAATCATTCACGCCGGCGATCTTGAACTCTTTTTCGGCGACGCACATGTTGATCGGGCCATCCCAGCGCCCGCCGCGTTCGGCGTCTTCTGCATAAAGATAGTAAAACCTTGATGACAGCGGACCCTCGATGAGCGTCTTGCAGGTCGATCCTTCGATGTGCCACCAGCCCTCGGTGATCCAGCCGGCCTTGGCGCGATAGCCGATGCCGACGCCCACCAGATTTTGCGTTGCGTTGCAAACGCGGAAGTCGGCCCGGGCCGGCGAGGTCGCGAAAACCGCGCACGATCCCGCGCCGATGATCAGCAACGGCACGGCCAGGCGCTTGCGCAACCGGCCGGCAAAACCCATCGCAGATTCCCTTGCGAACCACATTTGCATCTCTCGAAGCCCCTTTTCAGCAAACTCCGGTCGCATGTCAACGCGCCGTTTTGTTCAATTCCAATCGATTTAGAAGGGCCCGTCGCGCAAATTCTCCCCGCGCAGGGGATTTTTGCGGAAACCTTGGCCAAACAACGGCATTGCGCCAGCGTCCTCTTCGTGGAATGACGATACCACATCGCAGCCGCCATCCCCTTTTCAGCCGATGACCCGATCCACAGTTTTCACGCCATTCGACATTGTCGAGGGCGACCGCAAGAAAGGCGTCGTGCTTCTGGCCGACCACGCCCGCCGCGACCTGCCGGAGGAGTATGGCAGCCTCGGTTTGCCGGCGTCCGAATTCGAGCGTCACATCGCCTATGACATCGGCGTCGAGACGGTGACGCGCGAGCTCGCGGCACTGCTCGGCGTGCCGGCCGTGCTTGCCGGTTTCTCGCGGCTGTTGATCGACCCCAACCGGGGCGAGGACGACCCCACCATGATCCGTCAGCTCTATGACGGGACCGTGGTGCCGGGAAACTATCCGATTGCCCGGGAGGAACGCGAGCGGCGGCTCGACCGCTTCTACCGGCCCTACCATGACGCCGTCGGCGCTATGATCGCCTCCGTGGCGCACGCCTCGGGCCAGGCGCCATTCATCTTCTCCGTGCATTCCTTCACGCCGGTGATGCAGGGTTTTGTCCGCCCCTGGCATGTCGGCGTCCTGTGGGACCGCGACGACCGCGTGGCGCGGCCGCTGATCGATATGTTGGCGCAGGACCAGTCCCTCGTCGTCGGCGACAACGAACCCTATGACGGCGCGTTGCGCGGCGACACCATGTTCCGCCACGCCATCGTCAATGGCTACGCCCATGCGCTGATCGAGATCCGCCAGGATCTGATCGCCGACCGCGCCGGCGCTCTCGCCTGGGCCGAGCGCCTTGCGCCGATCGTTGACGCCATCGACCGGCGTGCCGATATACATCAGGTGAAGATGTTCGGCTCGCGCACCGGACCCGTGTGACGAGCCCGACAGGCCCGGAGGTTCCCAATGACCGAACTCAGCGACGACCAGAAACGCGACTTCGAGGCGGCGGCTTTCCGTCGGCTGGTGGCGCATCTGCGCGAACGCGGCGACGTCCAGAACATCGATCTGATGAACCTCGCCGGCTTCTGCCGCAACTGCCTGTCCAACTGGTATCGCGAGGCCGCCGAGGCCGAGGGCGTGGCGCTGTCGAAGGATGCATCGCGCGAGATCATCTACGGCATGCCCTACGCCGAATGGCAGGCGCTCAACCAGACCGAGGCTTCCGCGGCCAAGAAGGCCGAGTTCGAGGCGAAGCGGCCGAAAGATCACTGAGCCAACGGCGAGGGCATAAGAGCGAACGCTGGCGGGACAGCGCCCCCCTCTGGCCTGCCGGCCATCTCCCCCACAAGGGGGGAGATTGAGCGCCATCGCCTCGCTTTTCCTGCAACGCTGGCGATTGGCGAAAGCCGACGCGGCATCTGATCTCCCCCCGTGTGGGGGAGATGTCCGGCAGGACAGAGGGGGGCGCGAAGGATCGCTACCGAGTAACTTTTTTGAGTGCACACGGCTTGGTACAAGCACTTCCTCATCAGGGTCCTTGACTGCGAATTGAATCGATCTAATTTGCCGCACAAAACACCCTTTGCATGGCAGATTTTCAGACCATGACCTTGCAAACCACGATGCAGGCCGCCACGCGCGGCCGCTGGGCCGTCGCCGGCATTTTCCTCGCCAATGGTTTCTTGACCGGCAGCTGGGCGCCGCAGATTCCGGTGTTCCTCACCCGGCTCGACATCACCCGGTTCACGCTCGGCCTGCTGATCCTGCTGTTCGGCGTCGGCGCCGTGATTTCCATGACCTGGTGCGGCCATCTCATCTCCAGGCATGGCTCGCGCACCGTGACCCGCTGGTTCGGCGTCTGCGGCAGCTTCGGCCTGCTGATCGTGGCGCTCGCGCCCAACGTTCCCCTGGCGGCGATCGCCATGCTCATCTTCGGCGGCTCGATCGGCGGCATGGATGTCGCGATGAACTCGAATGCCGTGGTGGTGGAAAGAAGGCTTTCCCGGGCGATCATGTCGTCCTCGCACGGTTTCTGGAGCCTTGGCGGCTTCGCGGGTGGCGCGCTCGGCGGCTACTCGATCCAGAACTACGGCCATCTTCCCCATGCCGTCGCAGTGACGGTGATCGCCTTTGCCGTGATCGCCTTTGCCATTCGCTACCTCATCGCCGAGGACAAGCCGCAAACGGTCGAGCACCAGAAATTCACGCTGCCGCGGCACACGGCCGTCTATCTGGTCGGGCTGATGGCGCTGCTCACCATGATCTCGGAAGGCGCGGTGCTCGACTGGGCGGCGCTCTTCCTGCATCAGGAGCTGGGCGCCGATCTCGCGGTCGCCGGCCTCGCCTATGCCGCCTTCTCGGGCGTCATGGCGCTGATGCGTTTCCTGGGCGACGGCGTGCGCAACCGCTTCGGCGCGGTGTCGACCTTGCGCGGCTCGGCGCTGGTCGCCGCTGCCGGCATGCTGGTCGCCGGTCTTTCGCCCTCGCCTTACCTCGCCATCGCCGCCTTCGCCTTCTGCGGCTTCGGCATCGCCAACATGGTGCCGATCATCTTTTCGGCCGGCGGCAACCAGGAAGGCATGTCGTCTGGCACCGGCATGAGCGTCGTCACCACCATGGGCTATTCCGGCATCCTGGTGGCGCCCTCCGCGATCGGCTTCGTCGCCGAGCACTCCAGCTTCGGCCCGATCTTCGTCGCGCTGTCCGGACTGCTGGTCATCGTGCTCTTGATGGCGGGCCTTGCTMACCGGGCCGAATTCGCTCCAGACCCCGTACCGGCCGAGTAAAGCTTCAGCTCCTCATGCAGGAAATCCGCCACGCGGCGGATGCGCATGCTGGTGCGCACGTCGCGATGCATGGCGAGCCAGACGGGCAGGACCGGCAAGGGCACGTCCGGCAGCAGCTTTTCCAGGTCCGGGTCGCGGTCGGCCAGCGGCTCCTGGCCGATGCCGATGCCGTTTCCCGTCCGCACCGCTTCCCAGAGCACGATCTGGTTGTCGGTCCTGAACCGGAAATGGCTGCGGCCGACCGGAATGCCGAACGCGGTGAAGCCGCGAATGATCTCGTCGCTGCGGTCGAAACCGACCAAGGCGTGATCGGCAAGGTCGGCCGGTTTTTCCGGCCGGCCGCGCCGGTCGAGATAGGCGCTTGCCGCGCACAGGCAGAGCGGAATGTCGGTGACCTTGCGCGCCACCAGCTCGTTCTGCGCCGGCCGGACCATGCGGATGGCGATGTCGGCGTCGCGGCGCAAAAGGTTCTCGACCTGGTTCGAGGCGACGATCTCGACCTCGATGCCCGGCTCTTCCTCGCCAAGACGGGCCATCATGTCCGGCAGCACGAAGGCGGCGACCACCTCGCTAGCCGCGATGCGCACCGTGCCCTCGATCGCCTCGACCGCACCCAGCGCCAGCAATGAAAAGGCATTGGCCTCAGCGCTGACCGCCCGCCCGCGCTCGTAGAGCGTGCCGCCGGCTTCCGTCAGCTCGTAGCCGCGCCGCCCGCGCCGGAACAACGTCACGCCGAGCGCTGCCTCCAGCTCGGCGATGTGGCGGCCGAGCGTAGGCTGGCTGGCCGCCAGCCTGCGCGCCGCACCTGAAAGACTGCCGGTTTCGGCCACCGCGACGAAGCTCTTGATCAGGTTCCAGTCGAATTCTTTCATTCATTTTTGAATAACAGATCGCCGATCTCAGTCAATTTCAATTCGTTCGTGGAGGCATCAGATTAGCCGGGCAAACGCAAACAACGGAGAGAACACATGACCAAGATCGCAATCCTCGGCGCCAATGGCCGGCTCGGCCGCGTGGTCGGCAAGGCTTTCATCGACGCCGGCTTCGACGTCCGCGCCATCACCCGCACAGGCAAGGTGCCGGCGGAGCTCAAGGGCGCCACGGCCGTCGCCGGCGACGCGCTGGACCGCGAATCCCTGATCCGCGCGACACAGGGCGCCGACATCGTCTTCAACGGCCTGAACCCGATCTACACCGACTGGGGCAAGTGCATGCCGATGGCCGAGAACGTCATGGCCGCCTGCCGCGAAAACGGTGCGCTGCACCTGTTCCCGGGCACGGTCTACAATTACGGCTCGCCGATGCCGCAGGTGATCACGGAAGCGACACCGTTCCATCCGACCACCGAGAAGGGCCGCATCCGCTGCGCTATGGAAGCGCTGTTCCGCGGCGAGGCCGAAGCCGGCCGGGTGCGCACCATCGTGCTCAGGGCGGGAGATTTCTTCGGCGGCACCGGCTCAGGTTCCTGGTTCGACCTCGTCGTCGCCGCCAAGATAGCGAAAGGCGTCTACACCGCGCCCGGCCCGGCCGACCTGACGCATGAATGGGCCTACCTGCCGGACTTCGCCGTCGCCTTCGTCGGCCTGGCGAAGAACCTCGACAAAACGGGCTTCTACGAAGCCATCAACTTCCCCGGCCACGCCATTACCGATCTCGACATGAAAGCCGCGGCCGAGAAGGCGCTCGGCCGCCAGCTGAAGCTCTCCTTCATGCCCTGGTGGGTGCTGCGCGCCGGCAGCCCGTTCGTGGCCATGTGGCGCGAGATCGTCTCCATGTCCTATCTGCGCTTCGAGGCGCACCGGCTGGCTTCGACCCGGCTGGAACAGGTCATCGGCGAAATCCCGCATACCCCGCTCGACCAGGCGGTGGCGCAAGCCATGCAGGATATCGGCATCGCCATTGCGCAGGTCTCGCGCCAGGCTGCTTGACTGTCGAGCAGGAAGGGAGCGGCCGGGCCTCGGAAGGCCCGGCTGTCATCGTTCAGCATCAGATCCTACCCATCAACAACAGGATCAGCAGCACGACCAGGATGACGCCGACGATGCCCGACGGGCCGTAGCCCCAGGCACGCGAATGTGGCCATGCCGGCACTGCGCCGATCAGGATCAGGATCAGGATTATTACGAGAAGTGTGCCGATCGTCATGAAAAACCCTCGCCGTCTGGTTGAACCTCGAGGGAACAATGCAAAAAGCCGCCCGGTTGTTCCCGGACGGCTTTGGTCTCTGCCGGTGACAAAGTGGCTTATTCAGCTGCCTTCGGGAAAGTGATCTCCGCTTCGGCAGCCACTTCCGCCGCCTTGCCGATCGACGACATCTCGCCCCTGCCGCGCCGGAACAGGCGGCTGAACCAGTTGCGCCGCTGGCCGGGCTTCACCTTGGCGCGGGTGAACACCATCAGCATCGAGGGCGTCACCACCAGCGTCAGCAGCGTGGCGAAGGACAGGCCGAAGACGATTGCCGAGGACAGCGATATCCACCATTGCGTCRACGGCGCGTTGATYGTCGTCTCGTGATGGAAGATTTCGAGACCGAGGCCGAAGGCGATCGGCAGCACGCCGAGGATGGCCGACACCGCCGTCAGCACCACCGGACGCGCACGCTCGCGGCAGGTCTGCAGCACCGCGTCCATCTTGTCCCAGCCCTCCTCGCGCAGCCGGTCATAGGTGTCGATGAGCACGATGTTGTTGTTCACCACCACGCCGGCCAGCGCGATCACGCCGATGCCCGACATGACGATGCCGAAGGCCTCGCCTGTCAGAAGCAATCCGAGGAACACACCGATCGTCGCCATGACCACGCAGGACAACACAAGCCACACGCTGGTGAACTTGTTGAACTGCGCAAGCAGCACCAGGAAGATCAGGAAGATCGCGGCGCCGAAGGCCTTGCCGAGGAAGGCGCTGGCTTCCGCGCTGTCCTCGTTGGAGCCGGCAAGCTTCCAGCGAATGCCGCTGCCGAGGTCCATGTCGGCGACGGCCTTGGTGACCTCCTGCTGCACCGCCGCGACCTGCTGCGCGCCGGCGCTGACATTGGCCTGCACCACCACGGTGCGCGCGCCGTCGATGCGGTTGAGGATGCCGACGGTCGGCTCGGGTTTCCTGACGACGAAGTTCGAGATCGGCACCGACCCTTGCGAGGTCTGCACGCGCAGTTCGTCGAGCGTCGACAGGGTGCGTCGGTCTTCCGGCAGGCGCAGCCTTATGTCGACCGCGTCGTCGGCGCCGGCCGGCCTGTATTCCGACAGCTTGAGGCCGTTGGTCACCAGCTGCACCACCGTGCCGACCGAGGTCGGGCTGATGCCGTATTGCGCCGCCTTGGCGCGGTCGACCTCGATCGCCCAGTCGACGCCGGGCGGCGGCAGGCCGTCCGAAATGTCGATGACGTTGGGGATCTTGGCGATGCGTGCGGCGACCGCCCGCGCCTTGTCGTCGAGCCCGGCCGGATCGGCGGCCGACAGCCGGATCTGGATCGGCTTGCCGGTCGGCGGGCCGGCTTCCGGCACGCGCACTTCGACATCGACGCCGGGGATGCCGGCCATCACGCCGCGCAGGTCGTCGAGGATCTGGTTGGCGGATTTGCGCTCGCGCCAGTCGACGAACTCGTACTGGATGACGCCGACCACATCCTCGGGAATGTCCTGGCCGCCGCCTTGCGTCTTGCCGACGCGCGTGTAGACCGACTTCACGCCCGGCCAGCCGAGCAGCCGGTTTTCCGCCGTCTTGGTCGCGGCGTCCATTTCCGCCAGCGAAAGATTGCCGCGGGCATGCACGTAGAGCAGGCCGTAATCCGGCTCGACGCTCGGGAAGAACTCGACGCCGGCGCCGTATTTCGAATAGGCGAAGCCGACGCCGACCAGAAGGCCGACGGTGAGCAGGATGACGGTGATCGGGAAGCGCACCGCCTGCTTGACCACGGCCATGTACCAGCCGTCGCGATTGCCCTCCTCGTGATGCTCCGGCGCCTTGGCGAAGATCGCGCCAAGCGTCGGCGCGAAGACCAGCGCGTAGAGCATCGAGGCCGACAGCGTCACGATCAGCGTGATCGGCATGTATTTCATGAAGTCGCCGATGATGCCGGGCCAGAACAGCAGCGGCGAGAAGGCGGCGATGCGCGTCATCGTCGCCGCGATGACCGGGCCGGCCATGCGCTTGGCGGCGAGCGCGAAGGCGTCCCCCTTCGGCATGCCCTCGCTCATGCGCCGTTCCGCGAATTCGGTGACGATGATGGCGTCGTCCACCAGCATGCCGACGGCCAGGATGAGGCTGAACAGCACGATCATGTTGATCGTGTAGCCCATCATGGCGAGCAGCAGGATGCCGATCAGGAACGAAGATGGAATGGCAAGGCCGATGAGCAGCGAGGCGCGGCCCGACAGCGCATAGAGGATGACGATGAACACCAGGATGACGGCGATCATCACGTGGTTCTGCAGGTCGCCGAGCAACTGGTTGACGAAGACCGACTTGTCCTGCGTGTAGGTGACGTGCATGCCTTCGGGCATCGTCTTGATGAAGGCGTCCGACACCTGCCGCACCTGGCCGATCGTGTCGATCAGGTTGGCGCCGATGCGCTTCTTCACTTCGATGGCGATGGCCGGCCTGCCGTCGAGGCGCGTCACCGTCTCGGCGTCCTTGAAGGTTGAGCGCACTGTCGCGATGTCCTTGGCCTGGACCACGGCGTTGGGCGTGGCGACCACCGGCAGGTTCGCGACATCCTCGGGCGTCTCGATCAGCGACGGCACCTTGACCGCGTATTTGCCTTCCGAACCTTCGAGATTGCCGGCTGCGACCAGGCTGTTGGAGGACGCGACGCCCTGGATCACCTGGTCGAGCTGCAACCCATAGGAGGAGAGCTTCACCGGGTCGACGACAACCTCGACGAGGTCGTCGCGCGCGCCCTGCAGCGAGCCTTCGAGCACGCCGGGCACTTCCTCGATGCGGTCGCGCAGCTCGCGCGCGGCCGACGTCAGCACGCGCTCCGGCACGTCGCCGGAAAGTGTCACGACCAGAACCGGGAATTCCGAGACGTTGACCTCGTTGACCGTCGGCTCCTCGGCCGCCTGCGGCAGGTCGGCCTTGGCGTCCTGAACCTTGCTGCGCGTATCCTGCAGCGCCGTCGCGAGATCCGTCTGCGGCTGGAACTCGACCAGCACGTAGCCGCCGCCCTGGAAGGCGGCCGAACGCATCTCCTTGAGCCCCTTGAGGCTCTTGAGCTTGCTTTCCATTGGCCTGAGCAGCAGGCGCTCGGAATCCTCCGGCGAGATGCCCTGATAGATCAGGCTGACATACATCATCGGAATCGGAACGTCGGGCTCCGCTTCCTTGGGCGTCGACTGATAGGCGACCCAGCCCGCGACGAGCAGGAACAGCAGCGCCGAGATCGTGAGGCGGGCGTTGGTGATGGCGAGTCTGACGATATCCATGACTTCGGCCTGTTATGCTTCAAAGGCTGCGGACCGCCATCGCCGGATTGGTCCGGCAACGGCGCGTCGTGCTTTACTGCGTGCCGGCGGAGGCTTCACTGATCAGCTTGTTGATGGTCGCCTGGTCGGCCTCGACGGGTTTCACCGTGTCGCCTTCCTTCACCAGTTCCTGGCCGGCGACGATGATGCGCGCATCTTCCGGAATGCCGCCCAGCACCAGGCCGTGCGGCGTGTCGTCGACCAGGTCGATCGGGAAGAACGCCACCTTGCCGTCCTTGCCGACGGCGCGGATGCCGAGGTCGCCCTTGTCGCCCAGCGTCACCACCGAGCGCGGCAGCATGACCGCGTTGGTCGGCTCGGCACTGAGCGTGATCTCGGCCGTCATGCCGGCGGGGATGGAGCCGTCGCCATTGGGGATCGCCACTTCAACGCGGAAGGTGCGGGTCTGCGCCGACGCATCGCGGCTGATGTAGCGGACCGTGCCGGTGACCTTCTGGTCGTTGACCAGGCGCACATCGGCCTCGTCGCCGATCTTGACGTAGCGCAGGTCGCGCTCGCTGATCTCGCCGCGGGCGATGACGGGATCGAGCTTCAGGATCGTCGCCACCTCGCCGCCCTGCATCACCGAGCTGCCGAGTTCCACCGGGATGCGGTCGATGACGCCGTCGAACGGCGCCTTGACCTCGTTGCGGTCGAGCTCGGCCTGCGCGGTGTCGAGTTGCGATTGCGCCAGCGTCAGGTTCGAGCGGGCGGTGTCCAGCTGCAGCTTCGGCAGATTGCCGGTCTTGGCTAGGCGCTCGGCGGCATCGAGCTCGGCCTTGCGCTGGACAAGAAGCTGCTTGGCGTTGTCGACATTGGAGATCTTCTCCTCGGCCGCGAGCATCAGCACGAGATCGCCTGTCTTGACGCGGTCGCCCTGCTTGACCGGCAGCTTCTCGATGACGCCGTTGACGCGCGTTGCAAGCACCGCGCGCTTGTCGGCCTCAGTCAGGCCGGAGATGCGGATGGCGCGCGCGAAGGTCTTGCGCGGCGGCGTCACCACCGCCACGGTGCGCGGCGCGGCCTTTGGCCCGACCTCGGCTGTCTTCGCCTTGGCGGCCTCCGGCTGGCCGGCGCCGGCCTGTTTGTCGATGGTAACCGACTTGTCCGCGGCGCTGCCGACGGAGGAAAACTCGCCCGTCCCCATCCAGGCCGCGAACCCGATGAGCACGGCAATGGCTGCAAGCTTGTGAAACCTGATTTTCGGCATCGTCATTTTTCCGTTGCAGGACCTGGCGAGGTCGGCGCTTCCGACTTGGGCGCGCGGCCGATATGGGTGTGCGCGGGGCCTAGTTCAATTTGCCGTGATCGGCGAACGCGCGCTTCTACCTGAAAGTTGCGGCGCAAAATAGTCGGAAAAGTTGCAGGAACATTGCGGCGTGGGACGCAGTGCCTCGACAAACACAGGCTTTTCTGCCAGCCGGCTGGCGCTTTTGCCGGCGCGCCGACGGGTTCCCCAAGGTTACTGGCAGCAGCCGTCAGCATGATGCGAAAAATCGTCCATCGGCGGCGGCAACCGCCCGGTTAGAGCGCGGTCATGCCCCACTATGCCAGGGTTGAATCTGTCAAGTGATGAGGTTGAGCAGCCGGAAGATGCGCTCGAATGTCCTGCCGTAAGGCGGGCGTAGCAAGCCGCCGGCGCTGAGCTTCGACTGGATGAAGATCGGCTTTTCCTTGCTGAATGTGCGGAACCCCCATTCGCCGTGATAGGCGCCGGTGCCGCTCTCGCCGACGCCGCCGAAGGGCTGCCGCTCCTGCACCAGATGCAGCATGCAGTCATTGATCGTGACGCCGCCGGCCACGGTTCCCCGCATGACCTTCTGGCGATTGGCGTTGTCGCTGCCGAACCAGTAGAGCGCCAGCGGGCGCTCGCCCCGGTTCACATGCTCGATGGCCTCGTCGACCGTGCCATATTCGACGATCGGCAGCACCGGCCCGAAAATCTCCTCGCGCATGAGCCGCAGATTTTCGCCCGCATTGCGCACCAGCACCGGCGCCATTTTGCGGTCGGTGACGCCGAGCGTCTCGTTCGCCGGATTGACCTCGATGATGTCGGCGCCGCTGTCACGCGCCTCGGCGACCATGTCGCTCAGCCGCCGGTGATGCCGCTCGCTGACGATCGCCGTATAGTCGCGATTGTCGCCGAGGCGCGGATAGAGCTTCGCCATCGCCGCGGCGAACTTTGCCGCGATCGCCGCGCCCTGGCCTTGCGGGACCATGAGATAGTCCGGCGCGATGCAGGTCTGGCCGGCATTGAGCAGCTTGCCGTAGGCGACGCTGGCGACCGCCGCGTCGAGATCGCAGGACGGATCGAAGATCGCCGGCGACTTACCGCCGAGCTCGAGCGTCACCGGCGTCAGATTGGCGGCGGCGGCCAGCGCCACCTGCCGGCCGACGGCGGTCGACCCGGTGAACAGGAGGTGATCGAACGGCAGCGACACGAACGCCTTGCCGACATCGGCGTCGCCGACCATCACGCTGACCTCGTCGGCGGCGAAATATTTTTCGACCAGGCTGGCGAGCAGGTCCGAAAACTTAGGCGTCAGCTCCGACGGCTTGATCATCACGCGGTTGCCCGCCGCGAGCGCCGCGGTCGCCGGCGCGACGGCGAGCTGGAAAGGGTAGTTCCAGGGCGAGACGATGCCGACGACGCCGAGCGGCTGCGCCAAGAGGCGGTTGCGGCCGGGCAGGAACGGCAGGCTGGTGGCGACGCGCCGCTCGCGCATCCAGGCGCCGAGATGCGACAGCGCATGCCTGATGCCGGCGCGCACGACGAACAATTCGGCAAGCCGCGTCTCCTCGGCCGAGCGGGCGGAGAAATCGCTGTCGATCGCGGCGCATATCTCGGCCTCGTGCTTTTCGGTGAGCGCGAGGACGCGCTTCAGCCGATCCTTGCGCAGGTCGAGCGTCGGGAACGGCTCCTTCTCGAAGGCCCTGCACTGCGCTTCAAACCGGACCCCGAGAGCATTCTGTCTKGTCTGCAGCATCGCGACCTCCCGTTTACGTGCAGGTAAGTTACATCGCCCGCACAGCCGAATCCAGCATTGCCCCGGTTCCGTAGGGGAATGCTCCGGCAGTGCCGACCCAAGCGCCTCGAACATGCCGTTTGGCACCCGCCTCAGCATGGGGACGGGAAAGCGATCGGTCCGCAAACGGCCCTTTTCGCCGTTCATGCATTGATCGGGCGTGCGTAAACGGCCCTTGGCGATGGTGCGGCTCGCGGCAAAACCGCAAGATCGGTCGAGCGCCTCATGTCCGCGCGGCTTAGCTGGTGCTGCCACGGAGAATGGAACGATGAAGGCGGCGGTTCAAAACCACCATGCCCGGATGCAGCGGGTGCTGGATCACATAGACCGGCATCTCGACGACGATCTGGACCTGGACGCGCTGAGCGGCGTCGCGGCCTATTCGAAATATCATTTCCACCGGCAGTTCACGGCGACCTTCGGGCTGTCCGTGCATCGCTATGTCCAGCTCGCCCGCATGAAACGCGCTTCATTCAGGCTGGGCTATGCGGACGCCGAAAGCGTCACGGACATAGCGATGGATGCCGGTTACGACGCGCCGGATGCCTTTGCCCGCGCYTTTCGTCAGCGGTGCGGGCAATCGCCGTCGTCGTTCCGGAGATCTCCCGACTGGGGGTCGTGGCTGATGGCCTTCGGGCCTCTCGACAATGCGAGGAGAAAGCTCATGCAGATCATTTTCACCGATGACGACGTGACGATCCGCGAAGTGCCGCCCACCCCGGTGGCGATCATGGAACATCGCGGGGATCGGGCGACGCTCGGCGACACCATCCAGCGCTTCATCGCCTGGCGCAAGGCAGCCGGCCTGTCGCCAGAAACGAGCCCCACCTTCAACGTCTTCCGCTCCGAGAGATGTCCCGCTGTCGCGGCCGACTACAGCATGGACATTTGCGTCGGCACCGACCAGCCGATCGCGGCGGACGACAAGCAGATGAAGGCCGGCGTGATCCCCGGCGGACGTTGCGCCGTGCTGCGCTACCCCGRCAACACCAACAATCTGGAGCCGGCAGCACTCTACCTTTATCGGGAATGGCTTCCGGCCAGCGGCGAGGAAGCGCGCGACTTTCCGATCTATTGCCAGCGGCGGCTGTCCTTCCTTCCGGAACTGTCGGTGCCCGAGATCGTCGTCGAGCTCTTTCTGCCGCTGAAATAGCGCGGCGGGAAGAGCGGACCGGCCGCTATCCACCCGATCTCGGTCTTACGGGCAGACGACCTTGGCAATCAGGCGCGCCGGCGCGCGGATTCCGGCTTGATGCGCGCCGCGAGGAATTCCTTGACGCGACGCCCCGGCGCCGGGCCGCGCAGCGGCTTGAAGCCATCGTCGAGCTCACCCGACAGGTCGAGCGTCGGCCGCTTGCCGACGGCGTCGTAATTCTCCTCCAGCCAGTCGCTGGCCGCACTTCGGCCGAGGTCGCGAAGGTAGGCGAGGAAGGCCCATTCGGCATTGACCTTGGACGACGCGGAGAGGTCCTTGAAGGCCTCGTCGGCATCGATGCGGTGCATGCGGATGTCGCGATATTCGCCATGCGGCAAGCGGCCGGCCGCGATCAGTTCCTTGACGAAGGCGATCGAGCGGAATTCGCGCAGGAGCCCGGCGTTGAAGGTGATCTCATCGATGCGGTTCTGGATCTCGTTGGCGCTCTTCGGCGTGCCTTCGCGCACGACCGGATTGATCTGCACCAGAAGCACGTCCTCGGTCGCCGCCGTCTTGAAGAACGGATAGAGCGCCGGGTTGCCGCCATAGCCGCCATCCCAATAGGGCACGCCCTTGATCTCGACGGCGCGGAACAATTGCGGCAGGCAGGCCGAGGCCATCACCGTGTCGAGATCGATCTCGCCGTCGGAAAAGACGCGCAATTGTCCGGTCTCGACATTGGTCGCCGAGATGAACAGCTCCATCGACTTGCAGGCGCGTACATTGTCGAAGTCGATCTCCTTCGCCACCACGTCGCGCAGCGGGTTGAGGCCGAGCGGATTGGCGACATAGGGCGAGAACACCCGCGACATCGTGTCGAAGAAGACATAGCCGGGCGTGTTCTCGATCGACCAGTTGCCCCAGACCACGTCCCAGGGCATGCGCTGCACCGGGCTGAAGCGGCCCTTCGAGGCCACCGCCCGCCAGAAATCGTCGAGCTTCCTGCGCGCGCCTTCCACGCCGCCCCGCACGAACCCGTCGGCCAGCGCCACCGCGTTCATCGCGCCCGCGCTGGTGCCGGACACCGCCGCGATCTCAAGCCGCCCATCTTCCAGCAGCCGGTCGAGCACGCCCCAGGAAAAGGCGCCATGCGAGCCGCCGCCCTGGAGCGCGACGTTGATCTTCTTCTTGTCCTCCGCCTTGCCGTTCTTCGCCATGGCGTTCCTTGTCTCGATGCGCCGGCCTGCCCCTGCGTCATCGCGAGGGACAGGGTTCCGTCTGCCTATGTTGCAGTGCAGCATATAAGGGCGGACCAAGGCAAGAACACGAACACACAAGCGTGATCGAATGAAATTTCGACCGCGAGACGCTCCTTCCTCGCCCCACGAAAGTGGGGAGAGGTGGCCCGGCGAAGCCGGGACGGAGAGGGGTCTTCGCGGCAGCCGGAGGTCCCTACCCAGAGCTGTTTGTGGATATCGAGGGCTCGCCGGGCGCCTCACTTGCAGGGAATGTCGCTTCACCACCGGCGTCCCCCTCTCCGTCCCGGCTTCGCCGGGCCACCTCGCCCCCGCGTTGCGGGGGCGAGGAACGGCTTCTCAAGCCACCAGATCCGGCACCGGCCCGATATAGCGCGACTGCGGCCTGATGAGCCGTCCGGTTGCCTGCTGCTCGCGGGCGTGCGCAATCCAGCCGGCAACGCGGCCGGCGGCAAAGACGTTGGAGAATGCTTCTTGCGGGAAGCCGACCGCTTCGAGCAGAAGCGCGGTGTAGAACTCGACATTGGTCTGGATCGAACGCTGCGGCTTGGCGACGCGAAGCACTTCGAGCGCCGCCTGCTCCACTGTCTCGGCGAAGACCAGCCGGCTGCCCATCTCCTTGCTGCTTGCCTCATTGCGCGAACCGAGCTGCCGCACGACCGCCTTCAGCGCGTCGGCGCGCGGGTCGCGCACGCGGTAGATGCGATGGCCGAAGCCCATGATGCGCTCGCCATGCGCGATCTCGTTGCGGAGCCAGGCAGCCGCATCGCCGCTGGCCTCGATGGCGTCCAGCATCTCGATCACCGGCCCCGGCGCGCCGCCATGCAGCGGGCCCTTCAGCGCGCCGAGCCCGGCTAGGATCGCCGAGGTCAGCCCGGCTTGCGTCGAGGCCACCACGCGGGTCGCGAAGGTCGAGGCGTTGAGGCCGTGGTCGCAGACCGTCACCAGATAGCTGTCCAACGCCTTGGCAAGCGCCGGCGAGGCGGTGCCGGCAAGCATCCTGAGCATATCGCCGGCATGATCGGCTTTTTCGTCGGGAACGATCGGGGTCTCGCCCCGGCCAAGGCGCAGCAGGGCCGGCGTCAGCACCGCCGGCGCCGCGATCAGCCTGAGCGCGTCGGCAAGTCCGTCGCCGTCCGGCAGGATAGCCATGCCGGCGCGCATGCCGCTGTAAATATCGAGCGACGCAAGCTGGGTGAGCATCGGTTTCACACGATCAAATACTTCCACTCGCGCCTTGCCGATCGCCTTTTCCAACTCGGCATCGCTGGGAAGCTCGTCGAAGAAACCGTCGAACAGCAAATGCACCACTTGCGCGTAACGCCAGCGGCCAGCGAGCTCCATCAGCGAATGGCCGCGGATGGTGAGATGCCCGCCCACGCCGTCGACATCGGAAAGCACCGTGTCGGCCGCCACAACATCATCGAGCCCATTCGCCATGATCGTCTCCTTGATCTTTTGCGCTTTGCAATTAATGCTACGCAATCAATGCATCAATCTTGATCAAGATAATCAACGTAAGGCGGCAGATGACGGAGTGGCTGACGCGGGAGCAAGCGCTGGAGCGGCTGAACGTCCGGCCGCAAACGCTTTATGCCTATGTCAGCCGCGGTCGCATCGGCATGAAGCCGGACGAAGCCGACCCGCGCCGCAGCCAATACCGCGCCGACGACATCGCAGCGCTTGCCACGCGCCGCGACCGCGGAAGGAGCCCGCAGGCGATCGCCGAAAGCGCCATCGCCTGGGGCGAGCCGGCCATCGCCACCTCGATCTCGACGGTGCTGCATGGCCGCCTCGTCTATCGCGGCAAGGACGCGGTGGAATTTTCGGCGACAGCGACGCTCGAGGAGACCGCCGCGCTGCTGTGGGCCTCCGACCATCCGGTGTCGTTCGCTTCGCTGACGCCGTCAGCCGCCCGGCAAAGCGGCACGCCGACCGCCTTCGCCAGGCTCTCGGCGCTTGCGACCGCAGGCTGGTCCTCGCTCGGCCGCAGGCCGGCCATGCTGCAGCAGGACGGCGCCGCCGCAACCAGCTCGCTGGCAACGGCGCTCGGCGCAACGCCGGGCTCCGAACCCGTGCACATCAGGCTGGCGCAAGGCTGGTCGGTGGAAGCCGCCGGCGCCGATCTCATCCGCAAGGCGCTGGTGCTCTTGGCGGATCACGAGCTCAACGCCTCGACCTTCGCAGCCCGCGTCGCGGCCTCCACCGGCGCGCCGGTCGCCGCCTGCCTGCTCGCCGGTCTCGCGACACTGACCGGCCCGCGCCATGGCGGCGCGGGTGCCGCGGCGATCGCGCTGGTCGAGGACGCGGAGCGGCTGGGCGCGGACGAAGCGGTCGCCCGCTGGCTGGCGCATGACCGGCCGCTGCCCGGCTTCGGCCACCCGCTCTATCCGGAAGGCGACCCGCGCGCCGAGGGCGTTTTCTCCGGCCTCGACATCGACGACGGGCTGTCGCGGTTGCGCAAGGCGGTGCTTGCCGCGACCGGCCTGCATCCGAACATCGATTTCGCTTTGGCCGCGATGACGCGCAGCCTGCGCTTGCCGGCCGACGCGCCGTTCCGCCTGTTCGCGCTCGGCCGCAGCGTCGGCTGGACGGCGCACGCCATCGAGCAGGTGACCAGCAACAGGCTGATCCGGCCGCGCGCCCGTTACGACGGGCCGGTCGGCACTTAGTGAACGCCGATGGGTCTATTACGGTGAAGCGCTTAGCGCTTTGCCTTGCGGTAAAGCGCGCCAGGGTGTGCCGAGATTCGGGTCAGGCCGAGTCGAGAACGATGGCTACCGAGAACCGGAGCGGAGCGTACTTAAAGTACGTGAGCACCGGAAGCGCAGGCAGCCGTCGTTCGCAGGCCGGCCTCACCCGAATATCGGCATACTCTAGGACATCGTGTCGAGCTTGCGCTGCATGGCCGCGATCTGCGCCTTCAGTTCCTGCAAATCGTCGGATTTCTCTTCCTTCTTCGGCGGCTCGGCAGGAGCCGCGGAATTGCCGCCGGCGGGCGGGAACGGCGTGAACATGCGCATGGCGTTCTGGAACATCTCGACATTGCGGCGCGTCTGTTCCTCGAGCGCCTTCATCGGCGTCTTCATCATGTCCATCGGCGTCTTGCCGAATGYGCCCTTCATCTGCTCGCGGAACCGCTCCTGCTCCTTGGAGAAGGCGATCATCGACTGTTCGAGGAAGCTCGGCACGATCATCTGCATCTGATCGCCGTAGAAGGAGATGAGCTGGCGCAGGAACGGGATCGGCAGCATGTTCTGCCCGTCCTTGTTCTCCAGCTCGAAGATGATCTGCGTCAGCACCGGGTGGGTGATGTCGTCGCCGGTCTTTGCGTCCTGGACCGTGAACTCCTCGCCCTTCTTGACCATCTCGGCCAAGTCCTCGAGCGTCACATAGGTACTGGTGCCGGTGTTGTAGAGCCGGCGATTGGCATACTTCTTGATGACGATCGGGTCGTCTTTTGCGGCCATCCGTATCCTCCCCAGGACACCGGCACCTTTCGGAGTAAGCGGCCGGTAACGATTGCGCCCTCAATCGAGGATACGCGCAAAAGCGTCACAATTCCAAGCGGTTTGTGCACTGCGGCATCAATTAATGCTGCACAGCCATTGCAAAATCCGCCGCATGGCCGACGTCACGTTACCGCGACTGGCGCGCGCTCTGCTTGCCGCGCATGGCGGCCATGCCCATTTCCGGTTTGACTCAGGTCATTGAACGGGCAAGAAAAGTCTTCAACGATAGCCTAAAATACGACACCTCGAAGTCTGGAGAAGAAAATGGCCGCTTCCAATTCAATCGTCGTCGCCAGCGCCGCCCGCACCGCGGTCGGATCTTTCAATGGCAGTTTCGCCGCAACGCCGGCGCATGAGCTCGGCGCCGTCGTCATCAGGGAATTGCTGGCGCGCGCGAAGGTCGAGGCGACGGAGGTCGACGAGGTCATCCTCGGCCAGGTGCTGACCGCCGCTCAAGGCCAGAACCCGGCCCGCCAGGCCTCGATCAACGCCGGCCTGCCGAAGGAGACCACCGCCTGGGGCCTCAACCAGGTTTGCGGCTCAGGCCTGCGCGCGATCGCCCTCGGCATGCAGCAGATCGCCACCGGCGACGCCAAGGTGATCGTCGCCGGCGGCCAGGAATCGATGTCGCTGTCGCCGCATGCCGAGCATCTGCGTGCCGGCGTCAAGATGGGCGACTACAAGATGATCGACACCATGATCAAGGACGGCCTGTGGGACGCCTTCAACGGCTACCATATGGGCAACACCGCCGAGAACGTCGCCCGCCAGTTCCAGATCACCCGCGAAACCCAGGACGAGTTCGCGCTGGCCTCGCAGAACAAAGCCGAGGCCGCGCAGAAGGCCGGCAAATTCAAGGACGAGATCGTCGCCTTCACCATCAAGGGCAAGAAGGGCGACACCATCGTCGACCAGGACGAGTACATCCGTCACGGCGCGACGCTCGACGCCATGACTAAGCTTAAGCCCGCCTTCGACAAGGACGGCACGGTCACCGCCGCCAATGCCTCCGGCATCAACGACGGCGCCGCCGGCGCACTGCTGATGACCGAGGCCGAGGCCGCACGCCGCGGCATCACCCCGCTGGTGCGCATCGCCTCCTGGGCGACCGCCGGCGTCGATCCGGCGATCATGGGCACCGGGCCTATTCCCGCCTCGAAGCGGGCGCTGGAAAAGGCCGGCTGGTCGGTCAAGGATCTCGACCTCGTCGAGGCCAACGAGGCTTTCGCCGCGCAGGCCTGCGCCGTCAACCAGGGCATGGGCTGGGACCCCTCGATCGTCAACGTCAATGGCGGCGCCATCGCCATCGGCCATCCGATCGGCGCTTCCGGCGCCCGCATCTTCAACACGCTGGTCCACGAGATGCGCCGCAGAAGTGCCAAGAAGGGCCTTGCCACGCTGTGCATCGGCGGCGGCATGGGCGTCGCTATGTGCGTGGAAGCGCTGTGAGCGAATAACGAATAGGGAGCAGCGGATAGGGAAGAACGGCGTCAGCGCAGCGGGACATCGGATCCCTATTCGCTATTCGCTACTCCCTATTCGCCTCAAGTGACCAAAAAGGGAGGACCACATGAGCAAAGTAGCAATCGTCACCGGCGGATCGCGCGGCATTGGTGCTGCGATATCGGTCGCCTTGCAGAACGCCGGCTATTCGGTCGCGGCAAACTATGCCGGCAATGACGAGGCGGCCCAGAAATTCAAGGCCGAGACCGGCATTCCGGTCTACAAATGGTCCGTCGCCGACTACGAGGCCTGCACCGCTGGCATCAAGCAGGTCGAAGCCGATCTCGGCCCGGTCTCCGTGCTGGTCAACAATGCCGGCATCACGCGCGACGCCATGTTCCACAAGATGACGCCCGCGCAGTGGAAGGAAGTGATCGACACCAACCTTTCCGGCGTCTTCAACATGACGCATCCTTTGTGGAGCGGCATGCGCGACCGCAAGTTCGGCCGCGTCATCACCATTTCCTCGATCAACGGCCAGAAGGGCCAGGCCGGCCAGGCCAACTATTCGGCGTCGAAGGCCGGCGACATCGGCTTCTCGAAGGCTCTTGCCCAGGAAGGCGCGCGCGCGGGCATTACCGTCAACGTCATCTGCCCCGGCTATATCGCGACCGAGATGGTCAAGGCGATCGACGAGAAGGTCCTCAACGAGCGCATCATCCCGCAGATCCCCGTCGGCCGCCTCGGCGAGCCGGAAGAGATCGCGCGTTGCGTCGTCTTCCTGGCTTCCGACGAGGCCGGCTTCATCACCGGATCGACCATCACTGCCAATGGCGGCCAATACTTCTCCTGACATCATTTGTCGCCAAGGCGGCTCCGGCACCGGAGCCGCCTTTTTCGCCAGCGGCATAGCCGGCGTGACACCTTGCCTCAATCCGGCACGCAAAAGTTAACGGCCGCGACCGCACTCTGTGCATAAACCCTAAGACAAGCTGTGAATCCTCGGTGGGTAAGCTGTGGACAACACCATATCTAGGGGTGAACAAACCAGGAAACTTTGCCCTTCTCTGATTCGTCGCCGATTCGTTCTGGCTTTGGCCGAAAGATTAACGGCGGACGGCCCAAACATCGCTGAAATCGTTAAAATCAATTAAGAAAGCTCAACAATTTCATAACCTTGACGACGCACCCCGAGTCGATCGCGATCGTTCACCGGCAAAGGTTAACGACAGCCCGGCTCCAACGGAGGCTAGGCATGAATCGGGCCAATTTCCCGATTCAGCATGTGGTGCGACTCGTCGTCAAAAAATCCACATATAGCCGTGAACAAAACCTGAATCAGGGTGAGTCAGCGATTCGTCGCTGATTCGTTCCAGACTCGTTCCAGCCGTTAACAGCAGCCGGTTTTGACCGGTGCTCGCATTCCCGCCTGCTCCCGGAAGAACATTCCGCTTTCGCTCGGCGTCCTAAATCCCTATGTGTCGGCTGTCACACGCGGCGGCGCCGCGCTTCCGACCAAAAGCATGATCCCGAAAAGCGGGAACCGGTTTTCGGAGAAAGATCATGCTTGAACAATCAAAGCGGCAGAAACACTTATTTCCGAGCCGATGAATATCCAGCCGAAACACTCCCAGCCGCTGATCCTTTCGGGCCGCGACGTGACGGCCGTGCTGGGGCCTACCAACACCGGCAAGACCCATCTCGCCATCGAACGCATGGTCGCGCATGAGACCGGCATCATCGGCCTGCCGCTGAGGCTGCTCGCCCGCGAGGTCTATGCCCGCGTCTGCGAGAAGGTCGGCGCCCACAAGGTGGYGCTGATCACCGGCGAGGAGAAGATCGTGCCGGCGAGCGCGAAATATTCGGTCTGCACCGTCGAGGCGATGCCGCGCGAGACCGACGCCGCCTTCGTCGCCATCGACGAGGTGCAGCTCGCCGGCGATCTCGAGCGCGGCCATATCTTCACCGACCGCATCCTGCATCTGCGCGGCCGCCAGGAGACGCTGCTTCTGGGCGCGGCCACCATGCACGGCATCCTGCAGCGCCTGTTGAAGGGTGTGTCGGTGGTGACGCGGCCGCGACTTTCGCATCTCGCCTATGCCGGCTCGAAGAAGCTCACCCGGCTGCCGCGACGCACCGCAATCGTCGCCTTCTCGGCCGACGAGGTCTATGCCATCGCCGAGCTGATCCGCCGCCAGCAAGGGGGTGCGGCCGTCGTGCTCGGCGCGCTCTCGCCGCGCACCCGCAACGCCCAGGTAGAGATCTTCCAGTCCGGCGACGTCGACTATCTCGTCGCCACCGACGCCATCGGCATGGGGCTGAACCTCGACCTCGAGCATGTCGCCTTCGCCCAGAACCGCAAGTTCGACGGCTACCAATACCGCAACCTGACCGCCGCCGAGCTCGGCCAGATCGCCGGCCGCGCCGGCCGGCATCTGCGCGACGGCACGTTCGGCGTCACCGGCCAGGTCGATCCGTTCGACGAGGATCTGGTCGCCAAGATCGAGGCGCACGACTTCGACCCGGTGAAGGTGCTGCAATGGCGCACCGCCGATTTCGACTTTTCCAGCCTCGATGCGTTGAAGCGCTCGATCGAGGCCAATTCGCCTGTCGAGGGCCTGACCCGCGCGCTGCCGGCCGTGGACGCGCAGGCACTGGAGCATCTGTCGAAGGACGGCGACATCCGCGCTCTGGCCACCGGCAAGGAGCGCGTCGCGCTGCTGTGGGAAGCCTGCGCGCTTCCCGACTACCGCAAGATCGCGCCGGCCCAGCATGCCGACCTCATCGCCTCCATCTACATGGACCTTGCGCGCCATGGCCATGTCGATGAGAATTACATGGCCGAGCAGGTGCGGCGCGCCGACACGACGGACGGCGATATCGACACGCTGTCGCACCGGATTGCCCAGATCCGCACCTGGACTTTCGTCTCCAACCGGCCCGGCTGGCTGGCCGATCAGCTACACTGGCAGGAAAAGACGCGCGAAATCGAAGACAGATTGTCGGATGCGCTGCATGAGCGGTTGACGAAACGCTTCGTAGACCGCAGGACTTCCGTCCTCATGCGGCGCCTTAGAGAAAATACCATGCCTGAAGCCGAAATCAGCCCTACCGGAACCGTCCTCGTCGAAGGCCATCACGTCGGCGAGCTGCAAGGGTTCCGCTTCACCGCCGACCAGAGCGCCGGCGGCGAGGATGCCAAGGCGGTGCGCACCGCCGCCCAGAAGGCGCTCGCGGCCGAGTTCGACGCGCGCGCCGAACGCTTTGCCGCCTGCGCCAATGGCGACCTGGCGCTCGGCTCCGACGGCATCTTACGCTGGATCGGCGCGCCGATCGGCACGCTGGTCGCCGGCGACGAGGCGCTGAAGCCGCGCTTGGTGTTGCTTGCCGACGAGCAGCTCAACGGCCCTGCCCGCGACAAGGTCGCGGCGCGTGCCGAGCGTTTCGTCAATTTCCAGATCGAGTCGCTGCTGAAGGCGCTGGTTGACTTGAAGAATGCCGACCAGATCACCGGCATCGCGCGCGGCATCGCCTTCCAGCTGGTCGAGCATTTCGGCCTGATCAACCGCCGCGACATCGCGGAAGAGATGAAGTCGCTCGACCAGGAAGGCCGCGCCGCGTTGCGCCGCCTCGGCGTGCGCTTCGGCGCCTACCATGTCTTCGTGCCGGCGCTGATCAAGCCGGCGCCGGCGGGACTGGTGACGCTGCTGTGGGCGCTCAAGAACGACGGCAAGGACAAGCCGGGTTTCGGCGACGTGGTGCATGCGCTGGCCTCCGGCCGCACCTCGGTGGTCATCGATCCGGCCTTCGACAAGACCTTCTACAAGCTCGCCGGCTACCGCAATCTCGGCCGCCGCGCCGTGCGCGTCGATATCCTCGAACGGCTTGCCGACCTCATCCGCCCGGCGACCAACTGGAAGCCCGGCCTCGGCCAGCGTCCGGACGGCGCCTATGACGGCCACGCCTTCATGGTGACGCCGCCGATGATGTCGATCCTCGGCGCCACGGCCGACGACATGGAGGAGATCCTCAAAGGTCTCGGCTATCGCTCCGAGGCAAGGCCTGCCGCCGAGGTGAAGGCGAAGCTCGACGCGCTGGACGACGCCGCCCGCGAAGCAGCCGCGGCCAAGCTCGCCGCGGAAGAAGCGGCGCGTGCCGCGCCGGCAACGGCGACTGAAGTTGCGACGACGGACACGGTTGCTGAGACATCAGCCGACGGTTCGGAGTCGGCCGTCGTCGAACCCGTAACCGAAGCTTCGGCTGAAGCCGTCGCGGAAGTGGCGGCGGAGCCTGTCCCGGGAGAGCTGGCGGAAGCTGCGGCCGAGATCACGCAAGAGGCCCACCCCGCAGAGATCACTGTGGCGCTTGAGGCGGCCGAAACCGCCGAGGCGCCTACCTCCCCCTCGATGGGGGAGGTCGCGGCGCGAAGCGACGCGGGTGGGGGTGACGGCGCCGACGATGCAGGCGGTGCCGATGCCACCGACGCCGGCACTCCCCCCGCCCCGGCGCTGCGCGCCGACCTTCCCCACGAGGGGGAGGGTAACGCCGCCACCGGCGAAACTCCGGCCGAAGCCGAGGAACCGAAGCCTGTCCTTCTGTGGCGCCAGGCGCGTTTCGACCATCAGCGCCCGCGTCACCGTCATGACAACCGCCGCGACAATCGCCCGCGCGGCGGCCAACCCTCACGCGAGGCAGGCGCCGGCGGCATGCCCGGCGACAAGCCGGCGCATGAAGGCCGCCGCGACGGCGCCGGCAAGCCGCGCTTCGACCGCTCGAAGTTCAAGCCGAGGCCGGAGACAGGCGATCGGCGCGAAGGCAGGCCGCAAGGCGAGCGCCCGGATCGTCACGAAGGGGGCGGGGGCCGCCGCGACGGCCGGCCCGACTGGAAAGGCAACAGGCAGGACGGCAAGGGCAACGCTTCTGGCGGCAAGCCGGCCTTCCAGAGCAAGCCGCGCGAGGAACGCCCGCAGCGCTTCGACCCGGATTCGCCTTTCGCCAAGCTCGCCGCCTTGCGCGACCAGCTGAAGAAATAGGCGCGAGCATGATCCCGAAAAGTGGGAACCGGTTTTCGGGCGAGATCATGCTCCAACGAAGCTAGCCGCGATGGTTGGAGAAGGCCGCCAGCGCATCGACAAATGGCTGTTCTTCTCGCGCGCGGTGAAATCGCGCTCGCTGGCGGCGAAAATCGTCGTCGCCGGACGCGTGCGCATCAATCGCGACAAAGCAGCGCAGGCCTCGGATCTGGTCAAGCCCGGCGACGTGCTGACCATCACGCTCGAGGGCCGCATCCTGGTCTGGAAGGTGGTCAATTGCGGCACGCGGCGCGGCCCGGCCGACGAGGCGCGGCTGCTCTACGAGGACATGTCGCCGGCGCCGACGCCCAAAGGCGGAGCGGTTCCGGACGCCATTCCGGCACTGCGTGAGGCCGGCAGCGGCCGCCCGACCAAACGCGAGCGGCGGCAGACCGACCGCCTGCTCGGCGACGATTGAATAAGGTCGACCGTACCGCCGGCGGCGGCACCGTTGGATTTCCTTTTCCCGATGCCGACAGCGCCCGAATGCCCTGCCCTTGCAAGCAGCCGGCAAAGGCGTTACCTCAACTTGAAAAAGCCGAGCAAATCGGGACGTTCCGGAGCCTGCGATGACCTATGTCGTGACCGACAATTGCATCAAATGCAAATACATGGACTGCATCGAGGTCTGTCCGGTCGACTGTTTCTACGAAGGCGAGAACATGCTCGTCATTCACCCCGACGAGTGCATCGACTGCGGCGTGTGCGAGCCCGAATGCCCGGCCGACGCGATCAAGCCGGACACCGAGGGCGGTCTCGACAAATGGTTGCAGATCAACTCGGAATATGCCGAGAAATGGCCGAACATCACCGCCAAGAAAGAGCCGCCGGCGGACGCCAAGACCTTTGACGGCGAGCTCGGAAAGTTCGAGAAATATTTCTCGGCGGAGCCCGGCGAAGGCGATTGATGCTGGTGCCGGCAACACCGGCCTGACGCGACGTAACGGGACCGATACAATTACTGTCTTGACAGGCAGCGACCTCGTTTGGCGTTAGCGAACGCAGCAAAACCTTGATTCTTCCGACTTTTTGTGTTACATAAGCGAAACATGCCGGTGACACGACGTCGATTTATGGCGCTAACGCCCCAAATCACTGAAAGGTGAGCTTTTAGATCCGGACCAGAGCGATCTGGGGCAGGCGGTTGCATTCGTGCGATATGCCGGTCCCTGCTTTTCCGGTGGGTTCATCCTGTTGCGCGGCTGACGGTCGGCTATCGCCGACCCTATGGGTTCGCGCCGGCATGATGCCGGCTGCACAACTAAGGAGTTCAGGGCGTAATGGCAACGATCACCCCGCAGAAGAAGTCCAACGCGGCCCGCCACGGGTTCAAGACCGGCGAGTTCATCGTCTACCCCGCGCATGGCGTCGGCCAGATCGTGGCGATCGAAGAGCAGGAAGTTGCGGGTCACAAGCTGGAGCTGTTCGTCATCGACTTCCAGAAGGACAAGATGCGGCTCAAGGTTCCGGTCGCCAAGGCGACCTCGATCGGCATGCGCAAGCTGTCGGAAGAGGACTATGTCGACCGCGCGCTCAAGGTCGTGCAGGGCCGCGCCCGTATCAAGCGCACCATGTGGTCGCGCCGCGCCCAGGAATATGACGCCAAGATCAACTCCGGCGACCTGATCTCGATCTCGGAAGTGGTGCGCGACCTCTACCGCGCGGACAACCAGCCGGAGCAGTCCTATTCCGAGCGTCAGCTCTACGAAGCCGCGCTCGACCGCATGGCTCGCGAGATCGCCGCGGTGAACCGCATGTCGGAGACCGAGGCGGTGCGCCTCATCGAGGTCAACCTCAACAAGGGTCCGAAGCGCGGCGCCAAGGCCGACAACGAGGAAGCCGAGCAGGAAGAAGCTGCCTGAGCTTTCCGCTCAATCGAATACGAAAAACCCGGCCGAGGCCGGGTTTTTTGTTTCGGGAGCCTTCTTTCTTCTCCTGAGTTCAAACGCCAGCGTCCTTCTGTGCTTCCTCCTGCCGCAGCGAGGCAATAAAGCGCTTGGTCCGCTCGCGTTCAGGATTGTCGAAGACGACCGAGGCCGGTCCCTTCTCGACGATCGAGCCGGCATCGAGGAAGACGACCTCCTGCGCGATCTTGGAGGCGAGCCTCAGATCATGCGTGGCCATCACCATCGTCGTGCCTTCGCGGGCCAGCTGCCCGAGCACGTCGACCACTTCCTGCGCCAGTTCCGGATCGAGCGCCGAGGTCGGCTCGTCGCAAAGCAGCACGCGCGGCGACGGCGCCAGCGCCCGGGCGATCGCCACGCGCTGCTGCTGGCCGCCGGACAGCGTCGCCGGCCAGGCATCGGCCTTGTGCGCCATGCCGACCTTTTCGAGCAGCGCCATCGCCCGCTCGCGCGCTCGCGCCTCCGGCCATTTCAGCACCGTCACCAGCCCCTCCATGACATTCTCGATCGCCGTGCGATGCGGAAAGAGCTGGAAATTCTGGAACACCATGCCGGTCTGCAGGCGGATGCGCTGAACGTCTTTGGCCGGCACCTTGACGCCGGGATGGAACGCAAGCGTCTCGTCGCCGATGCGCAGGGAACCGCACGTGGGAATCTCCAGCAGGTTGATGCAACGCAGGAGCGTGCTTTTGCCGCCGCCCGAAGGGCCGACCAGCGCGGTCACGCTGCCCTCGTCGAGGCTGACAGTGACGCCCTTCAGCACCAGATTGTCGCCGAAGCGCTTTTCGATGTCGGTGAGGCCGATCATGCGTTGGCCTCCAGGAACCCGCCATAGCGGTTGAGCCGCACCTCCAGCCGCGCCTGCAGCGCCGACAGCACCGAACTCAACGCAAGATAGAGTGCCGCCGCCTCCACATAGAGGATCAGCGGCTCATAGGTGGTGGCGACGATGCGCTGCGCGGCCTGGAACATCTCGGGCACGGTGATCGCCGCCGCGAGCGAGGTGTCCTTGACCAGCGAGATGAAGGTGTTGGAAAGCGGCGGCACCGCGACGCGGCCAGCTTGCGGAAGGATGGTGCGCCGCATCGCCTGGTTCCAGGTCATGCCGATCGAATAGGAGGCCTCCCACTGGCCCTTCGGCACCGAGCCGATGACGGCGCGGATGATCTCGGAGGTATAGGCGCCGATGTTGAGCGTGAAGCCGATCAGGGCGGCGGGAAAGGCATCGAGCAGGATGCCGACCGAGGGCAGGCCGTAGAAGATCAGGAAGAGCTGCACCAGAAGCGGCGTGCCGCGAAAGATCCAGACATAGAATCGCACCAGCGCGACCAGCGGCTTCGGGCCGAACAGCCGGATCAGCGCCGTCACCAGCCCGGCGATCAGCCCGAGCGCGAAGGACAAAAGCGTCAGCGGCACGGTGAAGATCAGCGCCGCCCATAGCAGCGTCGGCAATGATTCCAGCATCAATTGCAGCCAGTGCGGCACGGGGCGCTTCTCCCTTCCAGATACGGCGGCGCGTTCCCCCGTATGGGCTGACTATCACGCAAAAACCGCCGGGCCGTCAAAGACGGCCCCGATGAATGTCGTGTAAAAAATGGCGGGCCGTTTTTGACGGCCCGCCATTTTCCGAACAAAGGAACGATTGGCTTACTTCGAAACGTCCTGACCGAAATACTTGTCGGCGATCTTCTGGTAGGTGCCGTCGGCCTTGATGTCGGCCAGCGCCTTGTTGATGGCCGCGACCAGCTCCGGATCGCCCTTGCGTACGATGACGCCGGAATAATCGGCATTCTCTTCCTGCGCGGCGATCTTCACATTGGCGTCCGGCTTGTGCTTCTTGAAATCAAGGAAGGACAGGCTGTCGTTGATGGTGGCGTCGGCGCGGCCGGTGAGCAGAAGCTGGATCGACTGGTCGAAGCCGTCGGTGCCGACGAGCTCGGCGCCGTTCTTCTCAGCGAGCTTGCCGAAATTCGAGGTCAGCGACTGCGCCGACTTCTTGCCCTTGAGATCGGCAAAGGTCTTGATGTCTGTGTTGTCGCCGCGCACGATCAGCACCGCCTTCGAAGCGATGTAGGGATCGGAGAAATCATACTTGGCCTTGCGCGCATCGGTGATGCCGACTTCGTTGATGACGGCGTCGTAACGGTTGGCGTCGAGGCCGGCGATCAGCCCGTCCCACTTGCCTTCGAGGAACTCGACCTTGACGCCGAGCTTGTCGCCGATGGCCTTGGCGATCTCGACGTCGAAGCCGACCAGCGCGTTGGACTCGTCGTGATAGGTGAAGGGCGCGTAGGTGCCTTCAGTACCGACCTTGAACACCCCGGCCTGCTTGATCTGGTCGAGATTGGCGCCGGCATGGCCGGCGGTGATCGCCAGAACCTGCAGCGTTCCGGCGAGAAGGAGCGGTTTGAGCCATTTCATTTTTCTGTGATCCCGTTTTGACCGGTGCCCGGCGCGATTGTGAGAGCCGGAAACTGACAGATAGAAGGCTGCAAAATAAGGAACCAGATTTCAAATATCGGCTCCACCAGAAATCTGATTCTCAAATCGACCGAAAATCCGCCAAGCAGCTTTTCCTGGCCGATAACAAAATGTTCCCGCCGGCAACATCTGCCCCCTCGGGCGGCGGAACCATCCATGCGCCTGACACGTTGCATGGCTGTTGTAGGGCGCGGCGGCGTCTTTTCAACCGTCATACGCGCAATCGTGGCAAAGGAGCCGACATGATCGAGGACGCGGCAGGGCGGACACTGGTCCGGGCGGCAATGAGGGCTCCCTATCTCGAGCGCGACGAGGAGCATGTGCTTGCGCTCCGCTGGAAGGAAGAGAACGACCAGCATGCGCTGCACAGGATCACCGTCGCCCATATGCGCCTGGTCATCTCCATGGCCTCGAAATTCCGCCATTACGGCCTGCCGCTCGGCGATCTCATCCAGGAGGGTCATGTCGGCTTGCTCGAGGCGGCGGCGCGTTTCGAGCCCGCGCGGGAAGTGCGCTTCTCGACCTATGCCACCTGGTGGATCCGCGCCTCGATGCAGGATTATATCCTGCGCAACTGGTCGATCGTGCGCGGCGGCACCAGCTCGGCGCAGAAGGCGCTCTTCTTCAATCTCAGGCGCTTGCGCGCCCGCCTTGCCAACGGGGCCGAGCCGATTTCCAACGCCTCCCTCTACCGCGAGGTCTCGGCGGCGCTCGGCGTTCCGGAGGCCGACGTGGCGATGATGGATTCGCGCCTGTCTTCGCCCGACAGCTCGCTCAACGCGCCCCTGGCCGACGAGAACGGCGCCGCCGAGCGGATGGATTTCCTGGTCTCCGAAGACCCGCTTCCCGACGAGATCGTCGGGGAGAGGATCGATGTCCAGCGCCGGGCCGTCTGGCTGAAAAGCGCGCTCGGCGCGCTCAACGCCCGCGAGCTTCGCATCATCGAGGAGCGCAGGCTGAGCGATGACGGCGCCACGCTGGAATCGCTTGGCGAACAGCTCGGCATCTCCAAGGAGCGCGTCCGCCAGATCGAGGCCCGCGCCATGGAAAAGCTGAAGCTGGCCCTGGTGAAACAGAACCCGGAATTTCTGGCGGAGGCCGCCTAAGGCTGATCAGCCCTCGAATTCGATGATAAGATATTAGTAAATAAGAAAATATCGCCACCGGAGCAATTTTCCTCCATCCTACTTCCGGATTGTGAGGTCTTTAACAGATCATTGCGTCGCAATTGGCCCCTTTGAAGCCTCCAGATCACACATGGGGGATTTGCCATGCTGCGATGCTTCGCACTCCTTGCTGCTTTGATCCTCGTGGGTTTCACGACGCTCGAAGCGCATGCCGATCGAAGGGTTGCCCTCGTCATCGGCAATTCGCAATACCGCGAGATCCCGGCGCTCAAGAACCCGGACAAGGACGCCGAGGATGTATCGAAGACATTCCGGCTGGCCGGCTTCGAGGTCTTCGCGGCCAAGGACCTCACCAGGCTTCAGTTCGAAGAGAAGTTCCGCAACTATCTGGCTGCGGCCGACGGCGCCGATCTGGCGGTCGTCTATTATTCAGGACACGGCTTTCAGATCGGCGGGGAGAACTTCCTGATCCCGGTCGATGCGTCGCTGAAAGATGCGGCCGACATGGAAGTCCAGGCCATCAAGGTCAATGACATACTGCGGCAGCTGCGCTCGAGATCGAAGATCCAGATGGTCATCCTCGACGCCTGCCGCAACAATCCCTTCCCACGCAAGGACTATTGGCTGCGCGACYAGTTGATCGTCGCCGGCGACAGCGGACTTGCACAGGTAACCGGTTCGCAGAACACGCTGATTGCCTTTGCCACCGAACCGGGCGCGGTCGCCTACGACGGCTCCGGCGACCTTAGCCCGTTTTCATCGGCCTTCTCCCGCCGTGCGCTGACGCCGGACCAGGAGATACGCTCGGTGATGGCGGCCGTGCGCCGCGATGTGGTCAAGGCGACCAACGGCAAGCAGGTGCCGTGGGAGAACTCATCGCTGATCGACGACGTCGTGCTGATGCGCGGGACCGAGCAACCTGCGCCGCCGCCCGACACTGAGCAGGATCAGCAGACGGCGGAGCGCGGAATCGAAGCCGCCGCCGCTGCCGAAGCGATTGGAAATCGCGACATCCGCGTCCCGGTCGGCGTCGGCCCGGTTCCGCTGAAGCTGGATTTCCCCACCAAGGATGCCGGCGTCAGCCTCAAACTTGCGAGCTACCCGGCGACGGGAACGCTGTCCCTGCCGGATCGCGTGCTGTCGCCGCAATCGAGCCTGAAGGCCGCCGAGGTCGGCAATCTGCGCTACGAGCCGCAGATCGGCTCGGCCGCTCCCGTCGACATCGGCTTCCAGATCCGCGCGGGCAGCGCCGCGAAACAGGCGACGGTGAAGCTGTCGCCAAACGTCGATCCTTGCGACCAGGCCGCCGGCGAGCCGCTCGACCTGCAGGGTGTCGTCCCAGGCCGCTTGCCGAACGAGATCGGCGGCGGAGCTGTCGAAGCCTGCGAGGCGGCGGTGAAATCCTATCCCGACATTGCGCGCTTCCGTTACGAGTTGGGGCGGACGCTTCTGGCGTCCGGCAGGATCGACGAAGCCAGACAGGCGATCCAGGAGGCCGCGGACAAGGGACATATCCGCGCCCTGTTCGCGCTCGGCTCTATCGGCTCCGTCGACTTGGCGAAGGCGAACGACCTCTATTCGACAGCGTCCGACAAGGGAGACCCCTACGCCATGGCCGTCTGGGGCCGCGCTTTGTTCGACGGTCTCGGCGTCCAGCGTGATACCGGCAAGGGGCTCGACCTGCTGCTCCAGGCAGCGGCGATGGGACATGTCGATGCCATGAAGAACCTTGCGATGATCTTCAAGGAAGGCCGCAATGGCGTACCCACCGACCCGGACCGCGCGCTGGCTTTCCTCAAGGCCGGCATGGAGCGGCAGGACGTGTACTCGATGGGCATCCTGGGCCTTGCGGCGCATCTCGCGCGTCCCGCGGTCATGGCTTGCAAGCCCCCGAAGGTCATCACGAAGATAAAGGTGGTCCGCGTGCCCGTGTCGAAACCGAAGACCATCGCACCGACAGTTCCAGTAACGCCAACGGTCAAGCCGGTGCCGCCGGAAACCGGGAGGACACCCTGGAGTGGCGGCAACCAGGGCGCCAATCGCGCCGGCGGCGGCAGTACCGGTGGTGGCCAAAGTGAGGGTGGCGAAACCGGCAGCGACGGCTTGTGACGACAACGGCTCCCGACCGGGCGATTGTTCAAGCAGCCGACGGAGCCCGGTCGGGCTGAACTCGCGACACGCTACCTGTCGGTGACGATCTTGACCTTGTCGCCGGCCGATACGCTGGCGCCGGGCGACATGGCGTTGAGCACGCGGAAGAGGTCTAGCTTGCGGTCGACGCCGACCATCTGGGCCGCGAGCGAACCCATCGTCTGGCCGGCCTGGACGGTGACGACCCGGATATGCAGCGGCTTCAGCGCCGCCTTCTCGGCCGGGCTCAGCACGCGGAAGGAGCCGCTGACCGAGCGCGCGACCGGGTCCAGCGCGGTGCTGGCCGAAGGCGCGGCCGTCAGCAACCTGTAGACCTGCCCGCCGGCGCGGATCACCGCGATATCGAACTGCCAGCCTTGCGCGCTGGCATGCGCCATAGCCGCCTCGTTGCCGTTGACCGTCTCCTGGCGCACGCTGGCGTCTTCGAGCCCCGCCACCCAGCCGCTGCGGATGTAATCGGTGAGCGAGACCGACTTGTCGATCGCCACGCCATCGAAACGGATGGCGATGTCGCCCGGCCCGGTCGCGGTCACCGCGGCCGCCGAATTGTCGATGACGAAGCCGTCCGGCACCGTGAAGGAGACGCCGAGATTGGGGTGCATGAAGGTCTGGCCGCGCACATAGCCTTCTTCCGGCGTGTCGCCGTAGAGCAGGCCGTCTATGCCGGCCAGAAATGCGTCGCGGTCGCGCGTGCCGACGCCGGGCGGGCCGAAATTACGCGCAAGGCGCTGCGCCAGCTCGATGCGCTGTGGCGTGTTGGGGTGCGTCGCCAGGAAGTCGAGGCTGGCGTCGGTGGCGCCGCTGACCGAGCGGAAATCCGTGTAAGCCGACATCGACTGCAGGAAACGGCCGGCGGCGTAAGGATCGTAGCCCGCCTCGCCGATCGACTTGATGCCGATGGCGTCGGCCTGGAGTTCCTGGTTGCGCGAGAATTGCGCCAGCCTCAGCTTGCCGCGGATCAGCGCCGCCTTGGCCGTCGGACTGTCGCCGAGCACGTCGGAAACCACCTTGGTCGCCAGGCCTTCCTCGGCCTCGAGCTGCTGCCGCTGCAGGCCATGGTTGGCGGTGACGTGGCCCATCTCATGCGCGATGACGGCGGCAAGCTCGGAGGAATCGTTGGCCAGCGCCAGCAGCCCGCGCGTCACATAAAGATAGCCACCCGGCAGCGCGAAGGCGTTGACATTGGGTGAGTTGAGGATGGTGATGCGATAGGTCTGGGTCGGGTTGGCCGACACCACCGTCAGATTGCCGACGACCTTGGCCACCATGCGTTCCAGCTTAGGATCGGAATATTCGCCGCCATAGGTGGCGAGAATCCGTGGATGCTGCGCTTTCGCCATTTCGGCGAGCTTGGCGTTGGCGACGACGTTGTCGACGGTGATCGGCTTGTCGGAAGGCTGGAAGCCGCTCTCCTGCACGTCCGGCGGCGTGAACATCTGGCAGCTGGCAAGCGCCACGGCAACGCTCGCCAGCGCGAAAAATCGTGCCAGTGGCCTCATCCACACTTTCTCAGTGCCGGTCGACAGATCGGCTTCCTTTCGACATCTTTCGGCAAATCACGGCCCAGCCGGACCAGCATGGCCGGACCTAGCCATACTCCCCCGGACAAGGCAAGCAAACGCCGGATCACCCGTTGCCGGTTTGGCCGTAAATTATGTCCGCTTCCGGGCAATATGTTGTGATCCGGCAACGGTGCCGCCTTGATCGCCGATATAGCGCCTGAACGCATCCGGTCCAGACCGGTCGAAGAAATCGTCGGCCGGCCCGGCCGCCGCGATCGTGCCTTCATCGAGAAATGCCACGTCCTGGCCGATGCGGCGCGCATCCTCCGGCTGATGCGTGACGAACAGCACCGTCATTTCGCGTTCGGCATGGATGCCGGCGACAAGATCGAGCATGTCCTCGCGCAGCGCCGGGCCGAGCGATGCGAAAGGCTCGTCGAGCAGCAAGACCGGCCGGTCGCGCAGCAGCACCCGCGCCAGCGCCACGCGCTGCCGCTCGCCGCCGGAAAGCTCGCGCGGCAGCCGCTTTTCCTTGCCCGCCAGGCCCACACGCGCCAGTGCCTCGGCGACGGCAACGCGGTCGGCCTCGCCGAGTTTCAGCGACGGCGAGCGGCCGAGTCCGACATTGGCTTCGACCGAAAGGTGGGCAAACAAATTGTTTTCCTGGAACACCATCGACACCGGTCGCGCCGAAGGCGGCGTGTCGCCGATGTCGATGCCGCCGATCAGCACCCTGCCCGCATCGGGCGTTTCGAAGCCGGCTATCAGATTGAGCAGCGTCGACTTGCCGGAACCGCTCGGCCCCATGATGGCGGTGATCCTGCCCGCCGCGAATTCGGCATCGAAGCGGAAGGAAGATTCGCCGTAGCTGAACGCGATACCATCCAGCGTGACGGTGAGGCCCTTATGCGCGGCGGTGCCGTCGATCGTCGTCGTCATGACTTTCCTTCCCGCCCCAGCCAGTCAGCAACGACCACCAGCATCAGGCAGACGAGGCCGAGCAGCAAGGCGAGTCCCGCGGCGTCGGCGGTCCGGTAGCTGCCCATGCGCGCCAAAAGCAGATAGGGCAAGGTCTGTACGGAATCGCTGCCGAACAGCGCGATCACCCCGAGATCGCCGAGCGACAGCGCCATGGCGAAGGCGAATCCGGTGGCCAAGGGCCGCCTCAGCGACGGCCAGTCGATCAGGCTGAGCCGGGTCCAGCCGGATATGCCGAGCGCCAGGCAAAGCCGCTCATGGCGTTCGCTCGCCGCATCATAGGCCGGGCGAATGGCGCGGATGGCGAAGGGCATGGCCATCACCGCATTGACGGCGACGACCATGACCGGCGCGATGGCGAAGACATCGGTGATGCTGCGCAACGCCAGGAACCAGCCGGCGCCAAGCACGATCGGCGGCACGACGAGCACGAAGCCGGCTCCGGTGTCGGCGGCGTGCTCGAGCAGCGACATGGCGCTGCCGGCACGGCGCCGCAGGGCCAGCGCGCGCCGCGCCGCGATCAGCGCCAGCGACAAGGTCACGCTGAGCAGCGCCGCAAGCAAAGCAAGGCCCGCGCTGGTGAGCGTCGCGCGGCGCACCGCCTCCTCGCCCGCCAATCGGCCGAGATCGGCCTCCAGACCTGAAACCACCGTCGCCGCCATCGGTCCGGCGACGAACAGCAGGGCAAGCACGATGAGGCCGCCATTCAGCACGCTCTCCATGCGGCCCGCCGAAAGGTAGCGGCGCGGCGCCACCGGCAGATTGGCGTCGCCGACGGCGTTGGCGCCGAGCCGCGTGAGAGCGACGACCACGATGAAGGTCAGCGCGATCTGCAACAGCGTCAGCACCACGGCGCGCGCGGGATCGAAATCGAAGCGCAGCGCCTGGTAGATGGCGACCTCCAGCGTCGTCGCGGCCGGACCGCCGCCCAGCGTCAGCACGATGGTGAAGGAGGTGATGCAGAGCATGAAGACCAGTCCGGCGATCCCCGGCAAGGCCGCGCGCAGCACCGGCCATTCGATCAGCCGGAAGGCCGGGCGGGCGCTCATCCCAAGCTGGCTCGCCAGTCGCCACTGGTCGGCGGGAATGGTGCCCAGCGACTCCAGGAACAGGCGCGTCGCCAAGGGCAGGTTGAAGAAGACATGCGCGACCAGGATGCCGGAGAGGCCGTAGATGCCGGGCCATTCTCCGCCGCCAAGCCCGGCGAAGACGCCGGCAAAGTACCCGGCGCGACCGTAGAGCGCCAATATGCCGAGCGCGGCGACGATTGCCGGCAATGCCAGCGGCACGGTGAACAGTTGCAGGATCAGTCGGCGGCCGGGAAAGGCTGGATGCCGGGACAAGGCGCGCGCCACGAGCAGCGCCGGCGCGACCGACAGGAGCGTCGAGAGAGCCGCCTGCCAAAGCGTGAAGCGGGCGACGCGAAAGAGATAGCTGTCGAAGGCGGCGGCAGCGCCGGAGAGGTCATGCGCGCCTTCGATGGCGAGGCCGGCGAAGGCGCCGCCGATGAGGATGGCGATTGCTGCAAGAGCGATGACGCCAGCGGTTATGCGGGAGTCACGCGTGGCGTGCACGCTGCACCTTGTTGAGATTCAGCGAACGCCGCGTTCCTTCGCGCCCCCCTCTGGCCTGCCGGCCATCTCCCCCTCTAGGGGGGAGATTAGCAGCTTCGACGCCCCGCTTAGTCCTGCAGCATTGGAGATTGGCGAAAGTCGGCGTGACAGCCAATCTCCCCCCTTGAGGGGGAGATGTCCGGCAGGACAGAGAGGGGGGCCTTGGCGCAAGCATCGCAGCCCTACTTGCTCATCACCGCCAGCCACTCATCCACCCAGGCCTTGCGGTTGGCCGCCACTTCCTCAGGACTGAACAGCAAGGTCTTGGTCGGCTTCACCAGCTTGTCGAAGGCCGGGTTGAGCGGCTTGTCGGTCTTGCCGGCCGGGAACATCCAGTTGGTCTCCGGAATGACGTCCTGGAACTTCGGTCCGGTCATGAAGGCGATGAATTTCTGCGCCAGCGGGTTCTTCGCGCCGGCCGTGGTGATGCCGGCAACCTCGATCTGCAGGTATTCGCCCTCCTCGAAGGAGGCCGCCTGGTAGCGCTCGGTGTTCTCGGCCACCATGTGGTAGGCCGGCGAGGTGGTGTAGGAGAGCACCATCGGAGCCTCGCCCTTGGTGAACAGGCCATAGGCCTCGCTCCAGCCCGGCGTCACCGTCAGGACCTTGGTCTTGAGCTTGGCCCAGGCTTCCGGCGCCTTGTCGCCATAGACAGACTTCACCCACAAAAGCAGGCCAAGGCCGGGCGTCGAGGTGCGCGGATCCTGGATGACGATCTTGTCGGTGCCGCTGCCTTCCACCAGCTCCTTCAGGCTCTTCGGCGGGACTTTCAGCTTCTGCGTGTCGTAGACGACGGCGAAATAGCCATAGTCGAAGGGCACGAAAGTGTCGTCGCTCCAGCCTCCGGGCACATTGATCCCGGAGACTTCGCCATGCGGCGCGAAGAGGCCGCTCGCCTTCGCGTCCGCCGTCAGATTGGTGTCGAGGCCAAGCACGACATCGGCTTTGGTGCCGGCGCCTTCGAGCTTGACGCGGTTGAGCAGCGCCACACCGTCGGCCACCGAGACGAATTCGAGATCGCAGCCGCATTCGGCCTCGAATTCCTTCTTCACGGCCGGTCCGGGTCCCCAATCGGCGGTGAAGCTTTCATAAGTATAGACGGTGAGCTTGTCCTTGGCCTYGGCAGGCGCGACGCCCGCCAGAAGCGCAACAAGGCCGGTTGCGAGAATGAGATTGGACAGCATTGCGCGCATCGGCGCCTCCTTCGTTCGAGTGACAAGGAATTGAGGCGCCGGATGGTCCGAAACGTCTAATCCCTCCGCCGGTACAAACCGGATCAGGTTCAGCGGGTTGGCTTGATCGCCTCTCAGCCGGATCACGTCCGGCACCCCGTTAGAGCGTTTCGACAGATAGGCCCGGCCGAAGCGGCGCGCAAGCGGAAGTTTTGCCGGGCAGCTAATGTTCGCCGGCAGGGTTCGCAACCGAAGCGCACTGCATCCGGCTTCCGTTTCGCCCGGTGGGCTGGTAAGGGCGACGCCCATGGGCACATTCACCATCCTGCTTGGCGGCGAACTCATCCGCACGCCCCGGCTCGAACGCCAGATCACTGGCTCGCGCGTCATCGCCGCCGACGCCGGCATCGGCCATGCCCGCTTGCTGGATATCGTCCCGGAACTCTGGGTTGGCGATTTCGATTCGGTGCCGGCCAACCTGCCGGATGATCTCGCCGCCGTTCCGCGAAAAGTCTTCCCGGCCGAGAAGGACATGACCGACGGAGAGCTCGCCATAGCGGAAGCGCTTCAGCGCGGCGCCACCAGCCTGGTGCTGGCCGGAGCCTTTGGCGGCAAGCGCGCCGACCATGCCGTCCTGCATCTGGCGCTGGCCGTGCGGCTGGCCGCCGCCGGCACGCGGGTGCTGCTGACGAGCGGCGCGCAGGAAGGCGTTCCGATCCTGCCCGGCAAATCGAGCTTCGACTATGATGAGGGCACCTTGTTTTCGGTGCTCGGCTTCTCCGAGCTTGGCGGCCTGACTGTGACCGGCGCCAAATGGCCGCTCGACCGCGTCGAGGTGGCGTTCGGCTCCTCGCTCACTATATCAAACGAGGTCAAAGGGCGGCTCGGCATCGCGCTGGAGCGCGGCCGGGCGCTGCTTCTGGCCCACCCTTATCCTCTTCCAGAAAGCTGATATGGCGCCGCCACTCCTCAACCTCGACGGCATTAAACTGACCTTCGGCGGCACGCCGCTGCTCGACGGCGCGGCGCTCAGCGCATCCGCCGGCGAGAAGATCGCGCTGGTCGGCCGCAATGGCTCGGGCAAGTCGACGCTGCTCAAGATCGCCGCCGGCATGATCGAGCCGCAGGACGGCGAGGTCTTCCGCCAACCCTCGGCCACGGTCCGCTATCTGCCGCAGATGCCCGACATGGACGGTTTCGCCAGCGTGCGCGCCTATGTCGAAGCCGGCCTCGGCCCGGCCGACGATCCGCATCGCGCCACCTATCTGATGGAACATCTCGGCCTCACCGGCGAGGAGCGGCCGAACGATCTTTCAGGCGGCGAGGCGCGCCGCGCTGCGCTAGCCCGTGTCATGGCGCCCGAGCCCGACATCCTTTTGCTCGACGAGCCGACCAACCATCTCGATCTCTCGGTCATCGAGTGGCTGGAAGAAGAGCTTGCCCGCACCTCTTCCGCGGTGATCCTGATCTCGCACGACCGCCGCTTTCTCGAGCGCGTCTCGCGCGCCACCGTCTGGCTCGACCGCGGCCAGACGCGGCGCCTGGACAAGGGCTTCGCGCATTTCGAGGAGTGGCGCGACCAGGTGCTGGAGGAGGAGGAGCGCGAGCAGCACAAGCTCGGCCGCCAGATCGTGCGCGAGGAGCACTGGCTGCGCTACGGCGTGACCGCCAGGCGCAAGCGCAACATGCGCCGGCTCGGCGAATTGCAGACCATGCGCCAGCGCTTCCGCAGCCATCGCGGCGCCGAGGGCACCGCCACCATGGTGGCGAGCGACGCCGCCGAATCCGGCAAGCTGGTGATCGAAGCCAAGGCCATCGACAAGAGCTTTGGCGACCTCACCGTGGTCAAAGGGTTCTCGACCCGCATCCAGCGCGGCGACCGCGTCGGCCTGGTCGGCCCGAACGGCGCGGGCAAAACGACATTGCTGAAGATGCTGACCGGAGAGCTGGCGCCGGATGCCGGCACCGTGCGGCTCGGTGTCAATCTCGAGATCGCGACGCTCGATCAGAAACGCGAGGCCGTCGACCCGCAGGAGACGCTGGCGCACTACCTGACCGACGGGCGCGGCGAGAACCTGCTCGTCAATGGCGAGCAGCGCCATGTCGTCTCCTACATGAAGGATTTCCTGTTCAAGCCCGAGCAGGCGCGCACGCCGGTGCGCGAGCTTTCCGGCGGCGAGCGGGCGCGGCTGCTGCTGGCCCGCGTTCTGGCGCGGCCGGCGAACCTTCTGGTGCTCGACGAGCCGACCAACGATCTCGACATGGAGACGTTGGAACTGCTGCAGGAATTGGTCGCGGGCTTTGCCGGCACGGTGATCCTGGTCAGCCACGACCGCGACTTCCTCGACCGCACCGTCACCAGCGTGATCGCGCCAGAGGGCAACGGCCGCTGGATCGAATATGCCGGCGGCTATTCCGACATGCTGGCGCAGCGCGGCGGCTCGAAGCTAGAAGACCGCAAGGCAAGGTCGAAGGCCGAGACCGCCGAGGCTTCGCCGAAAGCCGAACAGACAGCACCCAAGGGTCCAGCGAAAAAGCTCTCCTTCAAGCAGAAGTTCGCGCTGGACTCCCTGCCGAAGAAGATCGAGGCGGTGACGGCCTCGATCTCGCGGCTGGAGAACAACATCGCCGACCCCGCCTTCTACGAGCGCGATCCCGTCTCGTTCCAGAAGACCATCGCCGCGCTCGACAAGGAGCGCACGACGCTTGCCGCACTCGAGGAAGAGTGGCTGGAGCTGGAGATGCTGCGGGAGGAGATGGAGGGGTAATACCGCGTTCATTGCAAAGGCGGTACCGTGCGCATAAGATATGCGCATAATGAGGACGCCATCATGCGCAAGATAGCAGCGAACGCGGTCCGTCAACCGGCTAATCTGTCGATCGATTCTCAACTTATGGCGGAAGCCAAGGGGCTCAACGTGAATGTCTCGCGTGCCGCGGAAGCCGGTATAGCGGAAGCGGTTGCTGCGGAGAAAACGCGGCTGTGGAAGCTTGAGAACCGTGCGACGATGGAGGCCTGGAACGACTATGTCGACAAGCATGGCATCCCGCTCGCCGAGCATCGGCAATTCTGATGGCGCGCTACGACGTCTTCGCCAGCGGCATCGAAGGCGGCTATTTGCTCGATGTTCAATCCGGCCTGCTCGACCACTTCAAGACTAGGGTCGTCGTTCCGCTTCTGCCGCTGACCTCGACGCCTTCGCCGATGCGCAAGCTGCATCCGGTCTTCGAGATCAATGGGCGCAAGATGGTGATGGCTACTCACCTGATCGCGACAGTGGCTGCGACCGAACTCGGTGAAAATCGAACCAACCTCATAAGCCACCACGACGAGATCGTCGCCGCGCTCGACATGCTGTTTCAGGGCTTCTGAGCGGCGGCGGCTTAAACCGCCGCTGCCCCTCACCCCGACGTCTTCGTCGCCCAGGCCTTCAGCGCCTCGTCGAACACTTTCTCGCCCGGGATGCCCTTTTCCATGGTCAGCAGCGCGCGGCGTCCGGTCTTGTAGACCACCGGCACGTCGATCCAGTCCTGGCCTCGAAGCAGCGTCAGGTTGGCGTCCTCGTCCGCCTTGGTGTCGTTGAGCGCGACGAGGAAGAAGCCGTCGGCGATCTTGGCCGGAATGCCGATCAGCGGGCTGCCGGCATCCTGCTCGGAGCTCTTCATGGCTATGCGCAGGATGTTATCGACGCCGCCGCCGTCAAACCCTTCCGGCGTCAGGAAGATCATCTCGATGATGTGGCTGGCCGGCAAGGTCTGGTCGGTGTTGCGCCGGATCGTCATGCGCAACTGGATGTTCTTGCCGGGGATCGTCGCCTCGGCGCGGATCGCCGGTTCCGGCGGCAGGTCGCCGCCGGGCGATTCCTGCACCAGCGACCAGACGATGCTGCCGGGCTCGGCCGTGCCCTGCTGGGTGCTCGTGCGCTCCTCATAGAAGATCGCCTTCTGCCCGACCGGCACGGTCGCCTCGGCGGTCGCCGGCGCGGGCGGCGTCGTGCCTGCGGCCGGCGGCGTTGCTCCAGCCGCGGGCGGCGTGGCGCCTGCCGCTGGCGGTGCGGTTCCGGCCGCCGGCGGGGTCGGATTGGCCGCGTCGGTCGCCGGCGCTGTTCCTCCGGCAGGCGCGCCAGGCGTTTGCGTGGCCGCAGCAGGCGGGGTCGTCGCTGGCGCCGTTGTCGGCGCGGCCGGCGGCCGCGACGTCAGCGCCGCGACGGATTCGCCCTCGCCGATCGTGGCCTGTCCGCCGGCGGGGCCGGGATCGGTCTCCTTGCCCTCGGGCGTCAGGCGTTGTGTGAACTTGGTCGTCTCCGCGGGCTCGCTGGCGGCGGGGGCCGGCGCGGCGGCCGTCTCGGTGGCGGGCTTGGCCGGAGCCGGCTTCACCAGAGGCTCGGTCGAGACCGTCTTGCTGCCGCCGCCAAGGCCGAAGAGCGAGCCGAACGCGTTCTTGTTCAGCCATATGCCGTAGCCGCCGCCCGCCAGCACCAGGAGCGCGATGAGAGCGGCGATCAAGCCGCCATAGCCGCGCTTGCGCTCCTGCGGCTGTGGCCGCAGGCGCTGGAAGGTGTCGGCCGGCTGCTCATCGCTGGCAAAGACATCGCCGCCATCGTCGGCATCGTCCATGCCGGCCACGCCCACATCGTCTTCGCGCGGCGATGGCATCGGCGGCGTCGCCTTCTGCCAGGCAGGCTCCGCCTTCGGCGCTGCCTGCCAGCTTGGCTCGGTCCTTGCCGTGTTCTGCCAGGCTGGCTCGGCCTTCGCAGGGTCCTGCGGCGCGGGCTCCGCCTTCGGCGCGCTTTGCCAGCTCGGTTCCGTCCTGGCGGGCGGGGCCGCCGGCTTGAACGGTTCGGATTTGAACGGATCCGGCTTCGCAGCCACAGGCGCCGCCGGCTGGCGGGAGTGGTTCGGCTGGTTCCTGTTGCGGTCGATGGAAGAGAAGATATGCTCCAGTTCCGCCAGCGGATCCTCGGCCGGAACGCGTTTGACATAGTCGCGCTCGACGCTGGAGATGGCGTCTTCCAGCGAGCGCTTCTGCTTGCTGACGACATCGGGTGCCAGCGGCGGGGAATATTCGGCGAGCTTCTTCGCCAGCACCGCGCGGGCACCGTCGTATATCTGCTTGCGCACCTCGAACGAAGGATCCCCCTTCTTCTCGAGCTGCTTTTTCAGAACACTAACGAAATCTGCCATGCGTCAGGTGACCTGCATTCTTTTTCCCGCCGGCCGCAAATCAGCCATAGCGCCGGGAAGGGCTGCGAAACTAGTCTTGAAACGGGTCGGTCACAAGTATTGTGTCGTCCCGTTCGGGGCTGGTGGAGAGCAGCGCCACCGGGGCGCCGATCAGCTCCTCGATATAGCGGACATACTTGACGGCTTGCGCCGGCAAATCGTTCCAGCTTCTGGCGCCGGCCGTGGTTCCCTTCCAGCCTTCGAGGGTCTCGTAGATGGGTTCGACCCGCGCTTGCGCGCCCTGGCTGGCCGGCAGGTAATCGATCGTCTCGCCGTCGAGCCGGTAGYCGGTGCAGACCTTGATCTCGTCGAGCCCGTCCAGCACGTCGAGCTTGGTGAGCGCGATGCCCTTGATGCCGTTGACGGCGACGGCCTGACGCACCAGCACCGCATCGAACCAGCCGCAGCGCCGCTTGCGTCCGGTGACGACGCCGAATTCGTGGCCGCGCGTGCCGAGGAACTCGCCGATCTCGTTCTTCTGCTCGGTCGGGAACGGTCCCTCGCCGACGCGCGTCGTGTAGGCCTTGGTGATGCCKAGCACGTAGCCGATGACGCCGGGGCCGACGCCGGAACCGGCTGCCGCTTGGCCCGCCACGGTGTTGGACGAGGTGACGAAGGGATAGGTGCCGTGGTCGATGTCGAGCAGCGTGCCTTGCGCGCCCTCGAACAGGATGCGCTCGCCGGCGCGGCGCTTGTCGTCGAGCACCTTCCAGACGCGGTCCATATAAGGCAGGATCTCGGCGGCCACCGAAGTCACCTCCTGCATGATCGCCTCATGCGTCACTTCCGGATGGCCTAGCCCGCGGCGAAGCGCGTTGTGGTGCGTCAGCAGCCTGTCGACCTTCAAGGGGAGCGTTTCCAAATCCGCCAAATCCATCACCCGCACCGCGCGGCGGCCCACCTTGTCCTCATAGGCGGGGCCGATGCCGCGGCGGGTCGTGCCAATCTTGGTTCCGGAATTCGAAGCGGCGTCTTCGCGGAATCCGTCCAGCTCCCGGTGCAGCGACAGGATAAGCGCGGTGTTTTCGGCTATTTTCAGGCGCTCCGGCGTGACCTCCACGCCCTGTTCCTTGAGCTTCTTGGCTTCGGCGACGAAGGCATGCGGATCGAACACCACGCCATTGCCGATGATCGAAAGCTTGCCCTGCCTGACCACGCCCGAGGGCAGCAGCGACAGCTTGTAGACCTTGCCGTCGACGACCAGCGTATGGCCGGCATTGTGGCCTCCCTGGAAGCGCACGACCACATCGGCCCGTTCCGACAGCCAGTCGACGATCTTGCCCTTGCCTTCGTCGCCCCACTGCGAGCCGACGACCACCACATTGGCCATGTTCTTTTCCCTTGAAATGCCGCGCGGGCGGCCTGAAACGACAGGCCTCTATAGCGTCAAGCGCCGGCCGGCGCGACCCTTTCTTTGCCGCCGAAACCATCCTTTGGCACGTCACCCCCGAACCGAAGGCCGGCGAACGCAAAGGCGACTACCGGCCTTCTGAGGATATTATGCTCCGGCCAGGAGTCGGATCAAAAAGGCGCCGCCGGCGAACGTCAACCCGGTTCAGGCATAACAAAATCCGGCTTTCGCATCATTTACTTGCCGCCGCTGCCGCACTACCCCGGCCTTGACCCTTTAACGCATTGCGCCGCGCCGGATTTGCCGATGCACCGAGCCGCCTATCTTCTGCTTCTGTCGACCATGCTGCTATGGGGCGGCAACTCGGTGGCGGGCAAGCTTGCCGTCGGCCATGTCTCCCCGATGATGCTGGTGTTCCTGCGCTGGGTGATGGCGGTGCTGATCCTGCTGCCCTTCGGTTGGCGGCCGCTGCGCGAAGACTGGCCAAAGCTGCGCAGGCACTGGCGGCTGGTCGCGGCTCTCGGCACCTGCGGCTTTACATTCTTCAACGTCATTTTCTACACCGCGCTCAACTACACGACCGCCATCAACGTCTCGATCGAGCAGGCCGCGATCCCGATCGTCATCATCCTCGCCAATTTCATCTTCTTCCGGATGCGCGTTCAGGCTTTGCAGATCGTCGGCGTCGCGCTCACCATCGTCGGTGTCGCGCTGACCGCGAGCCATGGCGACCTTCGTCAGCTGCTGAAGCTCGACCTCAATTTCGGCGACGCCATCATGCTCGTCGCGGTGCTTTGCTACAGCCTCTATTCGGTCGGGCTGCGCCTGAAACCCGCCATTCGCTGGCAAAGCCTGATGCTCGCCTTATCGATCTCGGCGCTTCTGACCTCGGTGCCTTTCTTCATCTGGGAGATCGTGGCCGGCCGCGTCATCGTGCCGGACGCGCACGGATGGGCGCTGACGCTCTACACGGCGCTCGGCGCCTCCGTCATCGCGCAGATCTTCTACATCAAGGGCAACGAGCTGATCGGCGCCAACCGCGCCGGACTGTTCATCAACCTGGTGCCGATCTTCGGCACGCTGCTTTCGGTGCTGATCGTCGGCGAGCAGTTTCAGCCCTATCAGGCTTTCGCGCTGGCGCTTGTCCTCGGCGGCATTGCCCTTGCCGAATACAGCGGCAGCAGAACAGTGCTGCAGACCGGATGATATCTGCCGCATAATGTTCCAAGCAGTCGTCAGCAACTTCTATCCCACTAAGGATATTGATATTTTCGATATACCAAAGCCTGTGGCGGCATTGACTCTCTCAACTTTCGACGAACAGATGCCACGGCCGGGTTGTTTTTCATCGACCAGAGAGGGAACCATGAATTTCCGGATGTTCTTGGCGCTGATCGGCGCCGTTGTCGGCCTCGCGGCCTTTCCCGCATCGGCGTCGGCGGCCACGGTCGCCCACACCACGACATCGCTGAATGTGCGCAGCGGCCCGGGCACGCACTATGCGAAGATCGCAACCTTGCCGGCGGGCCAGAGGGTGACGCTGAACCTTTGCCAGGGCAGCTGGTGCTCGATTGATGCGGCCGGGATTCACGGCTGGGCGAGCGCGAATTACCTCGAGCGTTCCCACGTCGTTCGACCCGTGATCGTGCAGCCGCGCATCGTCGTTCGCCCGCCGCATTACCGCCCGCACTGGCCGCACAAGCCGCAACGGCCGCGCCCGCCCAAGCCGCACAAGCCCCAGTGCAAGATCGCGCCCGGCTTCCCCTGCAAGTGAGGTCGATCAAGGCCTGACAGAATTGAAACGCCCCGCTGCTGTCCCAGGCGGGGCGTTTCAATTTCAATCGCCCGGCGCGTTCACTCGCCGCCGACGTCGAAGCGGAGCCGCTTCGCCGAGTCGATCGACTTGTGCCCCCGCACCTGCTCCAGCACTTTTTCCGGAAACGGCGCGTCGAGATAGAGCAGCGCGATCGCATCGCCGCCAGGCCGGTTACGGCCGAGCTGGAAGTTGGCGATGTTGACGCCATTCTCGCCGCACACCGTGCCGAGCAGGCCGATGATGCCGGGCGCGTCGGCATTGGTCGTGTAGAGCATGTGCTGGCCGACCTCGGCGTCGAGATTGATGCCCTTGATCTGGATGAAGCGCGGCTTGCCGTCGGAGAAGCAGGTGCCGGCGATCGAGCGCGTCATGTGCTCGGTCTTGACGGTGAGCTTGATATAGCCGTCGAACACGCCCGATTTGTCGCGCTTGACCTCGGCGACGATGATGCCGCGCTCCTTCACCATGATCGGCGCCGACACCATGTTGACGTCGGCGACCTGCGGCCGGATCAGGCCTGCGAGCGCCGCGCTCACCAGCGCGCGCGTGTTCATCGTCGCGGTCGAGCCGTCGAACAGGATCTCGACCTCCTTGATCGGGTCCTCGGTGACCTGGCCGACAAAGGCGCCGAGCACTTCGGCGAGCTTGACGAAGGGTTTCAGCCGCGGCGCCTCCTCCGCGGTGATCGAGGGCATGTTGATGGCGTTGGAGACCGCGCCCTTGATCAGATAGTCGCTCATCTGCTCGGCCACCTGCAGCGCGACATTCTCCTGCGCCTCGGTGGTCGAGGCGCCGAGATGCGGGGTCGCCACGACATTCTCCATGCCGAACAGCGGGTTGTTTTCCGCCGGCTCGACCTCGAACACGTCGATGCCGGCGCCGGCCACCTTGCCGCTCTTCAGCGCGGCGACCAGGTCGGCCTCGACGACCAGCCCGCCGCGGGCGCAATTGATGATGCGAACGCCGTCCTTCATCTTGGCGATCGCGGCCGCGTCGATGATGTTGCGCGTCTTGTCGGTCAGCGGCGTGTGCAAGGTGATGAAGTCGGCGCGGGCGAAGAGCTCGTCGAGCTCGACCTTCTGGACGCCGAGCTCCTCGGCGCGGCTGTCCGACAAGAACGGGTCGAAGGCAATCACATGCATCTTCAGGCCGACGCCGCGCGTGGCGACGATCGAGYCGATATTGCCGCAGCCGATCACGCCCAGCGTCTTGCTGGTGATCTCGATGCCCATGAAGCGGTTCTTTTCCCATTTTCCCGCATGCGTCGAGGCGTTGGCCTCCGGGATCTGGCGCGCCAGCGCGAAGATCATGGCGACCGCGTGCTCCGCCGTGGTGATCGAATTGCCGAAGGGCGTGTTCATCACGATGATACCCCTGCGGCTGGCGGCCGGGATATCGACATTGTCGACGCCGATGCCGGCGCGGCCGACGACCTTGAGCCTGGTGGCGGCATTGATCAGCTTCTCGGTGACCTTGGTCGCCGAGCGGATGGCGAGGCCGTCATACTGGCCGATCACCTCGGCGAGCTTTTCCTTGTCCTTGCCGAGATCGGGCAGATAGTCGACGTCGATGCCGCGATCCTTGAAGATCTGCACGGCGGTGGTGGAAAGTTTATCCGAAACGAGAACGCGGGGCGTCATTGCGGCCTCCTTGACGTGGAAATGTCGGGAAATGGCGGCCCGCAGGCCGCCACGGATTTCAGGCCGCTGCTTTCAGCGATGCCTTCTGCGTGGCGAAGGCCCAGTCGAGCCAGGGCAGCAGCGCTTCGAGATCGGAGGTCTCGACGGTTGCGCCGCACCAGATGCGCAGGCCGGGCGGGGCATCGCGATAGGAGCCGATGTCGTAAGCGACGCCTTCCTTGTCGAGCGCTGACACGATGCCCTTGGCGAAAGCCGCCTGGCCGTCGGCGTCGAGCGCCGCGACGTCAGGATCGGTGAAGGAGAGACACACGGACGTGTTCGAGCGTGTCGCCGGATCGACGGCAAGATGACCGAGCCACGGCGACGTCTCAACAAACCGGTCGAGCACCGCGGCATTGGCGTCGGCGCGGGCGATCAGCGCATCGAGCCCGCCGATCGATTTCGCCCAGTGGAGCGCATCGAGATAGTCCTCCACGCACAGCATCGATGGCGTGTTGATGGTCTCGCCCTTGAAGATGCCCTCGATCAGCTTGCCGCCCGAGGTGAGGCGGAAGATCTTCGGCAGCGGCCAGGCCGGCTTGTAGGTCTCCAGTCGCTCGACGGCGCGGGGCGACAGGATCAGCATGCCATGCGCGCCCTCGCCGCCCAGCACCTTCTGCCAGGAGAAGGTGACGACATCGAGCTTCTCGAAGTCGAGCCTTTGCGCGAACGCCGCCGAGGTGGCGTCGCAGATGGTCAGGCCCTTGCGGTTCGCGGGAATGAAATCGCCGTTGGGCACGCGCACGCCCGAGGTGGTGCCGTTCCAGGTGAAGACGACGTCGCGGTCGAAATCGACCTGCTTGAGGTCGGGCAGCTTGCCGTAGCCGGCCTCGAATTTGCGCACGTCGGCGAGCTTGAGCTGCTTGACGACATCCGTCACCCAGCCGGAGCCAAAGCTCTCCCAGGCGACCATGTCGACGCCGCGCTCGCCGAGCAGCGACCATAGCGCCATCTCGACCGCGCCGGTGTCCGACGCCGGCACGATGCCGATGCGATAGCTCGCGGGAACCTTGAGGATTTCGCGCGTCAGCTCGATCGCCTGTTCGAGCTTGGCCTTGCCGATCTTGGCGCGGTGCGAGCGCCCGAGTGCGGCGGCTTTCAGCGCCTCGGCCGACCAGCCGGGACGTTTTGCGCAGGGACCTGAAGAGAAATTGGGGTTTGCCGGACGGAGTCCGGGCTTGGTAGGTGTCGTCATCGTGGTCTATCCTTCCAGATAGTGGCCCCTCGTTGGGGAGGGGTGGCCCACGAACGGCGATATGCGCTCAAGGCTTCGGCGTCAAGAGCAAAGTTTTTGTCGCTGTCGGGATATTCCCTATGACCAGTGTGCGCACCTCGAAATAAAAACGGCGAGCCGTTGGCCCGCCGTGGCATTTCGGAGTCCGTTTCGCTTTACCAGAGGTCGTAGCGCAGGCCGAGCTTGACCTGGTGATTGCTGATGCCTTTGTGGATCGGGAAGGAATTCAGGCTTGCGGCCGTGACATATTCGGCGTCGGGCGCGGAGAAATACTGATAGCCAAGATCGATCAGGACATTCTTCGAGACCTGGTAGGCAAGGCCGGCGTTCAATGTGTATGCCAGGGAATATTTGGTTTTGCTGCTGCGTATGGAGAAGTCGTCGCTTGGATCGCTATTGTTGGTGGAATAGTCCGCCGAAAGGCTGTATTTGCTTTGCACGATACCGATGCCGGCGCCAATATAGGGCGTGACGCCGACATATGTTCCAAGGTCGACATAGCCGTTCAATATGCCTGAGAAGGCATAGTTCTTGAGGCTTCCATCTCCCACGGTCGACGTTGCCGGCGCCACCACGACCGTTCTGTCGTCATAGCTGAAGCTGGCTTTGTTGCCGGGCAGGTAGCCGAGGTTGAGATCGGCGCGGAGATAGTCGTTAAAATGATATCCGAAGCCGATACTGGCGAAATATGCCTTCTCGCTCTCACTGAAGCTTTCGTTGTTAATCGTTGAGGGGAAGGTGAAACTCCCGTTCTTAAAGCTCTTCTGCGGCAGATAAGCGACATCGCCGCGCAGGTACCAGCCCGAGCCGACCTCGACCGGCTGGTAATCCGGCGCCTGGTCGACATAGATCGGCGGATCGTAGTCCGCCGCCAGCGCCGGCGTCATCGGCAGCAGGATGATTGCGGCAAGCGCTGACGCGATACGCGATCTTAATGTCATGGTCCCCGGCTCCTGAAATTGGCGCCAATCACGAACGCGGGCGCCGTTTCAAGATCCCATTGTTAACCATAGTGGTTAAGTGCCGGTTAAGGATGACAGCCGGTTACCGAATTGATTCGATCGATATTACCGGCGTCGCACAAACGAAAAGCCGCCCGGCTGGCGCCGGGCGGCTTTGAATTCGAGGATCCAGGAAGCGATTACTTGGTGTAGATCGGTTCCGGCGGAACGTAGGGCTCCGGCGGCGGCGCGCAGTCCGACTGGCCGCCGAACTGGTAGCGGAGGCCGCCACGCACTTCATGCACGTTGATGCCACGATCGTAGCCGGGGCCAACATTGCTGTCCGAGGCGTATTCGAACATCTTGCCGCCATTGATATGGCTGTAGCGGTAGCCAACGTCCAGCTTGACGCGATCCGTCAGGCAGTAGGAGGCACCGGCCATGAGGGCATAGGCGAAGCGCCAGCCCTTTCCCCCGCGATGGAAGAAGTCGCCATCGTCGTCGCTGTTGTGAAGCGTGTCCCACTTGACCCAAGCGCCACCGATACCGGCGCCGACATAGGGCGTGATGCCGTGCCAGGTACCGATATCGACATAGGCGTTGGCCAGAAGCAGCAGCGCCGAATAGGAGGAGGTGTCGACGGAAGTACAGGGCACGCCGCCGCCGCAGAAGCCGACCGTCGAGCCGCGGAAGTTTGACTTGCTCATCCAGTCCGCGGTGAGATCGGTGCGAAAATACTGGTTCACTTGGTAGCCGATGCCAGCGCCCGCAGATAAGGCGCCCTTGAGGGAGCCCGTGGCGAAGCTGCCCTGAGTCTGGGGCGCGGCCCCGTAAGTGATGTAGTCGGCGCCGCCGAAGCGGGACCAATGATAATCGAGATCGCCGCGGATGTACCAGCCGCCGACATCGACGGGCTGCGCTTCGACGACCGGCGGCGGCGCCTCTTCGATCGGCTGCGGAAGATCGGCCGCCAGCGCCGGGCCGGCCAGCCCCGCGAACAGCGCGGCAAGCACTGCCATTCTCTTTATATTGAACATGCTGTCACCCCTAAGAAGCCTCGGGACGACGCCCGAAGATGGTTGCCTCGGGTGTGGATAATGAATTGCAAAGGTTAAAGGCCGTTTAACCGTACCGATTAACCACGAATCTATACAATTTTAGAGCGAACGCCGTTGTCCGAACGGCCTGCCTGGCGACGAAAAAGCCCGCCTGACGGCGGGCTTTGCGGTTGAGGGGAACTGCGGCCGGGTTCAGGCGGCGCTGCGGGTTTCCTGAAGAATGCCGACGATGTCGTTGACCACCGCTTCGACCAGTTGCGGATCGTCGCCCTCGGCCATCACGCGGATGAGCGGCTCGGTGCCCGAGGGCCGGATGACGAGGCGGCCGGACGTTCCGAGCCGGTTGCGTCCCTCCTCGATCGCCGCCTTGACCGGCGCTTCCTCCAGCGGCTTGCCGCCGGAGATGCGGACATTCTTCAGAAGCTGCGGCACCGGCTCGAACTTCTTCGACAGCTCGCTGACCGGGCGGTTCTGCCGCTTGATGCAGGCCAGCACCTGCAAGGCCGAGACCAGGCCATCGCCGGTGGTCGAGAAATCGGAAAGCACGATGTGGCCCGACTGCTCGCCGCCGACATTCAAGCCATGCGCGCGCATATGCTCGACCACATAGCGGTCGCCGACCTTGGTGCGATGGAGCTGCAGCTTCATGTCGCCGAGGAAACGTTCCAGGCCGAGATTGGACATCACGGTGGAAACGACGCCGCCGCCGGCCAGTCGTCCGCTCTGGTGCCAGGATTCGGCGATCAGCGCCATGATCTGGTCGCCGTCGACGATCGCTCCGTTCTCGTCGACGATGACGACACGGTCGGCATCGCCGTCGAGCGCGATGCCGATGTCGGCGCGCACCTCGTGCACCTTCTTCTGCAGGCCGGCCGGATGGGTCGAGCCGCACTCCTTGTTGATGTTGAAGCCGTTCGGCTCGACATTGATCGCCACCACCTCGGCGCCGAGTTCCCACAGCGCCTCGGGCGCCACCTTGTAGGACGCGCCGTTGGCGCAGTCGACGACGATCCTCAGGCCCGAGAGCGACATCGAGCGCGGCAGCGTGCGCTTGGCGAATTCGATATAGCGGTCATGCACGCCATCGACGCGCTTGGCCCGGCCGAGCCCGTCGGAATCGGCGAGCGCAAGGTCGATGTCCTTGTCGAGCATGCTCTCGATGCGCTCCTCGATCTCGTCGGAAAGCTTGTAGCCGTCGGGACCGAACAGCTTGATGCCGTTGTCGTAATAAGGATTGTGCGAGGCCGAGATCATCACGCCGATGTCGGCGCGCAGCGAGCGCACCAGCATGGCGACGGCGGGCGTCGGGATCGGGCCGAGCAGGAACACGTCCATGCCGGCGGCGCACAGGCCCGCGACCATGGCGTTCTCGATCATGTAGCCGGAAAGCCGCGTGTCCTTGCCGAGCACGACGCGGTGACGATGATTGCCGCGCTGGAACGAGAGCCCGGCGGCCATGCCGACGCGCATGGCGACCTCGGCYGTCATCGGAAATTTGTTGGYGCGTCCGCGGATACCGTCTGTGCCGAAATACTGACCTGCCATGTGCCTTGCTGTCCCCGTCGGTTTTTCAGCCGCCCCTATTGCCACAATTGAGCCGCATCCGATCATCAAATTTCGTGATTGTATATTACCAATCCTTAGAAAAACATTGTCGTGGGCGGTGCGCGTGGCTCGAGAGCCCGACACTCTTCTCGCTGCAGGGGTAGTATGTCAGCGGAGGGCAGCTTTTCGTCATGCGTTCGCACGGAGAACCTTGGCGGCGTAGCGGCTATGCCGAGCGATTCATCACCTTATCGGGAACAACACACTTTGTGACGGGCCTCGTGCTGGAAGCATCTGGCGCAACCGCACATTGAGAGCTATTGATTTGGCATAGGGACACTTATTGGCGGCAGCAAGGGAGAAAACGCCATGCTTATTCATAGACTTGCAGCTTTGACGGGTCTCGCCGTCGCAACCTTGTTCATGGCGGCACCGGCCAACGCGCTGACCATGGCCGAGTGCAGCACCAAGTATAACGCGGCCAAGGATGCTGGAACGCTCGCCGGCCAGACCTGGAACCAGTTCCGCAAGGCGCAGTGCGGCAGCGATGCCTCCGCCGCGACCGACACCAAGGCGGCGACCGATACGAAGGCCGCCGACACCAAGACGACCAAGAAGGCAAAGACGGCCGCCGCTGCCGATGACGCAGCCAAGGGCCTGAGCTCCAAGGAGTGCAGCGCCAAATACCAGGCTGCAAAATCCGCCGGCACGCTCAACGGCATGAAGTGGAACGACTTCCGCAAGGCCGAGTGCGGTCCTGGCGCAACCGCCGCGGCTGCCGCCGCCCCGGCTGCGACAACCAAGACTTCGACCGCCGCTGCCGACGGCGGCAAGGGCCTGACCATGGCCGAGTGCAGCACCAAGTACCAGGCTGCCAAGACCGCCAACAAGCTGAACGGCATGAAGTGGAACGACTTCCGCAAGGCCGAGTGCGGCGCCGGCGCCGACGATGACGACACCGTGCCGGCGCCGTCGGAAGCCACCTATACCAGCGAGCCGGCGAAACCGTCAGTCGCCGCGCCGAAGGGCGTGACCTTCCCGAAGGCGATCTCGCCGAAATTCGCCACCGAGACCCCGGCCAAGGGCCGCATGCATACCTGCCTCGAGCAGTACTACGCCAACAAGGATGCCAACACGCTGAACGGCCTGAAGTGGATCCAGAAGGGCGGTGGCTTTTACAGTCTCTGCAACGCCAAGCTGAAGAGCTGATCGCCGAATTATCGAAGAGAAAAGGCCCGCGCATCGCAAGATGCGCGGGCTTTTTTGCAGGCGAAGAGCCTGCGGCCTTCCTCGCATCTGCATATCGACGTAGCTGCGGGCATGATCGATTCGCCCACACTGCAACCGGCAGGCCTATCGGTAGTTGCAAAATTCCGATTGAACATAACAGGAACAAACGGTATACAAAGGGCGTCGAGATTACTGTCACTCAGGAGGGTCTTATGTTCAGTTTGAAATTGACAGCGTTGGCTGTGACGGCATTGGTCGCTTGGACCGCCGCGCCTGCAAGCGCACTGACGATGAAGGAATGCGGCGAGACCTATCGGGCAGCCAAGGAAGGTGGCACTCTGAACGGCATGGACTGGGCCGCTTTCCGCAAGGAGAAGTGCGCGACGTCCGCCGCGGAGAGTGTCAGCGCGGATTTGGCTGCAACCGCTGAGCAGCCGAAAAAAGAAACCAGCGCGGCGGTCGCCCCCACTGTAGCGCCGGCGGGCGTGACATTCCCGACCACCCTCGCCGCCGAGTTCAAGACCGAAAGGCCCGCGAAGGCCCGGATGAAGACCTGCCTGCAGGGTTACCACGACAACAAGGAGGCGGGTACGTTGAACGGCCTTCGCTGGATCCAGAAGGGCGGCGGTTATTACAGCCTCTGCAATGCCAGGCTGAAGAGCTGAACGCCTTAGCCTCTTCCAGAAAAAGCCCGCGCATCGCAAGGTGCGCCGGCTTTTTGTTTGGGCGGATTCCGAGGTCACATCCGCTCCTCAGGGAAGCGCCGTCCGCGACACTGCCAATCTCCCCTCGAGGGGAGATGTCCGGTTCACCCTCCGCAGCTGCAGCGCAGTTGCTGCGGAGGACGGGCAAGACAGAGGGGCGCTGTTCTCGCCGGCGTATCAAAGCTTGGGTTCCTCGCCCCCCGCCAAAGGCGGGGGAGAGGTGGCCGCGAAGCGGACGGAGAGGGGGCCTTCGTAGGGCGCTCCCCTCTCCGTCTCGGCTTCTCCGAGACACCTCTCCCCACTTTCGTGGGGCGAGGAACCTTCGTCCTGTGAGCGCCGCGATCCTTCGCGCTCCCCCTCTACCCTGCCCTGTCCTCCGCGGCAGCTACGCTGCAGCCGCGGAGGGTGGACTCCACAAGGGGGAGATTGGCCGTCACGGTGACCTTCGCAAATCACAAGCCCCAAAAACGAAAACGCCGCGGTTTGATCCGCGGCGTTTGTCTGTAGGATTTAGCCAATTCTCAGCTTGACGGCTGCGGCTCCATGCCGCCTTCGGGCTCGGGGCCCTTCTTGCGGCGGCCGCCCGTGCCGGCCTTCGGCACGGCCGAGCCACGGCTGGGCGGCGTGTCGTCGCCGAGGTCTCTGGCGGGCTTGTGCCCGGCGATCAGCTGCTTGATCTCGTCGCCCGACAGCGTCTCGTATTCGAGCAGCCCTTCGGCAAGCGCGATCCAGTCTTTCTTCTTCTTGGTCAGCACCGACTTCGCGGTCGAATAGGCGTCGTCGATCAGCCGCCGCACCTCGGCGTCGATGATCTGCGCCGTCTCTTCCGAGATGTTCTGCTGGCGCGCCACCGAATGGCCGAGGAAGACCTCTTCCTGGTTGTCGCCATAGGCGACATGGCCGAGCTTGTCGGAGAAGCCCCAGCGCGTGACCATGGCCCGCGCCAGCTTGGTCGCCTGCTCGATGTCGGAGGAGGCGCCCGACGTGATGTTCTCCTTGCCGAACTTGAATTCCTCGGCGACGCGGCCGCCCATCATGATCGCCAGCCTGGAGATCATGTATTTGTAGCTCATCGAATAGCGGTCGCCTTCGGGCAGCTGCATGACCATGCCGAGCGCGCGGCCGCGCGGGATGATGGTCGCCTTGTGCAGTGGATCGGCCGTCGGCACGTTGAGTGCCAGGATGGCGTGGCCGGCTTCGTGATAGGCGGTCAGCTCCTTCTCGGCCTGCGTCATCGCCGACGAGCGGCGCTCGGCGCCCATCATGATCTTGTCCTTGGCGTCCTCGAACTCGGCCATGGTGACGAGCCGCTTGTTGCGGCGCGCCGCCATCAGCGCGGATTCGTTGACGAGGTTCATCAGGTCGGCGCCCGAGAAGCCGGGTGTGCCGCGCGCGATGACCTTGAGGTCGACATTGGGCGCCAGCGGCACGTTGCGCACATGCACCTTGAGGATCTTCTCGCGGCCGACGATATCGGGGTTCGGCACCACGACCTGGCGGTCGAAGCGGCCGGGCCTCAAGAGCGCCGGGTCGAGCACGTCGGGCCGGTTGGTGGCGGCGATCAGGATGATCGACTCGTTGGACTCGAAACCGTCCATCTCGACCAGCAGCTGGTTCAATGTCTGCTCGCGCTCGTCATTGCCGCCGCCGAGGCCGGCGCCGCGATGACGGCCGACCGCGTCGATTTCGTCGATGAAGATGATGCAGGGCGCATTCTTCTTGGCCTGGTCGAACATGTCGCGCACGCGGCTTGCGCCGACGCCGACGAACATCTCGACGAAGTCCGAACCGGAAATGGTGAAGAACGGCACATTGGCCTCACCCGCGACCGAGCGGGCGAGCAGCGTCTTGCCGGTGCCGGGCGGGCCGACGAGCAGCACACCGCGCGGGATCTTGCCACCGAGACGCTGGAACTTCTGCRGATCGCGCAGGAACTCGACGATCTCCTCGAGGTCTTCCTTGGCCTCGTCGACGCCGGCGACGTCCTGGAAGGTGACGCGGCCGTGCGCCTCGGTGAGCAGCTTGGCCTTCGACTTGCCGAAGCCCATGGCGCGACCGGAGCCGGACTGCATCTGGCGCATGAAGAATATCCACACGCCGAGGATCAGGATCATCGGCAGCCACGAGATCAAGTATCCGAACAGCGAATTGGAGCCGTCGGTCTCAGGCTTGGCGGTGATGGTGACGTTCTTGTCCTGCAGCCTGGAAACCAGCGACGGGTCGCCTGGCGAATAGGTCTGGAAGCCGTTGGCGTTGTCCGTGTAATTGCCGAAGATGCGGGCGCCGGCGATGGTCACGCTCTTGACCCGGCCGGAAGCGACATCCTGCAGGAACTGCGAATAGGCGATATCCGTCGTGGCACCGCGCGTCTGAGGCGTCTGGAACAGATTGAACAGGGCGATGAGCAGGACGGCTATGATCGCCCAGAGCGCGAGGTTGCGATAATTCGGATTCATCTATTGTCCCGTTGGGGCCCGCATACGGACCCGCGATGATGGAGAAGCTTGGGCCTAACATAGGGAGAGCGCCTCCCCTTGCCAAGCAGAACAGCATGTATCGGTTAAGCTTTCGCCCACCCTCGGCCACCATCATGGCCGAGGAATGGCGGCGCCGGCAAAGGCGGCGCGCCGACAAGCGCCGCGATGGCGGCGGCGGGCTTAAGATCGAAGGACGGCAGGAAGCGGGCGAAAGGGGCCACCGCCGGAACCATCGAGATCGCCAGCGAGCCGGCATCGCCACCAGCAGCATCAAGGCACACGCCACCGCGCCACAGCGCCGGCTCCACGGCCCGCGCCGCGCGTGAGAGGCTTTGCGGAACATCCTCGCTCAAGGACGCTTGCCTGGCGGCGGCGAACCCCAGTGGCGCGATCACCAAGTCGCCCGGCCTGTCTTTCAAAGTGATGCGTTCTTTCAAAGTGATGCGTCGCCGGTTGTCCCAAAGCTGGTTGTCCGACGGCGGCAGGGCAGCGGGCAGGTTGCGGTTCTCGCGGCGGAGGAAAATGCCGGTTCGCCGCGCATCGACCACCGTCCGCGACAATGTGGCGCAAAGCGACCCCAACCGCAGGCGCGAAAACAACGCGGCGCAGCGCGCCTCATCGGCGAGGAACGACACACCGCCGACGGTGGCCAAAAGGATGCGCAACGCATAGATGGCCGCTTCCCCATCCTCCTGCCTGGCGAAATCGCGATCGAGGCGGATGAGGCCTGGACCTGGTCTGTCGGCAAGCACGTCGACAAGCATCGCGGCGCGGCGACCGATATCCTGGCGCGCGAAAGCCGCCTGGCGCGACCGCGCCAGCGCTTCCGCGATGCGCCGTTCGCCTTCGCCCTGCACGAGCTTCGCCCGCACGCGCGGTCGCTCGAAGCGGATATCGATATTGGTCGGGTCCTCGATCCAGCCGACATTGCAGGCCCGCAGCATGTCGCGCAGCGCCGCGCGCCTTGTGCCGAGAAGCGGCCGGATGATCCATGTCCGCCAGTCGTGCAGCGTGGCGGGCGCCATGCCAGCGAGGCCGCGGCCGTCATCGTCGCGCGCCTGGCGCATCAGCACCGTCTCCGCCTGGTCGTCGGCGGTGTGGCCGGTCAGGATCAGCTTGATATGTTCGGCATCGGCTGCTTCTGCAAGCAGCCCGTAGCGCTGCTCGCGTGCGGCGGCCGCCAGGCCCGTGGCAGGCTTGTCGCCGCGCCAGGCGAGAATGCGATGCGCAATGCCGCGCTCGGCGCAGAACCTGGCAACCTGCCGCGCCTCGGTAGCCGAGTCCGGCCTCAAGCCGTGATCGATCGTCACCGCGAGCAGCCTGGCGCCCGATGCGGTCCGGTCGAGGTGATCCTTGAGGAGGAGAAGAAGGGCGGTCGAGTCGCTGCCGCCGGATACGGCTGCAACGGCGCCGCTCGAAAAGTCCAGGTCTGAGAAAAGGCGGTCTTTGGTATCGGGCGTCAGCACGCCGCCAGCGCCTTTTCCTGCTTGATGCGTTCCTTGAGCGTGCCGGAAACGTCGGGATAGCGCTTGCCGATCTCGTTGAAGGTGGCGCAGGCCACGTCGTTCTGCTTCAGGCCCACCAGCGAAACGCCGAGCTTGAGCAGCATGTCGGGCGCCTTCTTGGCCTTCGGATAGTCCTTGCTGGCGGCGAGGAAGACCTCCGCCGCGTCACGGTATTTCTGTTGACCGAGCAGCGACTCGCCCAGCCAGTAATGCGCGTCCGCCGCCTTGGCGTCCTTAGGGAAGCGCGAAATATGGTCGCGAAAACCCTGCTCGGCGGTCGGGTAGTCGCCCGACAGGATGAACTGGTAGGAATTGCGATAGAGCTCGTCGGGATTGTCGGTCGACGGCAGGGCCGCGACTTCGGTGCCGCCGGCCTTGTTCTTCCTGGCCGGCGTTTCGGCGGAAGGAGCGTTTGCCGTGGCCGCGGGAGCTTGCGCCGGCGCGCTGGCCTGCGAACCGGTCTCGGCATTGACCACGTTGCCGTTCTTGTCGACGGTGATGGTGCCGAAATTCTTCGGCGGCGCGCCGGTGATCAGCTTGCCGGGATCGCCGGTCTGCGATTCCACGATCACGTCGCCGACGGTCTTGCCGCCGCCATCTTGCCCACCGGTGTCGGCCGGCGCCTGCGTCGCCGGGGCCTGGGCGACGCTGTTGTCGGTTCCGGCGTCGCCGGTGCCGGAATCCCCGGAGCCGGCGTCGCCGAGATTGGTGCTGCCGCCGTTGCCATTCCCGTCCTGGGGCGCGGCCTCCGACTTCTTCTGCCCGGCCGGCTTGGCGCCGCCTTGCGCACCGCCCTCGAGCTGCTGGAAGCGGAACTCGTTGTCTTCCTGCTGCTTTCGGATCTGTTCCTGCATTTGCAGGATCTGGAAATTCATCTCCTCGATCTTGCCGTTCAACTGTCGCAGCTGGTCTTCCAGACCGGTCATGCCACCGCTGTTGTCCTGCGCGATCTGCGCCGGTTCCGGCTTCTTCTTGTCGCCGAAGATGCCGAGTGTCGGCAGATGGAAGGTGAAGCCACTGTCGGAGGCCTGCCCGGCGCCGTTGGCCGACGCGGCAAGGCTTGGGAGGCTTGATACGAGCAGCAGCGCAAGCGTGCCGCTCAGGACCGTTCTGAAATGCATTCTGTCTCTCGCGGTGGGTGTTGGCCTGATGCGCCTTTCCAAATCAAAACAGGGGGAGCAAGCGCCCTCGCGCTCATAGCAGGACGCGAGACTTCGGCCAAATTTTGTTTCAGGGTGTCGCAAATGAAAAAGGCGGCCCTGCGGCCGCCTTTGATTTTTGCGGTGTTGTATTTTTGTCGCCTGCGGCGTCGCGCCAAGCGGCGGCCGCGGGACCGGCCTTAGGAGCCGGCGCCGGAAAGCGTGGTGACGGCGCGGCGGTTCTGCGACCAGCAGGAGATATCGTCGCAGACCGCGACCGGACGTTCCTTGCCGTAAGAGATCGTCTTCAGGCGGCTGGCGGAGACGCCCTTGGAGACCAGGAAGTCGCGCGTGGCGGCGGCGCGGCGGGCGCCCAGCGCCAGATTGTACTCACGCGTGCCGCGCTCGTCGGCATGGCCTTCGATGACGATCGCGTACTGGCGATACTGATTGAGCCACTGCGCCTGACGCGAGAGCGTGGTCTGCGCATCGGCGCGGATCGACGAGGAATCAGTGTCGAAGAAGATGCGGTCGCCGATGTTGACGGTGAAATCCTGGGCCGAACCCGGCGTCGCGGCGCCGGCGCCGTTGAGGCCGAGATCCGCCGCGCTGTTCGGGGTCTTCTTCGAGGCGCAACCGGTGATGGCGAGAGCCGCCACCAGCGCAATCATCGCCGGGTTTCTGGTAAGTGCTGCGATACGGCCCATGCCGCCTCTCCTTCGCATATGAGTGATTTCGTTGATCACCCAGTAACCACGTTTGGGTTAACCGGCATTCAAGAAACACGGTTAATTTTTGGTTTCGGCCGCCGTCCTCGGCCGTTACGCATCCACGCATTTACCAAGATCGACAATGCCCGCGGACCGTAGGCGGAAATACGGCCAAAACGCGACCAAGCCGTGGAAAAGGGGAACTGAAGAATTGAGGAATTGAAGAATTGAGGAAAAGGGTCACTTCAGCCTCTCCCTCAGATTCACCAGCATTCCATAGATATGAACATAGGACCGCAGCCATTCGTCGCGCTGCGCTTGTGCGACGTAGCCAAGATCGAAGGCATAGGAAATCCACGTTCCATTTCGCTGCATGATCCCAGAGCCATCGAAATGAACCGTGCGAATTCTGGCCTGGAATGCGTCTGCTTGGCAAAGCCCTCAGCGAGATTGGCGCAAATCGCCTTGCTGGATCGACGCATTTGGTCCGCCAGCGCGTATTGCTCGATTTTCGGAAAAACGAGCGTCGCTCTGTGAACGTCAAGAGAAACTGCATAAGCACGCCTATAGACTTCCAAATCCTTCGCGCGCTTGATGTAATTGCCCTCTTTCTCCATTCTTCAATTCTTCAATTCATCAGTTCTTCAATTCCTCTCCTGCCCCGCCCCTCACTCCAGCAACGGCGACCAAGCCGGGTCCGAAGCATAGTTCGCCGTCGGAATCTGCTGCTCGTTGCGGCCGGTCAGATCGACCGAAACCAGCTTCGGGCCGCCGGCGGAGTCGCGGAAGAACATCAAGACGCGGCCGTTGGGCGCCCAGGTCGGGCCCTCCTGCTGGAAACCTGAGGACAGGATGCGCTCGCCCGAGCCGTCGGTCTTCATGACGCCGATCTGGAATTCGCCGCCGCTCTGCTTGGTGAAGGCGATCAGGTCGCCGCGCGGCGACCAGACCGGTGTCGAATAGACGCCGTCCCCGAAGGAGATGCGGTGCGGGTTGGAGCCGTCCGCGCCCATGACGTAGATCTGCGAGCGGCCGCTGCCGCCACCACGGTCGGAGGTGAAGACGATCTGCGAGCCGTCCGGCGAATAGGAGGGCGAGGTGTCGATGGCGGTCGAGTCGGTCAGCCGCGTCGTCGAGCGGCTCCTCAAATCCATGGCGAAGATGTTGGAGTTGCCGTCGTCGCGCAGCAGGCTCATGATCACCTTCTGCCCGTCGGGCGAAAAGCGCGGCGCGAACGTCATGCCCGGGAAGTTGCCGACCAGCTCGCGCTGTCCGGTCTCGATCTGCAGGAGATAGACCTTCGGCTGCCCGCTTTCATAGGACATGTAGGTGATTTCCTGTCGGTTCGGCGAGAAGCGCGGCGTCAGCACGATCGAGCGGCCGTCCGACAGATAGCGCACATTGGCGCCATCCTGGTCCATGATGGCGAGCCGCTTCTTGCGCGCGTTCTTGGCGCCGGATTCATCGACGAAGACGACGCGCGTATCGAAATAGCCCTTTTCGCCGGTGATCTTTTCATAGATCGCATCGGCGATGATGTGCGCGACACGGCGTTGATTGGCGTCGTTGGCGAAAAACTGCTCGCCGGCCAGCTGCTGGTTGCCGAAAATATCCCACAGGCGGTACTGGGCGCGGATGCGCCCATCGGCCTCCTTGCTCACGCTGCCGGTGACCAGCGCCTGCGCGTTGATGACCTTCCAGTCGTCGAAACGGGGCGTGGCATCCGGATTCGTGATCTTTTCGACAAAGGCGGCCTTGTCGATCGGCGCGAACAGTCCCGACCGTTTCAGATCGGCTGCGACGATCTCCGATATCTGCGGGCCAAGTCCTCCCTGGAAGTCAGGGATGGCGATCGGCATCGGCTCGACATTGCCTTTGTTGACGTTCAGCTCGAGAGTTGCCTGGGCGGGCAGGATCGCGACGGAACTTATGCCCATCGCCATCGCGGCGACCATCAGGAGCGGCTTGAGGATGGCTTTCATGTCTTCTCGCTTCTCTTGCTGATTTTTTGGACGCACAGGCTTAGAGGCCAAGCATCGCTCTCGGATCGAAGTTGACGCGAATGTCAGACCAGATGTCTTGCTTTCCGGCGGGAACCTGCAGCCCGGCGACATCGCATTTCTGCACGGCGCGAACCGCGCTGGCGTCGAACTGGGGGTTGCCGCTGGACTTCTCGACGGTCGGGCGCCCCTCCAGCTTGCCGGAGGCATTCAGGTTGAAACGCACGACCACAGTGAAGTTCTCGGAGCCTTCGAGGCCGACCGGAAGGGTCCAGCAACCACCGAGCTGGTCCTCCAACGCCCCTTGCTCCGATTTGGAGAGCTTCTGGCCCTGATCCTTTTCGCCGCCGAGCGAGGCCTGCTGGCTTGACCGCTTGGCGCCGCCGCCGGACGGCTTTTGCTTGTCGAGCAGGGCCGTTATCTCGTCGGCGTTGAACTGCTTCTCGTCCGATTTCTTCTTGGAAGAGGCTTCCTTTACCGGCTTTTCGGCGTCCTTGCGATCCGGCGCCTTGGCGCTCTCGGCCTGCGCCGGCTGCGGCTTCGGCCGCGCTTCCGGCGCCGGCGCCGAATCCGGAAGCTTTGCTTCCTCGGTCGGCTGATCCTGCGAGATCGCCTCGGCGACTGCGTCCGGCTTGACCACTTCCTTCTGGATAGCAGCGGTCTTGTCCGGCTGCGGCGCGGGCGTCGGTTCCTTGGCCGGCGTCGGCTTCGGCTCGGTCTGCTTGACCGGCTCGGGCTTGACCTCTTCCTTCGGCGTCGGCGTCGGCGCGACTTCCGTCGCGGGCGTCGGCTTCGGCTTCTCCTGCGGCTTCGGCACGTCCTCGACCGCGGGCTTCTCCGTCGGCGTCGGCGCGGGCGGCGGCGCCGCCGTCTTGTCGACCGGCTTCGGCTTGGCTTCGTCCGTCACCGGCTTGTCGGTGTCGACGGTGTTCTCGCCGACTTTCTGGGCATTGGGAACAACATCCGGGCGCTTCGTCGGAACAGGCGCCGGCTTGTCATGCATGACCGCCTTCTTGTCGCCCTGCAGCGTCTGCGCGATGGCTTCCATCGGCACGATGTCGACTGCCACCGACTCGACGTCGGAGGCAGGCATGGYCGGCGGCGACGATAGCGTGAACAGCCCGAAGGCCAGCGCCACCGCATGCAAGATCACCGAAGAGGTGAGACCGGTCCGCATTTGGCGCGCCTACTGATCCTGTTCCTGCAGCGAGACCAGGCCGATATTCTTGTAGCCGGCCGCCGAAATGCGGGCCATGACCTTCATCGCCGTGCCGTAATCCGTCGACTTGTCGCCGCGGATGAAGATGCGCTCATCATAGCCGGTCTTGGAAATCGCCTGCAGCTTGGCCACCAGCTCCTCGATCGGGATCTCGGTTTCCTGCAGGAAAATCTTGCCCGCGGCGTCGATCGACACGGTGATCGGCTGCGTGTCGACATTCATCGCCTTGGCCTGCGTGTCTGGCAGGTCGATCGGCACCCCGACGGTGAGCAGCGGCGCCGCGACCATGAAGATGATCAACAGCACCAGCATCACGTCGACCATCGGCGTGACGTTGATTTCCGACATCAGGGCATGGTGACGGCCACGGCGCCTATGACCGCGCCCGCCTCGCCCCGAGCCACCTGCGCCAGCAGCAGACATCCCCATGATCGTTCCTCAGGCCTTCTGCGCTACTTTTTCATCGATTTGGCGCGAGAGTATGGCGGAGAACTCGTCCGAGAACCCTTCCATGCGCACGCCGAGCTTGTTCGCGTCCGATGACAGTTTGTTGTAGGCGATGACCGCCGGAATGGCCGCGAGCAGGCCGATCGCGGTCGCGAGCAGCGCTTCCGCGATGCCGGGCGCCACCACCGAAAGGCTGGTGTTTTTCGAGGCGGCGATCGCCTGGAACGACGTCATGATGCCGATGACGGTGCCGAACAGGCCGATGAAAGGCGCGGCCGAGCCGGTGGTGGCGAGGAAGCCGAGGCGGCCCTCCAGCCTTTCCATCTCGCGCGTCAATGCCAGGTCCATGGCCTTGTCGATGCGCGTCTGCAGCGCCAGCGGCGATTTCGCGCCCTTTTCGAAACTCTTCTTCCATTCGCGCATGGCGGCGACGAAGATCGCGCCCATGCCGGTGGTCTTTCGGTCGGCCAGCGTGCGGTAGAGGTCCTCGAGCGATTGCCCGGACCAGAAGACCTGTTCGAAGCGGTTCAGTGCCAATTTCATCCTGCTATAGGCGACGAGCTTGTCGATGATGATCGCCCAGGTCCAGATCGAGGCGCAAAGCAGGCCGATCATGACCAGCTTGACCACCCAGCCGGCCTGCATGAACAGGGCCCAGATCGACAAATGCGCTGCCGGATCGGCAAGAGCGATGTTTTCCATGACTTAAGTCCTTAAGGTTTTCCGGGCATCGCTGGCGGCTGGCCCATGGGCATTCCTTTGGTCCGATCGCGCGAAGCTTGAAGCTTGCGGGATAAGCCCCGAATGCACCGTTTCGCGGCCTTTTCGAGGCAAATATTGGTGAAAGGAAGGCGCACGAATTGCGCCAATCTTCGCCAATTCCTTCATGAACCGTTATGGTTAAGGATGGGTTAGGACGTAAGGCGCGGCGCATTGCCGCGCTTAGTCTCGGGGCGTTAGCGTCGAGGGGCGTTGAGATTCAGGTCAGGCCGAGTCGAAAATGGCGGATTCCGAGAACCGGAGCGGAGCGTACTTTTAGGTACGTGAGCACCGGAAGCGCAGGAAGCCACCATTTGCAGGCCGGCCTCACCTGAATATCAACGTCCCTTGGGCATGAAAGCAGCAACCCACTCCTTCGGGAAGCGCTTCGGGCGGCCGCTTTCACCGACGATCGCCGCTTCCACCCTAGCCTCCACAAGCACGTCGCCGCCGCGCTTCAACTGCTGGCCCATGAAGATGCGGGCGCCGGAAATGTCGTCGGTGCGCGTGTCGATGGTGAGGATATCGTCCATGCGCGCCGGCGAGCGGAAGTCGATCTCCATGCGCCGGACCACCCAGACGATGCGCTCGCCATGCTTGCCGTCCAGGAGCTCGGTGTGGTGGACGCCGGTCAGCCTCAGATAGTCGGAGCGGCCGCGTTCGAGGAATTCGAGATAGCGCGCATGATAGACGACGCCGGAGAAATCGGTGTCGGCATAGTAGACCCTCGCCATCAGCCGGTGGCCGAAATCCGTCAGCGCTCCGGAAAGTCCGGCGACGAGCGCCGCCGATTCACCATGATCGTCCATCGCGCTTTCCTTTTTCGGCCCAGAAAGGCACCTAAAGCCCGACGGGCTTTAGGAATCTTTGCGCGTGCCGTTGCCTCAAACCGCTCCACAGTTTTGGGCGATACGCATAGTCTCGCGCGGGAACGGGATGGCACTGTTGGGCACGATGATCAAGACCTTGATGGCGGCGTTTTGTGCGCTCGCCACGCTGGCGCTTCCGGCCGGGGCGGCGACGTTCTCGATGAAACGCGGCCTCAATCTCGACCAGTGGGTGACCTGGCCGGCCGAGGACAAATGGGGGGAGCGCCAGGCGATCCTGCCTTATCCGGAGTGGCGCAAATTCCTCAAGGCGGACGATCTCGAGGCGCTGAAGGATGCAGGCTTCGACTTCCTGCGCATGCCGGTCGATCCCGCGCCTTTTCTCTCGGACCGGACCGCGGCCCTTCGCGGCGACCTCTTTGCCAGCGTCCTGGACTCCGCGCGCATGATCAACCGCGCCGGCCTGAAAGTGGTCGTCGACCTGCATCTGATTCCCGCCGGCGGCAATCGCAAGATCGGCATGAGCGAGGTGATGGACAATCCAGCGACGTTCGACGCGTATGTCGACGTCGTGCGCGCCATGGCAAAGACACTCGCCAGGGAAGACCCGCGGCTTGTCGCGCTGGAACTGATGAACGAGCCGATCGTCGATTGCGACGAGGACGCGACCAGTCTTTGGCCCGACCGCCAGAAGCAGCTTTTCGCGGCCGCGCGCGCTTCCGCCACAAGGCTGACGCTTGTGCTCACCGGCGGCTGCTACTCGAACGCAGCCTCCTTGGCGAAGGTCGATCCGAAGGCGATCGCGGACGATAACATCATCTGGGCCTTCCACTCCTACGATCCATTCCTTTTGACGCATCAGGGCGCGACCTGGGCCGGCGATTTCATCCAATACGTCACCGGCCTGCCCTATCCGCTGACAGCCGTTCCGAAGGCGCAATTGGACATGACGCTAGACACGATCCGCGACCGGATCAGGGCCGAGGCGCCCTGGGCGCGGCAGAGCGGCATGCTCGCCTATCTCGACGAACAGGTGGCAGCGATGGACAGTCCCGAGAAGCTGGCCGCCGTCATGGATGCGCCGTTCAGGACGGTCGACGCCTGGGCGAAGGCCAATGGCGTCAAGCCGCAGGATATCACGCTCGGCGAATTCGGCATGATCCGCAAGGAATACGGCAACGGCTTCGTCATGCCGGCCGCATACCGCGCCGCCTATGTGCGCGACATGATCGCCCGCGCCGAGGCGCATGGCTTCTCCTGGTCGGTGTGGAGCTATGGCGGCGCCTTCGGCATCGTCGACGCGTTCGACGGCGAGAAGGCGGAACCCGAAGTGATGGATATGATTAGGTCGCTGCGGTAAGCAACAAACCAAGGTCTCACCTGAACATCAACGCGCCTTAGCCGAGATCGATCTGCAGGATCTCCGGCCGCACGCCAAAACGCACCGGCAGGATGCTGAAACCAAGTCCGCCGGAAACGATCAGGTTACGGTCGTTCTCCACGACATGGCCATAGGCGAAACGGTTGCCGTAGTCCGAAGGCACCACCGGTGAATAGCCAAACACCCGTACCTGCCCGCCATGCGTGTGCCCGGACAAGGTCAACGAAACTCGCCATGGCACTTTTGGAAAAATGTCCGGCTCATGGGCGAGCAGGATGATCGGCTCGCCTCCTTGGATCTTGGCCAAGGTGCCGGGGAGGTCGTCGAAGCCCTGGAAGCTCTCGCGTCCCTTGGCTTTGTTCGGCAGCAGCGCGAGCTGATCGGCAAGCCCGGCGATCCAGAAACCATGCCCGTCCTTTTCCAGCCGCACGACGTCGTTTTCCAGCACCGGGATTCCGACATGCTCGAGCGCCTTGCGCGACTGGGTCGGGCCGGCTTCCGCGCGCTGCGCAAAGAAATCGGTCCACCAGTCGTGGTTGCCAAGGATCGACAGCACGCCGAGCCGCGCCTTCAGCCCGGACAGCGCCTCGGCCCATTCCGCCACCCGCACCGAGCCTGTCACGATCTTGGTTCCAGCGGTGTAATCACCCAGCAGGACGATAAGATCCGGCTGCAGCGCATTGGCCTGTTCGGCAAGCGCTGCGATCCGTTCCGGCGTCATCCACGGCCGGCAGGCGTGGATGTCGGCAAGCGCCACGACGCGCAGCTTGAGTCCGGCCGGCCAATGCGGCGGCGTCAGCGTGTAGCGCTTCACATGGGTCAGCAGCATCGGCTCGATGCCGACCGCATAGGCGCCGAGCGACACCATGGCGAAGGCCGAGCCGCCGACGAGGCGCAGGAAGGCGCGTCTGGTGATCATGGATCGGCCCAAGCCCCTTGGGAATCTATCAGGGAGCTGCCTTAAAGGCGGCAATTGCGCCCTGAGCTAGGCCAAGGCGCGCAGATTCTGCGCAGATCGGCCCGCCGCTCGGCCGAACGGCGAACAAATCTGCGTTACTCTTCCTGGAACAGGCTGATCTGCTGCTGGGCGATGTCCTTGGGCGGATCGAGGCCGAGATGGCGCCAGGCATTGGCGGTCAGCACGCGGCCGCGCGGCGTGCGCTGGATGAAGCCCTGCTGGATGAGATAGGGCTCGATGATGTCCTCGATCGCGTCGCGCGGCTCGGAGAGCCCGGCAGCGATCGTCTCGATGCCAACCGGGCCGCCGCCGAAATTGCGCGCGATCATCGACAAATAGCGGCGGTCGAGCGCGTCGAGGCCCAGCGCGTCGACCTCCAGCCTGGTCAGCGCCTCGTCGGCGATCTTCCTGTCGACATGCGCGGCGCCGGCGACGCTGGCGAAGTCGCGCACCCGGCGCAACAGCCGGCCGGCGATGCGCGGCGTGCCGCGGGCGCGGCGCGCGATCTCCGCCGCGCCGTCGTCGCCGAGTGGCATCGAGAGAATCCGGGCGCCGCGCCGCACGATCTGCTCCAGCTCCTCGACCGTGTAGAAATTGAGCCGCACCGGAATGCCGAAGCGGTCGCGCAGTGGATTGGTCAGGAGCCCGAGCCGGGTTGTTGCCGCGACCAAGGTGAAACGGGCGAGGTCGATCTTGACCGAGCGCGCCGCCGGCCCCTCGCCGATGATCAGGTCGAGCTGGAAATCCTCCATCGCCGGATAGAGGATTTCCTCGACTGCCGGATTGAGGCGATGGATCTCGTCGATGAAGAGGACGTCGCGTTCGTCGAGATTGGTGAGCAGCGCGGCGAGGTCGCCGGCCTTGGCGATGACCGGGCCGGAGGTCGAACGGAAATTGACGCCGAGCTCGCGCGCCATGATCTGCGCCAGCGTCGTCTTGCCGAGCCCGGGCGGGCCGACGAACAAGACGTGGTCGAGCGCCTCGCCGCGACTCTTGGCGGCATCGACGAAAACCTTGAGATTGGCGCGCACCGCCGCCTGGCCGACGAACTCGTCGAGCGACTGCGGCCGCAGCGTCTGGTCGGCATCCTCGCCGCGCTTGTCGGGAGCAATGAGGCGGGGCGAAAGGCTCATGCCGCCTTCCTTGCATAGGACCGGTGGCGGGACAAGCGTCGCCTCACCGCGCCAGTTCCTTCAGCCCGAAGCGGATCAGCTTGGACGCGTCCGCGCCCTCGCCCGCCGATTTCAGCGCCGCGGCAACCGCGTTCGCCGCGATGTCGCGCGAATAGCCGAGATTGACGAGCGCCGAGACCGCATCGGTGATCGGCGCGGCCGCGACCCCTTCGCCAAGCTCCTGCTTGAGGCCGATCGTGCCGGTGGCAGCACCCGCATAGGCCGGCGCCTTGGTGCGCAATTCGGTGACGATGCGCTCGGCCACCTTCTTGCCGACGCCGGGCGCGCGGGAAACCATCGCGATGTCGCGCAGGGCGATCGCGTTGGCGAGATCGGCCGGCGCCAGCGTCGACAGCACCGCCAGCGCCACCTTGGCGCCGACGCCCTGCACATTGTTCATCAAGAGGCGGAACCACTCGCGCTCCAGTCCGGTCTGGAAGCCGTAGAGCCGGATCATGTCCTCGCGCACATAGGTCTCGATGAACAGCACCACCGCCTCACCGGGCGACGGCAGCGCGGCAAGCGTGCGCGCCGAGCAATGGGCGACATAGCCGACGCCATGCACGTCGATGACGCAGCTATCTTCGTCGATCTCCTCCAGCGTGCCTTTCAGCTTGCCGATCATGGCTTGGCCTTCATGGATGCGTTTCCGGAGAGATAATTTCGAGATCGGGGAAATAGCTGCGGTAGCGAGGTGCGTCGCGCGTCAACAGACGATGCCCGGCAACGGCCGCATGCGCGCCGATGAAGAAGTCGGGCAAAGTCCGCTCTCGAACACCGCCGGCCCGCCGATAGCGGGAATGTGCCGCCCCAGCCAGGAATGCGGCTTCCCAAGGCAAAAACTCGCGATCCATTTCCAGTCTCTCGGCTGCTTTCCTCAGCATTGCTTCGGAAGCGACCAGAGGAGCAAGCTCGGACCAGACGATGCTGTTGATGACCAACGCGCCATCGCGTCGGCAGGAGATAATCGCGGACGAAGACCATTCCGTCAGCGGCCCGGCCGGGCCCCAGACGTCAATGAGCACGTTTGTGTCAATCAACGTCGAGATTTTCACGCGGTCCCCTCAACCACTCCATATACTCGTCCGTCGTCATGCCGCCCAAATCCAGCGTTCCCTCCATCTTGTCGAGGACCTCCCTGAATTTGCGGGCAGCTTCCTCCTCCGAAATGTTTTCGTTGACGGCGACAAGCCGGGCACCCTCGTCGGTCGCCACGAACTCCACCTCGGAGCCCGGGCCGATACCCAAATGGTCTCTTATCTGCTTGGGGATCGTGACTTGCCCCTTGGTGGTCACCCGCATGGTAATACCTCGCAGGTATTACCTACGCCCCAAATGAGAACAAGTCAAGAACACCTACCCCGCCACCGCCATGCGATAGGCGACGCTCGGACGGTGATGCGCATGGCAGATGGCGATGGCAAGGGCGTCGGCGGCGTCGTCGGTGTCGAAGACGGCCTTCGGCATCAGCACTTTGACCATCATATGGATCTGCTTCTTCTCGCCGTGACCGACACCGATGACCGCCTTCTTGACGGCGTTGGGGGCGTATTCGGCAACCACCAGCCCGGCCCGCGCCGGCACCAGCATGGCGATGCCGCGCGCCTGGCCGAGCTTCAGCGTCGCGGTCGCGTCCTTGTTGACGAAGGTCTGCTCGACCGCCGCCTCATGCGGCATGGCCTGGTGCAGCACCTCGGCCAAGCCGTCATGCAGCTGGCAGAGCCTTGTCGCCAGCGGCGCCTTGTCGTCGGACCGCACCGTGCCGGACGCGACGAAGCGCAGTGAATTGCCCACGCTGTCGACAATACCCCAGCCGGTGCGCCTCAGCCCCGGATCGATGCCGATGATGCGAATCGCTTCCCCCATGTGCCAAGTCTAGCCGTGGCGGCAAGCGATGCCAGCAAAATGTGAACAAACCAGAAACAATTGCGACCTCAAGAACGCAACCGAAAAGCCGATCGAAGCGGCGGTCGCGGGCTAGCCCGTCCAATCCCAGGATCTAATTCGTCACGCGACGGATGGTTTTCGACAGCCGCGCGAGGAATGCCGGCCTGGACGATGCGACCAGCTTCCACGCCAGGACCGCATTGCCCATGCGCCGCGGCAGGATTCCGATGCTGAGGAACCAGGCCGCCAGGGTGGCCCGCCGCCGCCAGGATGCGTTCATTTCCAGGCTGGCGGTAGCGCCCGCTCTTGCCAGTCCCAGCCGGGAGTCGGTTTCAACCGGATGCTGGGGCTCGTCGACGCAGAGCGAAGCCAGCCGCTCTTCCAGATGAACCGGATCGTGAAGGCCGGCATCCGCTGGCACGGTCAAACCGATCTCGGCCGCCCGGTCGGATAAGGCTTCGAGGCGGCGGAAGTCATGCTCGACGCGCCAGCGCGCCCGCTCGGCAAGCTTTTCGGCAAAGACCGAATGGTTGGAGCCGTGGATGCGGTAGGCGCCAAGGCAGGTGTCGATGGCTTTCACCTCTCCGTGCAGCGGCGCGAGCGTCGCGAGATAGCCGTCGGCGCCTTGCCGGAAATCGCTTTCAGGCATGGGCATTATCGGTTCCAGCGCCTCGCGGTCGAACGCCAGCCCGCTTGTCACCGTCGTCCGGTACCGCCCCTTACGCAACAATTCCGGAACGACGTCGCCTGAATCGAACGGCTGTTCCGGAGGGGGAAAGACATCCTTGATATGCTGGTTCTCATCGACGAGATGCAGTCGGAATTGCGCCTGGGCGACATCCGCGTCCCACTCGTCCAGGACCTCGGAGACGGCGTTCGGATAGAGATAATCGTCGGCGTCGAGAAAAAGAATGATCTCCCCGGTGCTCGCCTCGAACCCGGTATTGAACGCTGCGCCATGCCCACCATTCCTGCGCCTGAGGCACGGACGGATCTTATCGCCATAGGATTCGATGACGGCCACCGACGCATCCGTCGATGCGTCGTCGACGACCACGACCTCGACATTTCGGTGATCCTGCTCCAACGCGCTGTCGATGGCGCGTCCCAGGAACTGCTCGTAATTATAGTTGGGGATGATGATCGATACCGGAATGCGGTCCAATGGCGAATGCACGGGATCAAGCCTCGCAATCTGCTTTGGTCACAGTGACGGTGATTCCTGCAGAACCGGCTCGGTCGACCCGGCTGCGGCGAACGGCCCCAACTAGGGTCCCGTCGCTTCAAGGCAAGGGTCATATTCCCCGCAAAGGCCGGCTTGGCCTTCAAATGCGATGACAGCTGCCGCAATATCGAGCGCAGTCAGAATCGCGGGCGCTCGATTTGCAGCCAGAACGGCTCGTCAAGTCGCGGCTCGGTGAGGGACCGATTCTGCGCGACGCTATCGTTGCAAACGCGATGTCAGCCGCGCGCGAACGCCGTGTTCAAAAGGCTGATCTGGTCGGAAACCGGGTTGGCCCGCCGCCCGGGTGCATGCGTGTCGCTGATGACGCCGCCATAGATTTCCTCGTCCATGCGCCGCACCAGCGACTGCAGGCGCAGCGAGCGCGTCACGAGGTCCAGAAAATCCGTGGGCAGCTCGTTCCAGCCAAGCGCCTCGTCATGCGCGGACGCCGTGTCGAGCCGTACCTTGGACTTCTCCGAGGCCACCTGATCGCGCGTCATCTCGCCGGAATTCGCCGCCCGCTGCAAAAGCAGCCAGGAGGCGACCTGCATGAGCCTCGTGGTCAGCCGCATCGACTCGGCCGCATAGAGGGTCGCGGCCGTGCGCGACAATTTCTTGGCTTCGAGCCTGCCCTTGCCATCGAGATACTCGGCGGCCTGCTCGACCAGCCCCATGCCTTCCTGGTAGAGCGGCTTGAAGGATTGGGAGAAAACCCGGCGCTCCGCCAGCTTGACGGTTTTCGCGCTGCCCTTCGAAGGCTCGTTCATCGATACGCCCCTGCACTGCCGCCAGCCGATTCGGCAATCCTTGCCGACACGGCCGCACCCTTAAATGACTGAGGCTTGAAAATGCGCTTCGACGCCCATGAAGGCAAGCGCATGTTTAACAAACGGTTAACGCCGGCCGCGCTGCAGCCATCCGCCGGCGGATGACGCCGGCGTGCTGCCTGCGGACAAAAAAAGAGCCGCGGATAAGGCGGCTCTCAGGAGTTTAACAGGGAGGCGTCAAACAAAGTGGCTCCAACCACTCGGTAAGAATCCAGCAAAACTGGATGGGCATAGTAAACGCCCGTAAAGCTTAATGAACCCTTAACGCCGGGTGGAATTTTTGAGCGAACGGACTTTCCTGTGCCGGAACAGGACAGCGGCTTCGCTTCCCGGGACCCTCTGAAAACCGGATTTTCGAACGCCAACCGTGGCCATCGAAACATGTTGGCCGCTGCGGCGGCATCGTTCCGAAACACGCGCCGCGCAAAAGGCCGCTCCTCTGAAGCGGCGCGCGTGTCCGCGCCCTTTGAAAATCACGCGGGATATCCGGGAGCAAACCATGGATTGGTATTCGATCGTCAAATTCCTTCACGTCGTTTCGGCTGTTTTGTGGGTCGGCGGCGGCTTCGTGCTGTTCCTGCTCGGCGTGCTGGCCGAGCGCGCCGGCAACATCGAGGACAAGCTGCTGGCAATGCGCGCCAGCGGACAGCTTGGCGGCAGGTTCTTCGCGCCGATGTCGATGCTGACGCTGGTCTTCGGGCTGATCATGTGCGGCTTCTGGGTCGGCTTCACCGAGCTGTGGATCGTCATCGGCCTCGTCGGCTACGCCACGACCTTCTCGATCGGCATGCTGATCTTCAAGCCGACCGGCGAGCGCATGGGTGCCATGGTCGCCAAGGACGGCGTGACGCCCGCCGTTCTCGCCATCGGTCAGCGCATGATGAGCTGGGCGCGCCTCGACTACGCGGTGATGCTGGTGATCATCGCCGACATGGTGCTGAAGCCCACTTTGCACGACATCGGCGTTCTTGCCGGCATGGCGATGGTGGTTGCGCTGGGCGCCGCGCTCGCCTTCGGCGGCAGCCGCCAGATGGTGCCGAGCGCCGCCTGATTGTCTGGAGCGAGGCGGCAGGATGGCCGATTCGCTTCTACATCAAGCCGTCCCACAGCAGCTTGACGGCGACCACCGCGACGGTGGCGTAGGTGAACGGATAGAAGACCTCAGGCCGCATGCGGCGCACCAGCCAGGCGCCGGCGATCGTCGACAACGGCGCCAGCGGCATCAGCGCGGCCGACGCGATCAGGTTGGTGGCGTCGAACTGGCCGAGCGCGAAATAGGGGACGAGCTTCAGCGCATTGGTGGCGGCAAAGAAGATCGCCGCGGTTCCCGACAGCACCTTCGGATCGAGCCGGATCGGCAACGCATAGACCTGGAAGGGCGGACCGCCGACATGGGCAACGAAGCTGGTGAAGCCGGCGACCGTGCCCCAGAAGGCGGCGGCGACGCGGTTCGGCTCCGCCGCATGGTCGGCGCCGTGGCGGAACTGCAGGTAGATCCAGCGCAGCACGAACACCAGCGCGACGGCGCCGACGATCAGCCGCACCATCTCCTCGGTGACCAGAGCCGCGGTCAGCCAGCCGAGCCCGATGCCGATGACGGCGCCAGGCATCATATCGACCAGCATCTTGCGGTCGTAGACGCCCCACCAGGTCCACACCGAAACGATGTCCATCAGGCACAGGATCGGCAGCAGGATGGCGGCCGCCTGAACCGGCGGCATGGCCAGCGCCATCAGCGGCACGCCGACGAAGCCGACGGCGCCGCCGAAGCCGCCTTTCGACAGGCCGACAAGGATCACCGCCGGAATGGCGGCGGCATAGAACCACGGATCGCTGAGCAGGCCTGACATCGGCAAAGGAAGGTTGGAGAAGGCGGGAACCCAGCCATAGCGCAGAACAGGGCCGCCGGGATAGTCATTAATGCCAATGCCGGCATCCGCTATGCCGGCCCGATATTGGGCTTCCTCATCCTGACGACTCAGCTTGATGATGCACCATCACGCTCGGGAGCTGACACCTAGCCCTTCGTATAGTCAGGCCCAAAGCGTCTCGGCAGTCCGTCGGCGAGCATCAGCCAAGGCAGCTTCTCCTCGAAAGCGACATGCAGCGTAGGCGCAAACTTTTCCGGCTCCRTCATCGCCGCGGCAAAGAAATGCATGACGCCGGACATGTTCTTTGAGCGGAAGGAAAGCGGCGAACCGCAGTGATCGCAAAATGTTCTTTCCACGCCGGGAGAAGAGTTGAACACCTTCGGTGGCTTGCCCAGCCATCGCCACTGGCCGTCCAGGACGCCAATGTAGGTTGTCATCGGCGCGGAACACTGCCGCCGGCAACTTTCACAATGGCAGACCACGCAGGCCTGTGCCGGGCCATCGACTTCAAAAGCAATTGCGCCGCAAAAGCAACGACCACGCATGCGAAACCTCCTCGAGGCAGCAACGACGGCTCAGACTAGTGCGGGGTACGCGCGGGAGTCGCCAAGGAATGCGCCGGACTGGCGCCTGATCCCGACATTCGGAGCTGGCGATTAGCTTCGCCGCGCCTGGACCAGCAGGAACATCGRCCGCTCGAGCTCTTCGGCCAGTTCCGGCCGGGCGGCGATCTGCGCGTCCGTCGGACGGAATTCCTCGACATGCCCGATGGCGAAGCCGGCCTGGATCAGCAAATTCAGCGTGGTGCCGATGGTGCGGTGATGCTTGACCACGCCCTTGGTGAACCAGTCGGTGGTGCGCGGTCCCTCGACCAGATACCGGTCGACCGGCCATGTCTTCCGGCCAGCGGCATCGACGGACCAACCCGGGTTGGTCGGCGCCATATAGATCGGATGTTCCGTCGAGAAGACGAAGGCTCCGCCTGGAACCAGGGCCTGGTGGACGGTCGCGAACAGGCGCGCGGCATCGCCGACATAGTGCAAGGCAAGCGAGCTGTAGGCGAGGTTGAAGCGCGCCTTCGGCAGGCTGAGCTCATCGAGGTCGGCGCGCCGGTAGGTGAGGGCATCATCGGCGCCGGCGGCGCGTGCCCGCGCAAGCATCTTTTCCGACAGGTCGAGGCCGAGGACCTCGCTCGCGCCATGCGCGCGCGCCCAGCGGCAGAACCAGCCGAAGCCGCAGCCGAGATCGACGACGCGCAAGCCATCGACGTCGGGCAGCATGGCGCGCAGCGCCGGCCATTCGGGCGCGCCGTTCAGGCCCTCGACCGAGCGGCCGAGGCGGCTATAGCCTTCGAAGAATTCCGGACGGTCGTAGATGTTTTGCGCCATGTGTCTGTTCCTGCTCTTGCCGGGTATTTAGCGGACGGCCTCTCGGCTTCCAACGCCCTCCGCGAAACCCGAAAGGCGACGCAAGCCGCAGCAATGGTTAAGCATTTTGGCCGCGGCCCCCGCGCGGCCGACTGTTCAAGCCGCTCCCTTTGCTCTATGCCGCAATGCAACCATGTTCGCCCGGCATAGGCGAAACCGGGATCGAAGGCCAATGAACGACGCAAACCCGCCCAACCGCTGCCGTATCGTGCTGATCGCGCCGCCGCTCGTGCCGGCGGAGCAGATCTGCGCGGCCTTCGAGGGCGGCGACATCGCCTCGCTGATCCTGCCCGACAACGGCATGGACGACGCTTCCTTCCAGGCCTTCGCCGAGAGGATCGTGCCGATCGCCCAAGGCGCCGGCATCGCCGTCATCATCGCCGGCGACAGCCGCATCGCCGGGCGCGTCCAGGCCGACGGCATCCATGTCGAAGCAAAACCCAAGGAGCTTGCCGAGACGATCGAGCGCCTGGCCGGCAAGATGATGGTCGGCGCCGGCGGCGCCAAGACCCGCGACGAGGCGCTGGAGCTCGGCGAGGAGCGGCCTGACTACATGTTCTTCGGCCGTTTCGGCTATGACAACAAGCCGGAGCCGCATCATCGCAACCTCGCCCTCGGCGAATGGTGGGCGGAGATGATTTCGATCCCCTGCATCGTCATGGGCGGCTCCGAGCTTGCTTCCGTCGAGACGGTGGCCGCGACCGGCGCCGAGTTCGTGGCGCTGTCCAGCGCCGTCTTTGCCGACGGTCGCGACCCCCGGGCGGCGATCGCCGCCGCCAACGCGCTGCTCGATGAAACCGCGCCGCGTTTCGAGGACTGACATGCGCCTGCGTGGCCCTTGCCTGGTGGTCCTGGCCGGCCTGCTTGCGCAGGCCGCGATGGCGGCCGAGACCGTCCCGTTGCCGCAGCCGCGGCCGGAGACGAATGCGCCGGACAAGAGCGCACCCGACGCAGCCCAGCCGTATGCAGCCAAGCCGGATGCAGGCACGCCGAATACAGCCACACCCAACGCAGGCACGCCGGACACAGCCGCGCCGGACACCGGCGCGCCGGATCCGAGCAGGTTCGGCGCCGGCCCGCATATCGACAAGCCGATCCAGAACACCTTGCCGCAGCCGGCCACCATGACGCCGCCATCGGCCGACACCGTCAATCCCGACCGCTTCGGCGCCAAGCAGCCGGACGCCGCCTACGGCGCCTTCCAGCGCGGCCTTTACAAGACCGCCTACAACCTTGCCATGGAGCGCGCCAAGAACGGCGATCCGGCGGCCGAGACGCTCGTGGCCGAAATCCTGTCGCGCGGACTGGGTGTGCCGCTCAATCCGGCCGAGGCCGCGAAATGGTATGCGCTGGCGGCCGAACAGGGCGTGCCGGAGGCGCAGTTCCAATATGCGCTGATGCTGTTGGACGGCCGCTACGTGAAGAAGGACGAAAAGGGCGCCTTCGCCCTGATGCAAGCCTCGGCCGAGGCCGGCAACCGGCTTGCGCAGTTCAACTTCGCGCAACTGCTCGTCCAGCAGGATCCCGGCGATGCCGGCCTTGCGAAGGCCGCCGTCTACTATGAGCGCGCGGCCGCCACCGGACTTGCCGACGCGCAATACGCGATGGCGCAGCTCTATGCCAACGGGGCCGGCGGCAAGCCGCATGACGACGCCCAGGCACGCATGCTGCTGGCGCAGGCGGCGCGGCAGAACTATGACACCGCGCAGATCGACCTCGCCACCTGGATGATCGAGGGACGCGGCGGCGGGCGCGACCTGAAATCGGGCTTTGCCTGGATGAAGCGGGCGGCGCAAGGCGGCAATGTCGCCGCCCAGAACCGCCTCGCCAAGCTCTATATGGGCGGCATCGGCACCGACCCGGACCTGATCCTCGCCGGCGCCTGGTACATCGTCGCCCGCCGCGCCGGGCTGATCGACCCGCGGATGGACGATTTCCTGCAGGGCCTCGACGACGATCAGACCAAGCAGGCGCTGCAGAAGGCCAACCGCCTGCCTTGACGCGTGGCGCCGGGGACGGCATGTCCGGGCCGCCTTGGGTTCCCTCCCTTGCCACTATGCGCGATTTGTGGTCTTGGAGGCGCCAAAGCGCGACCCGCGCGTGAAAGATCTCACTCGGATCAGTTCATCATGGCCAAGATCAGTGGCAGCGAAATCCGCCCCGGCTATGTCATCGAGCACGATGGCGGCCTGTGGGTGGCGGTCAAGACCAATACCGTCAAGCCCGGCAAGGGCGGCGCCTACAATCAGGTCGAGCTGAAGAACCTGATCAACGGCACCAAGCTCAACGAGCGCTTCCGCTCGGCCGAGACCGTCGAGCAGATCAGGCTCGACCTGAAGGATTTTTCCTTCCTTTACGAGCAGGGCGATGCGCTGGTCTTCATGGATACCGAAAGCTACGAACAGCTCGAGCTGGCGAAGGACTTCGTCGGCGAGCGCGCCGCTTTCCTGCAGGACGGCATGATGGTGACGGTGCAGCTTTACGAGGAGCGGCCGATCGGCATTTCGCTGCCCGACCAGGTGACGCTCACCATCACCGAGGCCGACCCGGTGGTGCGGGGCCAGACGGCCGCCTCCTCCTACAAGCCGGCGGTGCTGGAGAACGGCATCCGCGTGCTGGTGCCGCCTTTCATCTCGGCCGGCGAGCGCATCGTCGTCGACACCAACGAAATCACCTATATGCGCCGCGCAGATTGACCGGCCGAAAGCAGGAATAAAAAATGGCGCGTTCCGCTCTCCTCAACGTCATGGTCCAGGCCGCGATGAAGGCCGGCCGCTCGCTGTCGCGCGACTTCGGCGAGGTGCAGAACCTGCAGGTCTCGATGAAAGGACCGGGCGACTATGTCAGCCAGGCCGACCGCAAGGCCGAGGAGATCGTCTTCGCCGAGCTGTCGAAGGCGCGGCCGGGCTACGCCTTCCTGATGGAGGAGCGCGGCGCCGTCGAAGGCGAGGACGCCCAGCACCGCTGGATCGTCGATCCACTCGACGGCACCACCAATTTCCTGCACGGCATCCCGCTCTTTTCGGTGTCGATCGCGCTCGAACGCCAGGGCCAGATCGTTGCCGGCGTCATCTACAATCCGGCGATGGACGAGCTCTACACGGCCGAGCGCGGCGGCGGCGCCTTCATGAACGACCGCCGGCTGCGCGTTGCCGGGCGCTCCAAGTTGATCGATAGCGTTATCGGCTGCGGCGTGCCGCATCTCGGCCGCGGCCAGCACGGCAATTTCCTGATCGAATTGCGCAACGTCATGGCCGAAGTCTCCGGCGTTCGACGCATGGGCTCCGCCGCCCTCGATCTCGCCTATGTCGCGGCCGGACGCATGGACGGCTTCTGGGAAACCGGCCTGTCGTCCTGGGACATCGCCGCCGGCATTCTCCTGGTGCGCGAAGCCGGCGGCTACGTCTCCGACATGGATGGCGGACAGGGCATGCTGGACAGCGGCGAGGTCGTCGCCGGCAACGAGCTCATCCAGCGCGCGCTGCTGAAAACCGTGAAGAAGCCGCTGGCTGCTCGCTGATCGACAATGGCGTTCCTCGCGCGTCGAAAGGACGCGCGCCTTTAGTCGCAGAACCGCAACCGAAGCTTGAAATACTGGTCCGCAAGCGCCCAAATAGGCGTTGCAGGGTCATTGATGAGCGACGCGCGTCCAGATACAACGCTTGAAATCCCCTTCGTGGGGCGATGGCACTATTCGCGCGCCGAAATGATCGCCGATGGCATCGTTCACGCGGTGGGCATCGTGCTGGCGATCGCCGCCGGCTCGGCTTTCCTGGCTTTGGCCGCCTTCCACTCCGGCCCTGGCGAATATGTCGCCGCGGTGTTCTATGTGGTGTCGCTGCTCACCGTGCTCTCGGTGTCGCTGGCCTATAATCTATGGCCCGTCTCTTGGCCGGCGAAATGGATCCTGCGCCGTTTCGACCATGCCGCGATCTATCTGCTGATCGCCGCCACCTACACGCCCTTCCTCGCCCAGCTCAACAACTCGCCGCTGGCCGTGCCCATGATCGTCGTCGTGTGGAGCGCGGCCGTGACCGGCATCGCCATCAAGATGTTCCTGCCCGGCCGTTACGACCGGCTGGCCATCGTCTTCTATCTCGCCATCGGCTGGAGCGGTGTGGTGCTCGCCGGACCGCTGGTCCAGACGCTGCCGACGACCTCGGTGGCGCTGCTGGTCGCCGGCGGCGTCGTCTATTCCCTGGGCGTCATCTTCTTCGCCTGGAAGGGCCTGCGCTTCCACAATGCCGTCTGGCACGGCTTCGTCGTTACCGGCGCCGGCCTTCACCTGGCGGCCATGGTCGACTGCCTGGTGGTCAGCCGGTTCTAGGCCTGCGGCGCGGGGGCCTATCGGCCATATTGCCAAGCGCCATTCAATTTGGTCACAATTCCGTTTAGAGTCGCGGCAATTCTGCGGCGGGTGGCATCGGAAACGGGGCACGGATGGCTTTTCTCAGATCCTTCGGCAGGCGATCGGACGTCCTGGTCTATGATCCGCATAAGCTGTCGAGCCCGCAGGTCTTCCTGCTCACCATGGTGATCTTCCTGATCATCGTCGCTTTCATCGCCGCCATCCTCACCCGCCAGATCTCGACCGCCTTCTCCAGCAATCCGGGCCTCAACGGATTGATCGTCGGCGTGCTGGTAGTCGGCATCCTGCTTGCCTTCGTCCAGGTCGGGCGGCTGTTCCGCGAGGTGCGCTGGGTCAACTCCTTCCGCGCCGGCTCCGAAACCACCGAGCCGGTGCTCTTGGCGCCGATGAAGGCGATGATCGGCCGCTCGTCGACGATCGCGTTCTCGACCTCGTCGATGCGCACGATGCTGGATTCCATCGCCACCCGCCTCGACGAGAGCCGCGACACCTCGCGCTATCTGGTCGGCCTGCTTGTGTTCCTCGGCCTGCTCGGCACCTTCTGGGGCCTGCTCAACACCATCGCCTCGATCCGCGAGACGATCGAGGCTCTGGACCCGGGCACCGGCGATGCGGCGGCCGTGCTCGATGCGCTGAAGCAGGGCCTGTCGGCGCCGCTGGCCGGCATGGGCACCGCCTTTTCGTCCTCGCTGTTCGGCCTCTCCGGCTCGCTCGTGCTCGGCTTCCTCGACCTGCAGGCCGGCCGCGCCCAGACCCGCTTCTACACCGAGCTCGAGAACTGGCTGTCCTCGGTCACCGATCTTTCTTCCGACATCGTCGTGTCCGACACGGCCAAGACCGAGTCCTCCGAGGACATCCGGCTCCTGTCGGAGCGGCTGCGCAGCCTGCAGGAGAATGGCGGCGGCTCCAATCCGCGCGTCGCCACCGCCATGGCCAATCTTGCCGACGGCATCTCGGGGCTGGTGAAGAACATGCGCTCCGAGCAGCAGATCATGCGCGACTGGGTCGAAGCCCAGTCCGACGAGCAGAAGGCCATGCGCAACACGCTGGAGAAGATCGCCGACGCGCTGAAGAAGCAAGGGGTCCACTGACGTGGCGCTGGCAAGACGGCGCGCCGACCGCCGCATCGACTACTGGCCGGGTTTTGTCGACGCCTTGTCGACGCTGCTGCTTGCGATCATGTTCCTGCTCACCGTCTTCGTGCTGGCGCAGTTCCTGCTCAGCCGCGAGATCTCGGGCAAGGACGCGGTGCTGAACCGCCTCAACTCGCAGATCAACGAGCTGACCCAGCTGCTCGCGCTGGAACGCACGAACAGCCAGGACAAGGAGGATTCGCTCGCCAACCTGCAGGCGTCGCTGTCGGCGGCGCAAGCCGAAAAGAGCCGCCTCGAGCAATTGCTGGCGCAGGGCGCCGGCGCCGGCGACGCGGCTAACAAGCGTGCCGACGCCCTGTCCGGCGAGCTCAGCAACCAGCGCCAGATCAGCCAGCAGGCGCTGAGCCAGGTCGAGATCCTCAACCAGCAGATCGCAGCACTTCGCAAGCAGATCGGCGCGCTGGAAGACGCGCTCAACGTCTCGGAGCAGCGCGACCGCGACTCCAACACCAAGATCGCCGATCTTGGCCGGCGCCTGAACGTCGCGCTGGCGCAGCGCGTCCAGGAGCTCAACCGCTACCGCTCCGACTTCTTCGGCCGCCTGCGCGAGATCCTCGCCGACCGCGAGAACATCCGCATCGTCGGCGACCGTTTCGTCTTCCAGTCGGAAGTGCTGTTCCCGACCGGCTCCGACGTGATCAACGACGCCGGCAAGGTCGAGATGAAGAAGCTCGCCGACGCCATCATAGAGTTGCAGAAGGAAATCCCGCCGGAGATCAGCTGGGTGCTGCGTGTCGACGGCCACACCGACAATAAGCCGCTGTCCGGCACCGGCCGCTATCGCGACAACTGGGAATTGTCGACCGCGCGCGCCACCTCGGTGGTGAAGTTCCTGATCGAGAACGGCGTGCCGGCCAACCGGCTGGTGGCCGCAGGCTTCGGCGAGTTCCAGCCGCTCGATCCGGCTGACACCGACGAGGCGCGCAGCAAGAACCGCCGCATTGAACTGAAGCTCACCGAACGGTGATCTATCTTCACGCCAGGTCACGGGAAGTTGTTTGTCGGCTTGAATACTTAGAGTATCAAGTCCCGTCGGCAAGACCTGAAAACATTATCTTTTTTTAATTACAAATCGCAAATCGACGCACCTAGTTTGCCGCGCAGGGCCGGGGACCGCCGGCGATGCCTCCCATCGCGACGCGACGGAACCGGACGGCCCGGAAAGGTCGGAAGGCAAGGCGGCAGGGCCGCCACCTTCCCTATCGGAGGATGCGCCGCCATGCGCGCTTCAACATCTCTCAAGACTGTAACCCTGGCTGCCGCGCTGATCGCGGCCCCGCTCGCCGGCGCCTATGCGGCCGGGCACCGCAAGGGGCTTCTCGACGCGACCCCTCCAGCCGAGTTCATCGGGCCGCGCGTGACCGGTCTGATCGATCAGGTTGAGGGCGTGGATCAGGGCATCACCGACGCCCGGCAGGCCAACAACATTTCGGCTTCCGAGGCGCAGCAACTGCACATGCGCGCCGCGCGCATCAGCCAGGCCGCGGAGCATGTCGCGGCGTCGGATCACGGCAGGATCCCGTCCCCGCAATACCATGAGCTGCTGCGCCGCCTCGACAATGTCGACCAGAGGCTGATGAACGATACCGGCAGCGGCTTCATGACGGGCGACGGCTCAGACGGCGGCAATTACCCGAACGGCTGACGTTTCCGGAGGAAATGGAAGGGACCACCTGGCGCCCGCGGGACCTGGCCCCGGGGGCGTCCTTTTTCGATTGCTGTTCCGATTACAGGCCGAGCCAAAGCGCGACGATGGCGAGCACCGCCGGCACCGACTGGATGAAGAGGATCTTGCGGCCGACGGTCGCCGCGCCGTAGAGGCCGGCTATCGCGACGCAGAGCAGGAAGAACATCTTGATCTGAAACCCACCGGCGCCGAGATAGAGACCCCAGATCAGGCCCGCGGCGAGAAAGCCGTTATAGAGGCCCTGATTGGCGGCGAGCACCTTCGAGGCGCTGGCGAATTCCGGCGTCAGGCCGAACGCCTTGCGGCCGCGCGGCGTGTCCCAGAGCACCATCTCCAGATAGACGATATAGCAATGGATCAGCGCCACCAGCCCGACCAGGATATTGCCGATCATCGTCCCCTCCAGCGATTTGTTCCCCGCATTGATCACGCAGCCGCCTCACAAGGCAAGACGGCCGATCCCCTCACTGCTGATCACTTGACGACCAATCCTCTGGCGATCGGTGAGGGTTGCCAAGCGTGGTGCGTTGGTATCTTTTCGCGCCAGCCAAATTGAAGCTGGGTATCCATCATGTCCTTCCAGAAACTCGACGATCTCGGCCACAAGCTCGAAGCGCTCGAGCATGCTTTAGCCATCCTTGGCGCGGATGAGGCGACGCACATGGCGGTCGGCGGCGGCGAAAAGCGCGCCGAGGCGATGTCCTCGCTTGCCGGCATGCTGCATCGCCAGGCGACCGCGCCCGAGATCGGCGACTGGATCGCCGCCGCCGAGCAAGAGCCGCTGAACGACGAGCAGCAGGCGGCGGTGCGGGAATTGCGCCGCCAATACACCAACCTCACCTGCCTGCCGGCCGAGTTCGTCGAGCGTCAGACAGTGGCGCGCATGCGCTCCGAGCAGCTCTGGCGGAGCTTGCGCGCCAGGAACGACTGGGCCGGCTTCCTGCCGGCGCTGGAAGGCGTCGTGGCGCTGGTGCGCGAGGAAGCAGCACTGCGTGCCGAGGCGCTTGGCCTGRCGCCCTATGATGCGCTGATGGAGCAATACGATCCCGGCAACCGCGCCGCCGACATCACGCCGGTCTTTGCCGAGCTGAAGGCCTTTCTCAAGGATTTCCTGCCGCACGCGCTGGCGGTGCAGGATGCGCGGCTGGCAAAACATCCGCTGAAGCCGCTCTCCGGCAGCTATGCCGTCGAGAAGCAGCGCGAGCTCGGTCTTGCCATGATGGCGGCCGTCGGCTTCGACCTCACCCATGGCTCGCTGTCGGTGTCGCACCATCCCTTCTGCGGCGGCGTGCCGACCGACGTGCGCATCACCACCCGCTACAAGACCTCCGACTTCCTGTCGGCGCTGATGGGCGTGCTGCACGAGACCGGCCACGCGCTCTACGAGCAGAACCTGCCGAAAGCCTGGTCGCATTGGGCGCTCGGTAAGGCGCGCGGCATGGCCGTGCATGAGAGCCAGAGCCTGTTCGTCGAAAAGCAGATCGGCCGCAACCCCGCCTTCTGGCACTGGGCGCTGCCRGTGGTCGAAAAACACCTCGGCGAAGYCTGGTCGCTCGACGACATCCTGCCGCATGTCCACCATGTCGAGCGCGGCCTGATCCGCGTCGACGCCGACGAGGTCACCTATCCGCTGCATGTCATCCTTCGCTACGAGCTCGAGCAGGAGCTCGTCGCCGGCCGGCTGGAGGTCGCCGACCTACCCGAGGCCTGGGACGCCAAGATGCGCGACTATCTCGGCCTCTCGACCATCGACAACCCGGCTGACGGACCGATGCAGGACGTGCACTGGCCGGGCGCCGCCTTCGGCTATTTCCCCTCCTACACGCTGGGCGCCATGATGGCGGCGCAGCAATGGGCGGCGCTGACTAGGGAGCATCCGTCGGCCGACGAGGACCTCGCCAAGGGCGATTTCAGCGCCGTCAACGAATGGCGTCGGGCAAAAATCTGGTCGCAAGGCTCACGCTGGTCGACGCCGGACCTGCTCGAGCGCGCCACCGGCGAGAAGCTCAACGCGGTTTACTTCACGGAGCACCTGCGCAAGCGCTACGACGCCTCATAGACCGACACCGGCAATGGCCGCCCGTTTGCATACCGATTCGTACTACCATATGTTATGATCAAAAGGTGCGCAGATGAACGCTTCAGGTCCCAAGGAACGCGCAACGTTTTCGATCGACAGCACGATCAAGGAGACGCTTGAAAGCCAGATTCCGAAAAGCAAGCGATCCCGCTTTGTCGAAGAGGCAATCGCGAAGGCATTGAAGGACGCCGCGAAAGAACGTGCTCTGAAAATGATCCGGGAATTCAAGCCGACCTCGACCGGCGGTGAAGACTCCACTGACGTGCTGCACAGAATTCGCCAGGAAATGGACGGTCGGCCTGTGGATATCCTCGAAGGCCGCAAAAAGTGATCATCGTCGATGCGTCGATCTTCATCAAACTCTTTCGGGATGAGGATGACAGCGAACAGGCACGAAATCTGTTCGCGAAGAACATTGCGGATGGCCGCGCCATGGCCGCTCCCAGCATCCTGCTTTACGAGGCGCTATCGGCTGCGCTTCATTATGAGCAATCCTTTGTCATAGTCGCAAAGCTCATCGCCGGATTGCGCGAAGGCGGTTTCGAGCTTCTAGAGCCGGATATGGACGAACTGGCCAAAACACAGGAGATGGCGACGCAGCTCAGCCCGGCTGGCGGCTATCCGACGCTCAATGATTGCGTTTACCATGCAATCGCCATCAATCGCGCCGGAACGTTGGTAACAGCCGACCGGCGGCATTTTGCCAAAACAAAACACTTGGGCCGCATCACTCTACTCGCCGACTGGCGAGCAGACTGACACATTTCTACTCCRCCGCGCCCTTGAAGGCGCTGGCGCCCGTCTCGAACTGCAGCTTGGCGAGCCGCGCATAGGTGCCGCCCTTGGCGACAAGGCTCTGATGCGTGCCTTCCTCGACGATGCGCCCGCCGTCCATGACGAGGATGCGGTCGGCCTTGAGCACGGTGGCCAGCCGGTGCGCGATGACGATGGTGGTGCGGCCGCGCATCAGCCGCTCCAGCGCCCTTTGCACCAGCGTCTCGCTTTCGGCGTCGAGCGCCGAGGTCGCTTCGTCGAGCAGAAGGATCGGCGCGTCGCGCAGGATGGCGCGGGCAATCGCGACGCGCTGGCGCTGGCCGCCGGACAGCGTCACGCCGCGCTCGCCGACCTGGCTGTCATAGCCATTGCCCAGCCTGGCGATGAATTCATCGGCAAGGGCGGCCTTTGCCGCGGCCTCGATCTCGGCGTCGCCGGCGCCCTGCCTGCCGAAGCCGATATTGTCGCGGACGCTCGCCGCAAAGATGGTGACGTCCTGCGGCACGATCGCGATGCGCTGGCGGATGGCGGCCGGATCGGCCTCGCGCAGATCGACGCCGTCGATGACGACGCGGCCGCTCTCGGGATCGTAGAAGCGCAGGATCAGCGAGAAGACGGTGCTCTTGCCGGCGCCTGAGGGCCCGACGATCGCCACCGTCTCGCCCGGCTTCACCTGGAAGCTCAGGCCATGCACGGCGGCGCGGTCCGGCCGCGCCGGATAGGAGAAGGAGACATCGTCGAAGCTGATCGCGCCCTTGGCGGTGGCAGGCAACGGAACAGGGTCGACGGGCCGCTGGATCGCCGGCGTCTCGGCCAGGATCTCGGTCAGCCGCTCGGCGGCGCCCGCCGCCTGCGACAGCTCGCTCCACACCTCCGACAGCGCGCCCAGCGCGCCGGCGGCAAACACCGAATAGAGCAGGAACTGACCGAGCGTGCCGGCCGACAGCGTGCCGGCAAGCACGTCGCGCGAACCGAACCACAGCACCGCGACCACGGACGAAAAGATCATGAAGATGGCGAAGAAGGTCAGGAACGAGCGCGCGAACACCGATGCCCGCGCGGCCTCGAAGGCGGCGTCGACGGCGCTTGCGAAGCGGCCGGTAACCAGCTTCTCGTTGGTGAAGGCCTGCAGCGTGCGCACCGCGCCGATCTGCTCGCTGGCATAGGCGGTGGCCTCGGCGAGCGTGTCCTGCGCCATGCGCGATTTACGGCGCACCGAACGGCCGAATGCGACCAGCGGCAGCACGATCACCGGGATCGCCACCAGCACGAGGCCGGAGAGTTTCGGGCTGGTGACGACCATCATCGCCACCGCGCCGAGGCCGAGGATGAGGTTGCGCAGCGCGACCGAGGCAGTGGCGCCGACCGCCGACTTCACCTGCGTGGTGTCGGCGGCGAGCCGCGACACGATCTCGCCCGAATGCGAGCGGTCGAAGAACGCCGGCGACAGGGTCGTGACATGGGAAAAAACGTCGCGGCGGATGTCGGCGACGACCCGCTCGCCGAGCGTGATGACGAAATAGTAGCGGCTGGCCGAGGCGGCCGCGAGCAGCGCCGCCATCGCCACGAGCGCGGCGAAATACTCCGCGATGAAGGTCGAGCCCGATGCCTGGAAACCGTGATCGATCATGCGCCGCACGGCCATCGGCAAGGCAAGCGTCGTCACCGCCGCCACGATCAGCGAGATGATGGCGCCTATCGCCAGCTTCCGGTAGCGGGTGATATAGGGAAAAAGGCTGCGGAGCGGCCGGACCGAGCGTCTGCGCTCGCCTGCACTGGCACCGATTTCCGCCATGAGCATTTCCTCTGGCCGCTTGCCGGGACCGCGTTTCAATATGCGTCCGCCGCGGCCTTGTGATTCAATTCCGGCTGATGTATAGGCTCGCCGACCGTTTTAGAAGCCGTGGCTTTTCATTAGCTGCGGCTTCGAGTTTTAAAAAGGGGCGCATCGACGCAGGCCTTTGGCCCGTCACCAGCGCCGGCAGCCAGGAAACACGACAATGAAGGCCGATATCCATCCCGACTACCACACCATCAAAGTCGTCATGACCGACGGCACCGAGTACCTGACCCGTTCGACCTGGGGCAAGGAAGGCGACACGATGAACCTCGACATCGACCCGACCACGCACCCGGCCTGGACCGGTGGCCAGCAGACCCTGCTCGACCGCGGCGGCCGCCTGTCGAAGTTCAAGAAGCGTTTCGAAGGTTTCGGCCTCTAAGCCGGATATATCGACAGGTTTGAAAAACCCGCCTTCGAGGCGGGTTTTTTGTTGGCAGTTTTTCCTTCTCCCCGTTCAACGGGGAGAAGGTGCCCGAAGGGCGGATGAGGGGCAGCGCCGAACCTTGAAGTTCAAGGTTCCTCGCCCATGAAGTGGGGAGAGGTGGCTCGGCGAAGCCGAGACGGAGAGGGGAGCGCCCTTCGAAGGCCCCGCTCCGTCCGCTTCGCGGACACCTCGCCCCGCTCTTGGCGGGGGCGAGGAACCCAAGCCTTGCGACGCTGCGGAAATCGTTCCTACTCTCCCACCAACTCCCTCAGCGCCATGCGCTTGTAAGCCGCGACCAGTCTGTCGCCCTCGTCGCGGTCGACCGAGATCGCCAGCCGCACGGCGGCTTCACCCATCTGCCACACCAGAAATGCCGTCGTCTCCAGCTCGACCGGATCGGCATCGGGCCTGAGCCGTTTCAGCACCGCGACCAGAAAGTCGGCGTTGGCGCGGCTGTCGGCCAATTCCAGTTCGCGCAGCGCCTTGTCGGCCTGCGTGCCCGACCAGACGTCGCGTATCACCGGCTCGGCCAGGAACAGCCGGTAGTAGATGTCGACCAGTTCCGAGAACGCCTGTCTAAGGCCAWCCTTGTCGCCGACATCCTTCAGCGCCGCGGAAATGCACGCCTGGCTTTCGGCCGTGTAGCGCTCGGCCAGCGCCCAGACGATCGCCCGCTTGTCCGGAAAGAACTGGTAGAGCGAGCCGATCGAAACCCCTGCCCTTTCCGCGACCTCGCCCATGCGCATGGCATCGCTGCCCTGCTCGGCAATCAAGGCCGAGGCGGCCGCGAGCATGCGCTCGACCCGTTCGCGGCTGCGCTGCTGGCTCGGCGACCGGCGCGGCGAAGCGATGGCGGCCTGATCGGCCTTCGCGGCGACTTTCTCGTCCATGGCTCTCTCCAGGCGATTTTTCCCACAACTGGCTTGACTCAAAAAATACGAGGGTTTATCACGTTTTGCAAATGTGAGGATTTATCACGTTTTAATCCTGGCCCCTGGAGCAACTGAGATGATGAAACTTCTTCCCACCCTCACCTTCATCGCCGCGATCGGCTCGGGCGTCGTCGGCGGCGTGTTCTTCGCCTTTTCCAATTTCGTCATCGCGGCACTTGCCCGGCTGCCCGTCCCAAGCGGCATCGCGGCGATGAATTCGATCAACGTCACGGTGATCACGCCGACCTTCATGACCGCGCTGTTCGGCACCGGCCTGATCTGCCTGGTGTTGATTGCCGCCGTTTTCTTCGGCTGGAGCCAGTCGGGCTCATACTGGCTGCTTGCCGGCGCCGTGATCTATTTCRTCGGCAATCCGATCGTGACCATGGTCTTCAACGTACCGCTCAACGACGCGCTGGCCGCCGTCGATCCGCAGAGCGCCGACGGCGCCGCCGTGTGGGCGAACCATCTGAGCCAATGGGTGATGTGGAACCATGTCCGCACCGTCACCGCCATCGTGGCGATGGCCTGCTTCATCATGGCGCTGATTTGAAAGGCGCCTAGTTCAAAACGAAAGAGCCGGCTTCAAGCCGGGTCTTTCGTTTTATGCCCCTTGCGGTCGGCGTGGCCGAGATCCCGCTCCGGATCGATGACGTCGCGGACCAGCTGCTTCAGCTTCGCCGCGTCCGGAAAACCGCCGTCGCGCTTGCGTTCCCAGATGAGCTGATCGTTGCAGGAAATGGAGAAGATGCCGCCAGTGCCCGGAACCAGTGTCACCTCGCCGAGATCGGTGCCGAAGGTCGAGAGCAGTTCCTGCGCCATCCAGCCGGCACGCAACAGCCATTGGCATTGCGTGCAATAGGTGATGCGGATGACGGGCAGCGGCTTCTCGCTCATATCGGATCCGCTAGGCCGGTCAGGCCGCGCTGAGCTTGGCCATCGTTTCGTCGTCGACCTCGAAATTGGCGTAGACGCTCTGCACGTCGTCATCGTCCTCGAGCGTGGCGACCAGCTTCATCAGCGACTGCGCCCGCTCTTCGTCGACCGGGACGTTGTTCTGCGGCTGCCAGATCGGCTTGACCGATTCCGCTTCGCCGAGCGCCGCTTCCAGCGACTTCGACACTTCGCCGAGATTTTCGAAGCCGCAATAGATGGTGTGGCCTTCCTCGTCGGACTCCACATCGTCGGCGCCAGCCTCGATCGCAGCTTCCATCACCTTGTCGGCGCTGCCGGCCGAGGCCGGGTAATAGATCTCGCCGACACGGTTCCACATGAAGGACACCGAGCCGGTTTCGCCGAGCGCCCCGCCGGCCTTGGTGAAGGCGGCGCGCACGTTGGAGGCCGAGCGGTTTCGGTTGTCGGTCAGCACTTCCACGATCAACGCCACGCCGCCCGGGCCATAGCCCTCATAGCGCACGGCCTCATAATTTTCGGCGTCGCCGGCGGACGCCTTGTTGATGGCGCGCTGGATGTTGTCCTTCGGCATCGACACCGCCTTGGCGTTCTGCACCGCAAGGCGCAGCCTTGGGTTCATCGCCGGGTCCGGCGTGCCGGTCTTGGCGGCGACGGTGATTTCGCGCGCCAGCTTGGAAAACATTTTCGACCGCACCGCGTCCTGGCGGCCCTTGCGGTGCATGATGTTCTTAAACTGCGAATGGCCAGCCATGGCACCCCTGTCGTGTTCGGCTAGAGCATTTCGAAGCGAGGTGTCGTCACCGCGTCTTCGGCAAATGCTCGAATTCAATCTTTTAGAACGTCCCGGGCATGCCTGCGAAGGCACGCGGCGCTCTTTGTCGGAATGGCCGGCTTATAGATAAATCGGCTCAATTCGTCCAGCCGCCCCGTCACTCCGGCGCCGAAGAGACCGCTCAACCCTCCAGATCGGACTTCAGCCGATCGAGAATGCTGATCGCGTGGCCGGCATACTGGCTGATCCAGCGATCGTGGATCTGCTTGATCGGCAAGGCGTTGAGATGGTTCCAGCGCTCGCGCCCCTCGCGCTTCGCCACCACCAGGTCGGCCTCCTCCAGCACTTTCAGGTGCATCATCACCGTGCAGCGGTCCATGTCCGGGAAAGCCTCGCACAGCGCGCCTGTGGTCTGCGGCTGATCCTTCAGGCGATCCAGCAATTCGCGCCGGCGCGGATGCGCCAAGGCCTTGAAAACATGGTCGTCCGCGGTTTGACTTGACATGTTATGTTTCTATAACATATCGTTTCGCGCAGCAAGGAAGGAGCTGTGGATATGTCCCTTGGTTTCAGGATTTCCGGACGCATCGGCAAACCGGTCGCCGAGGTCTTCGACGCGGTCGTCAACCCGACGAAGCTCAGCGGCTATTTCACCACCGTCGGCGGCGCTTCGGCTCCGCTTGTCGCCGGCACCACGGTCACCTGGTGGAAGGCGGTGCCGGTCGAGGTCGACGAAGTGACGAAGGACAAGCGCATCGTGCTGCGCTGGGACGCCACCGACGCTGATGGCAAGCCGGTCTACAAGACCCGCATCGAGATGAATTTCGAGCCGCTGGACGACGGCGGCACCTTCGTCACCATCGCCGAGGACGGCTGGCGCGAAGGAGAGGTCGGCCTGAAGAAATCATACCTCAACTGCGAGGGCTGGTCGCAGATGCTCGCCTGCATGAAGGCCTATCTCGAATACGGCATCAATCTGCGCGACGGCTATTATCGCAGTGAGATGAAGGGCGAACCGGCCAACGAGACCAATATTTGAGACCCAGCATCTCCAGCCAAGGGAGGACTGTCGTGAAGGTAACGCCGTTCCTGATGTTCGAAGGCCGGGCCGAGGAGGCCGTGACCCTCTATTGCGGGACAATTCCGGACAGCAGCGTCCTCGAGATGACACGTTACGGTGCGGGCGAAGATGGGCCCGAGGGGACCGTCAAGCTGGCGCGCGCGTCCATCTGCGGTGTGGAGGTTACGCTGTTCAACAGCCCGGTCCACCACGCCTTCACCTTCACGCCGTCCTTCTCCTTCTTCGTCGACTGCTCGTCCGAAGAGGAGCTGGAGCGTATCGTCTCCGTTCTTTCCAAGGACGGCGGCTTCCTGATGCCGGCCGGCAATTACGGCTTCAGCCGTCGCTTCGCCTGGCTGAACGACCGCTTCGGCGTCTCCTGGCAGATCAACCTGCCTTGAACGGTCACCAGCAACATCCGAACGGCAGACAAGGAATCGGGAATGGAAGCCGAAATCACCGGCGGCATCAACATCGCCATGAAGGTACCGCCCCACCAATATGAAGCGACCATCGCCTTCTATCGCGATGTCGTCGGCCTGAAGCCTTTCACAGCTAAGGCGCCGGCGGTGGGGTTCGAACTCGGTCCCAACCGCCTCTGGATCGATGAAGCGCCGATGCTGAGCCAGGCCGAAGTCTGGCTGGAGCTTTTCACGCCGGACTTTGCAATCGCCGCCGATCATCTTGCCAGGACCGGTGTCGTGCGTTGCGACGCCATCGAGCCGCTGGGCGATGGCTTCCGCGGCGGTTGGATCACCAATCCGGCCAACATCGTCCACATGGTGCGGGAGCCGGACGCCTGGTGACCTGCCCGAAAGGAGAACGCCATGGAAATCGACAAAGCTCCAACCGCTGAAACCGCCATGCTGATCCGCCGGCCGGTCGCCGAGGTCTTCGAGGCGATCGTCGATCCGGCGGTCACCACGAAATTCTGGTTCACGCATTCGAGCGGCAGGCTGGACGAAGGCAAGCCGGTCGAGTGGGAGTGGCGCATGTACGGTGTCTCGACGACGGCCACGGTCAGCGAGATCGTTCGCAATGAAAAGATCGTCATGCAATGGAGCGATCCGCCGACCACTGTGGTCTGGACCTTTACCGAAATGCCCGGCGACACCACTTTCCTCGAAGTCCGCAACTTCGGCTTTGCCGGCTCTGGCGACGAGCAGGTCAAGCAGGCGGTCGACTCGACCGGCGGCTTCTCGCTGGTGTTGGCCGGCGCCAAGGCCTGGCTGGAACAAGGCCTGACGCTCGGCTTGGTCGGCGACCGTCACCCGAAGGGCATTTCGGCTTAGCGGCGCGCCGGTGCCGTAGCGGGGGCCTAGTGCCCGCCGCCCGACCCCTGCTTCTTGCGGTTCCGTGCCAGCATGTTGAGGCCCTCGACCAGCGCCGAAAAACCCATGGCGGCGTAGATGTAACCCTTGGGCACGTGATAGCCCATGCCGTCGGCGATCAGCGTCATGCCGATCATCAGCAGGAAGCCCAGCGCCAGCATGACGATGGAGGGGTTCCTTGCGATGAAGTTGGCGAGCGGTGTCGCCGCCAGCATCATCACGCTCACCGCCACGATCACCGCGATGTACATGATGGCGATCTCGTCGGTCATGCCGACCGCGGTGATGATGGAATCGATCGAGAAGACGAGGTCGAGCAAAAGGATCTGGAAGATGGCGCCGGCAAGACTCAACTGCAACGTGCCGCCGACCATCGTGTCCTGATGGTCTTGCGGATCGACCGTATGATGGATTTCCTTGGTCGCCTTCCAGACCAGGAACAGGCCGCCGGCGATCAGGATCAGGTCGCGCCAGGAAAAGCCGTGGCCGAAGGCGGTGAATACCGGCGCCGTCAGCTGCACGATGATCGAGATCGTGGCGAGCAGGATGAGGCGCATGACCAGCGCCGCCGAGATGCCCAGCCGGCGGGCGCGGGCGCGCTGCGCTTCCGGCAATTTGTTGGTCAGGATCGAGATGAAGATCAGATTGTCGATGCCGAGCACGATCTCAAGCACCACCAGCGTCAAAAGCGCGACCCACGCGGTCGGATCGGAAACAAAGTGAAAGTGCGGCGCCAGGAATTCGACAAGCTGCATGGAGGTCGTCCCCTCTACGATCTAGAGCAGTGTTGCCGCCAGTTAGGTACTTTGCACACTCGTATCAATGTCACGACCAGAAGGACGGCGCCGTTTCTTCCAGCCGCGGCCCGCGACGAAACGGCGCGATTTTTTCGGCAAGCCCGGTGCGGTCGGAAATATCGACGCCGACGCCGCAGAGCGTCGCGGGTCCAGACGCCGCTTCGAAACGGCCCTTCGGCACTTTCGACAGGAACCGGTTGAGCGGCTCCTCCTTGTCCATGCCGAGCGAGGAATCGTAATCGCCGCACATGCCGGCGTCCGAAATATAGGCGGTGCCGCCATTGAGGATCTGATGGTCGGCGGTCGGCTGATGCGTGTGCGTGCCGACCACGAGGCTGGCGCGACCGTCGACGAAATGCGCGAAGCACATCTTCTCCGAGGTCGCCTCGGCGTGGAAATCGACGATGGCCGCATCGGCCTGCTCGCCGAGCGGACAGGCGGCAAGCTCGCGCTCGCCGGCCTGGAACGGATCGTCGAGCTCGGGGTGCATGAAGACCCGCCCCATGATGTTGGCGACCAGCACACGCGCGCCGTTACGGGCGATGTAGACGCCCGAGCCGCGCCCTGGCGTGCCCTTGGGAAAATTCGAAGGCCGCAGGAAGCGCTCCTCGCGCGGCGCGAAGATCAGCGCGTCGCGCTGGTCCCAGACATGGTTGCCGGTGGTGACGACATCCGCGCCCGCCGCGAGCGTCTCGCGGAAGATCTCCTCAGTGATGCCGAAGCCGCCGGCGGCGTTCTCGCCATTAACGATGACGAAATCGAGCTTGAAGTCGGAAATCAGCCCCGGCAGCTGCTCCCAGACTGCCGTGCGTCCCGTTTTGCCAACCATGTCGCCGAGGAAGAGAAGTCTCATGCGGCGCTACGCGTGCCGAGCGCCCGAGACACCGTTTCCGGCTCCTTGGCGATAACTTGCAAATAAGCTTGCGCAGCCTGGTCCGGCTCCGTTCTGCCCTGCTCCCAGTCCCTAAGTGTGCCGAGCGGAATGCGATAGCGGACGGAAAATTCCTCCTGGGTAAGATGCAAGGCCCGACGGATCACTTTGACGCGCGCGACAGATGCCACTCCCGACCGATCCGTGTCGAGGGGAGGATTGTCCTTGTCCGTCAAGGCGCCGGCCTCCGCCTCCGCGTCGCTCATGTTGCGCAGACGCTCCCAATCGGATTCAGTTCCTGCGTGCTTGGTCATAGGCTTTCTGCTCATGGCGCGTCGCCTTCCTGGCGGAGATCAGTCTTATTCGGTCGCCGCGTTCGGTGTAAACCACTGTCAGCACCAATCCATTGACAATACCGATGCCGATAAAGCGCTCTTCTTCGTAATCCATCGAGCGATCCGAATAATGCAGGGCATGGATATCGTCGAACAGCCGTTTGGCATCCGCAAATGCCACACCGTGCTTGGTAAGATTGCTCGCTGCTTTGTCGTCATCCCACTCGAATTCAAGCATTGCGACCTACTGGAATTCAGTAGTATTTGCCAGATGGGCGCGAACGTCAAGCCGTGGCATGGCGTCCTCGCAGCCAGAAGAACCAGACGTAAAACAAGGTGAACCCGCCGGTGACGCCGAGCAGCAGCAGCCCGCCACGCCAGCCCTCCATCGCCGCGGTATCGAGGTTTGATGGATCGGCCGGGTCGTAATAGAATTCCAGTTGATCGCCCTTGGCCGCCTTGTAGAGACCGACATCCTTACCCTTGCCGGACCAGGTCATCGGCACGTCGTTGACGACGTAAGCCAGGGCGACATCGATGCCGTCCGTCTTCAGACCGTTCGCCTGCATTTCGCTGTAGGGACTGACATCAGCGACGGTGGCGACCGTCCGCTGCCAGGCGACCTGATGATGCAGGGCAGTTCCTATGATGTGCGATCCCATCAAGAACAGTATCGCCGCGATCAGCGCGAAAGGCATCAGCAAATAGCGCGAAAGAACAAGCACCGCGCCCCCCCCGGCTCGACTATGGCTGCAGGAATATTATCCGACGTGTCTTTGAAACGCATTAAGCGGGTCGCGATAGTTTAAGCGATATCGAACCGGCGCAACCCGCTCTCGGTCAGTATTTCCGGAATGATGACGTCGTGGTCTTCATTGGGCACCAGCGGCACTTCCTGGCAGTCGAAGGCGATGCCGATCAGCCTGGGCTCGATGCCCTTGTCGGCGAGCTTGGCGATAGCGCGGTCGTAATAGCCGGCGCCATAGCCGATCCGGTGGCCGCGGGCGTCGAAGGCGGCGAGCGGCACCAGCATGAGCGTCGGGTCGAGCACCTCCGCCTCTTCATGCGGCCCGACCGTGCCGAACCCCATCTCGACCATCGGCGCGCCGCGCACCAGCTCGCGGAAGACGATCGTGGTCTTGTCGAGGATCGCCGGCAGGCAGAGTCTGGCGCCCTTTTCGCGCAGCGCGAACATCAGCGGCCGCACGTCGACTTCCGAGCGCATCGGCCAGAAGCCGGAGACGATCCGGCCGGGCTCGAAATCGATTTTTTCCTTCGCGGTCTCGGCCATTTCGAGCGCGATTTCCACGCGCCAGAATTCGTCGAGCGCATCGCGTCGCGCCAGCGCTTCCTTGCGAAGCTGTTTTTTCAGGTCTTTGGAAGGTGACATGCGGGGACGCTAGAAAAGGCCGAGCTTGGACGGCGTTGCAGGAACGACGTTTTCTAGCGTAATTCCAGGAAAGTGCGCAGCGCTATTCCGACCGGAATTGCGTCAAAACAGAGTGCAGGCGCAAGTCTCCCGAAATCGGCTACGCTATGCACACATCTTCCGTGACTGGCGTGACTGATCCGGCCGAGGCTTGATTGCCTCGTGGTTCCCCCAATCGGTCGCTGCTTCGCAGCGCCACCTTCCCCCGGAGGGAAAGGAAGGGAGCGTTGCAGAAAGCTCAGCGCCTTTCCTCTACCCCGTCGATCGGGGGAGAGGTGGCTCGGCGAAGCCGAGACGGAGTGGGGGTCGACCAGCGCTGCGTTGGACAATGCATGCGTCAAGCTGCCATGCTCGCCAAAGACCAGCCGTTTGTGTGCATGCCGTAGCCGAAATCGGGAGAGTGGCGATCCACACAACCGGTGGAGAGGTCGATCCCGGGTGCCTACAAAGTAGGTGGGCGCCGTGTGAGAAAACCCACGGGTCTTCCCAGGGACAGCTCCCTAAGGATCGATAAGGCCCCGGGGATAAGTTTCTCCTGCCGGGAAGCGCAGACCGCCGGGAGCAAATATAGGCCGATGGTTGGCCGTGCGCCAGAGAAACGAGCGACCATTGCGCGTAATTCGCCTTGCAGACCATCCCGACCAGAGGCTCTTCGGCAGCCGCCCTTGCGCGGCCCGTCCGGCCTCCTTACGGTCGCCGCAAAACGGCCAGGAGAAAAAATGCGTTTCGAAGGCACAGCGGCTTATGTCGCCGACAAGGATTTGATGGTCGCGGTCAACGCCGCGATCGCGCTGGAGCGGCCCTTGCTGGTCAAGGGCGAGCCGGGCACCGGCAAGACCGAGCTTGCCCGCCAGGTGGCGACCGCGCTGGGGCTCGAGTTCATCGAGTGGAACGTCAAGTCGACCACCAAGGCGCAGCAGGGCCTTTACGAATATGACGCCGTCTCGCGGCTGCGCGACAGCCAGCTCGGCGACGAACGCTTCAACGACATCGCCAACTACATCAAGCGCGGCAAGCTTTGGGACGCCTTCGCTGCCGGTAGGAAGGTCGTGCTGTTGATCGACGAGATCGACAAGGCCGACATCGAATTCCCCAACGACCTCCTGCAGGAACTCGACCGGATGGAGTTCTTCGTCTACGAGACCGGTCAGACGATCCGCGCCGAATTCCGCCCGATCGTCATCATCACCTCGAACAACGAGAAGGAACTGCCGGACGCCTTCCTGCGCCGCTGCTTCTTCCACTATATCCGCTTCCCCGACATCGACACGCTGCACCGCATCGTCGAGGTGCATTATCCCGGCATCAAGCAGAATCTGGTGCGGGCGGCGCTCACCCAGTTCTACGAGATCCGCGAGGTGCCGGGCCTCAAGAAGAAGCCCTCGACCTCCGAGGCGCTCGACTGGATCCGCCTTTTGGTCGCCGACGACATCGCGCCCGAGGATCTGCGCGCCGATCCGAAGAACATGCTGCCGAAACTGCACGGCGCGCTGTTGAAGAACGAACAGGACGTGCACCTGTTCGAAYGCCTGGCTTTCATGGCCAGACGGCAGCAATAACGCATGTCGCCCAGAAGTGTGCAGCGGTTCTGGGACAACGACATGCGTAAAAACAAGGAGCTAAAGCGCGTCGCGCTTTAGCTGCCAGCAATAGCGCTTTCCCGGTCCGTGGACCGTTGCCGGCCAGTCGTCCTCAGCGCAGCTTCGGCCCAAATGTTGGAGGAGAAAATGTCCGAGATCATCATCCGCCCACTCGCGCAGTCCGACCACGCCGACTGGCGCCGGCTGTGGACCGACTATCTGACCTTCTACGAGACCAAGCTGCCGGAAGAGGTCTACGCCATCACCTGGAAGCGGCTGTTCACGGACGGCGAGTTCGAGCCGAAGGGTTTCATCGCCAGGCTCGACGGCAGGGCCGTCGGCCTCACCCACTATCTCTATCACCGCTCCGGCTGGTCCGAGAAAAACAACTGCTACCTGCAGGACCTGTTCGCGGACCCTGAAGTGCGCGGCAAGGGCGTGGGCGCCGCGCTGATCAAAGCGGTGCAGGACGAGGCCGGCAAGATCGGCGTGAAGAACGTCTATTGGATGACGCACGAGACCAACGCCACCGCGCGCAGGCTCTACGACCATGTGGCGCGGCGGACGGGCTTCATCGAATACGATCTGCTATAACGGCTTGATGTTCATCCCCTTCTTCCTCGAACTGAAGGCCGCGCGGGTTCCCGTTTCGCTCAGGGAATATCTGTCGCTGCTGGAAGGGCTGGAAGCCGGGTTGGTCGATTATGACGTCGAGGCCTTCTACTACCTCGCGCGCTCGGCCCTGGTGAAGGACGAGCGCCATATCGACCGTTTCGATCAGGTCTTTGCGCATGTCTTCAAGGGCGTCGAGGCGCTTGGCGGCCCTGACGCCGTCGATGTCGCCAATATCCCGGAAGAATGGCTGCGCCGTTTGGCCGAAAAGCATCTGACCGAGGAGGAAAAGAAGCTGGTCGAGGCGCTGGGCGGCTTCGACAAGTTGATGGAGACGTTGAAGCAGCGGCTGGAGGAGCAGAAGGGCCGCCATCAGGGCGGCTCGAAATGGATCGGCACCGGCGGCACCTCGCCCTTCGGTGCCTATGGCTACAATCCGGAAGGCGTGCGCATCGGCCAGCATGAAAGCCGGCATCGTCGCGCGGTGAAGGTCTGGGACAAGCGCGAATTCCGTAACTTTGACGACACCGTCGAGCTCGGCACCCGCAACATCAAGGTGGCGCTGAAGCGGCTGCGCCGCTGGGTGCGCGAAGGCGCCGAGGAGGAGTTCGACCTGCCCGGCACCATCCACGCCACCGCCGAGCACGGCTATCTCGACGTGAAGACCAGGCCCGAGCGTCGCAATGCCGTGAAGCTCCTGATGTTCTTCGATGTCGGCGGCTCGATGGACGACCATATCCGCGGCGTCGAGGAATTGTTTTCCGCGGCGCGCGCCGAGTTCCGCCAGCTCGAATATTTCTACTTCCACAATTGCCTGTACGAGCGCGTCTGGAAGGACAACCGCCGGCGCTTGGCCGAGACGATCCCGACCTTCGACCTGATCCACAAATACGGGCCTGACTATAAGGTGATCGTGGTCGGCGACGCCTCGATGAGCCCGTACGAGATCGCCCATCCCGGCGGCTCGGTCGAGCATTGGAATCCGGAGGCCGGGAGCGTATGGCTCACGCGCCTGTTGCAGCAATGGCCAAACGCGATTTGGCTCAATCCAGAAGCCGAGAAGAACTGGCGCTACACGCACTCGATCGCCATGATCGGCGAGATCTTCGGCGGCCGCATGTTCCCGCTGACGCTGGCCGGGCTGGAGGCTGCGACAAGGCAGTTGTCGCGCAAGCATTAGTTCCCCAGCACAGGGATTTTGACCGGTCGGCTCTGTTTGCGTTGGCAGATGGCATGCTTTGGAGATTGGCCGAAACGCCCATCGCGGTCGTCATTCCAGGGCGGAGCAGGAGCGAAGCTCCGTCGCGAAGACCCTGGAATCCATGCCGTTCCCTTCGCCAAGGCGTGCAACGGAGCAGAATTCTGCACCGCGGCGGCGCTTCGAAGTCACGGCATGGATTCTATGGTCTGCGCCGCGTCGCTTCGCTCCTTGCTCCGCCATAGAATGACGAGGTTGGGGCGGCTTCGACCAATCCCCGGCGTTTGCGCTGATTTCACGGACATGAACGGAAAATCTTGCACCAAGACAAACGGCAACCTTTCAAAATCGCTGCGTCGGTGAACGTCAAGCTCGCTTTCGCTGGCAGCGCTTGTAACAAACGCCTATGTTTCGGCGAATACCCGTTGCAAGCAACAACGAGCCGCCAAGGCCGAGGAGATTTCATGGACACCCACGCCTATCCCGTCACCCGCACCGATGCCGAATGGCGCGCCCGGCTGACGCCGGAGCAATATGCCGTCATGCGCAACCACGGCACCGAGCGCCCCGGCAGCTGCGCCCTGCTCTACGAAAAGCGCGCCGGCACCTTTTATTGCGTCGGCTGCGACCAGCCGCTGTTCGAATCCAAGCTGAAGTTCGAGAGCGGCACCGGCTGGCCGAGCTTCAACGATCCGGTGCCGGGCTCGATCGAGACCACCATCGACCGCAGCTACGGCATGGTCCGCACCGAATGCCATTGCGCACGCTGCGGCAGCCATCTCGGCCATGTCTTCGAAGACGGCCCGCCGCCGACCGGACTGCGCTATTGCATCAATGGCGTGGCGCTGCGCTTCGAGCCGGCGGCTTGATGCCTCGGAAATGACCTCGCAAAGGGCGGCTTCGGCCGCCCTTTTTCGTACAGCTCACGCCACGACCGTCGCGATCAGCCAGAGCGCCGAGCCCAGCATCATCAGCTGCGCCTTCAAGCCGCCGCTCTTCTCCGCCGTTCGCCAGACGGCGATCGTCAGGAAGATGTTGTAGGGAACAGGCAGGAAATGCACCGCCAGCACCAGCCAGAGCGGCAGCTTGAACCCGAGCAGGATCAGCGCCAGCGCCGAAGAGGTGACGTTCAAGATCGTCCCCACCAGCAGCATGTCGCGCCAGAACAGCTGGTCGAGCGGCGCTTCACCCCTCCAGCGCGCACGGAAAAAGTCGATCATGACCTATTTCTGCCCCAGGACGTCGGTCACCGCTTCTTCGAAGCGCGAGCACTCCGTCACCAGCCAGTCGGTCATGGCTGGCCAGTTGTCCTCGGCATAGCAGTTCACGTGCCATAGTGAATTGATGCCGAGGTCTTGCGCGCTCTGTTCGGGCCTGAGCTTCAGCCTGGCCTCGATCGCCGGCTGGAACGGTTTCAGCCGCGACCACGATTGCGTGGCCCCGAGCTTCTCGTTACGCCCGAAGAAGACGCCGACATGGTTCTGCGCCGGCGCGACATACATGGAAAGCACCAGGGCGAAATCCGGCAACCCACGCTGCCAGAACCAAGGCCCGCGTCGCGCCATCCTTGGCCTTTCCTCCGGGTGCCGCTCGGCGAACAGCGCCCAGAAGCCGCGATGGCGGAACTCCGAGGCGCGACGGCCGCCGAAGTCGAATTCGTTCATGGCCGGCTCCCGGCCATGAGCCTTACACCATGCCGAGAGCGGCCTTGTAGAGATCGAGGATCGACTCCTCCTCCTGGCGCTCGGCCTGATCCTTCTTGCGCAACCGCACGATGGTGCGGATCGCCTTGGTGTCGAAGCCGGTGCCCTTGGCCTCGGCATAGACGTCCTTGATATCGTCGGAGATCGTCTTCTTCTCTTCCTCGAGCCGCTCGATGCGCTCGATGATGGTGCGCAGCTGGCCGGCGGCTACAGTCTGGCTGGTCTCGGTGATTTCGTCGGCCATTTTTCTCTCCGCGTCTTCTGGAGCCAAGGCGATTCCCGCCACGGCGAATTGGAGCGGGTTCCCTGCCCGAGCGGGCGCGGCGGGTCAAGCCACTTGTCGAACGGCTGTGGACGGCTGCTGTCAGTCGTCCGTCCGACTTCCAGTTCGGCCGTCACTTAAAGGCTATGAGCAGATCCTTCGCATCGATCTGGTCGCCGGCCTTGACCAGCACCTCTGCGATCTCGCCGTCGCGTTCGGCATGCAGCGCGGTTTCCATCTTCATCGCCTCGATCGACAGAAGCACGTCGCCCGCCTTGACCGCCTGTCCGGCCGCCACGGCAAGCGCCGACACGACGCCGGGCATCGGCGCGCCGACATGCCCCTCATTCCCGGGCTCGGCCTTGCGGCGCGCCTTGGCGGCGGAAGCGCCATGCGCCCTGTCCGGCACCTTGACGCGGCGCGGCTGGCCATTGAGCTCGAAGAAGACGGTGACCATGCCCTTGTCGTCGACGTCGCCGAACGCCTGGCAGCGGACCACCAGCGTCTTGCCCTTCTCGATGTCGAGGAAGATCTCGTCCTCAGACTTCATGCCGTAGAAATAGGTCGGCGTCGGCAGCACGCTCACCGGCCCGTAGGTTTCCTGCGCCGCGGCGAAGTCGGTGAACACTTTCGGATACATCAGCCACGACGCGAACTCGTATTCCGACAGCTTGCGCTCGAGCTTGGTCTCGATGTCCTTGCGGCTGGCCTTGAGATCGGCGGGCTTCAACAGCGAGCCGGGCCTGACCGTGATCGGCTTCTCGCCCTTCAGCGCCTTCTTCTGCAGCGCCGCCGGCCAACCGCCGGGCGACTGGCCGAGATCGCCGCGCAGCATCGAGACGACCGAGTCCGGGAAGGCGATATCCTTGGCTGGGTTCTCGACATCGGCGACGGTGAGATCCTGGCTGATCATCATCAGCGCCATGTCGCCCACCACCTTGGATGACGGCGTCACCTTCACGATGTCGCCGAACATCAGATTGACGTCGTGATAGGCCTGCGCCACCTCATGCCAGCGCGTTTCCAGGCCAAGCGAGCGCGCCTGTTCCTTGAGGTTGGTGAACTGGCCGCCCGGCATCTCGTGCAGATAGACTTCCGAGGCCGGCCCCTTGAGATCGCTTTCGAAGGCGGCGTACTGGTTGCGCACCGCCTCCCAGTAGAAGGAGATGTGGCGGATCCATTGCGGGTCGAGACCGGGATCGCGCTCGGTGCCCTTCAGCGCCTCGACGATCGAGCCGAGGCAGGGCTGCGAGGTGTTGCCGGAGAACGAATCCATCGCCGCGTCGATGGCATCGGCGCCGCTCTCCACCGCCGCCAGCACCGTTGCCGCGGAAAGCCCCGACGTGTCGTGCGTGTGGAAATGGATCGGCAGGTCCGTCGCCTCGCGCAGCGCCTTGAACAGCACGCGGGCAGCACTCGGCTTGAGCAAACCGGCCATGTCCTTGACGGCGATGATGTGCGCGCCGGCGGCCTCCAGCTCCTTGGCGAGCCCGACATAATATTTGAGGTCGTATTTGGCGCGGGCCGGATCGAGGATATCGCCGGTATAGCACATCGCCGCTTCGACCAGCTTGCCCTCGGCGCCGACGGCGTCCATGGCGACCCGCATGTTCTCGACCCAGTTCAGGCAGTCGAAGACGCGGAACAGATCGACGCCGCCGCTTGCCGCCTGGCGGACGAAATGCTGGACGACATTGTCGGGATAGTTGGTGTAGCCGACGCCGTTGGCGCCGCGCAAAAGCATCTGCAGCAGAAGGTTGGGCGCCGCCTCGCGCACCTTGCTCAGCCGCTCCCACGGATCCTCGGTGAGGAAGYGCATGGCGACGTCGAACGTGGCGCCGCCCCAGCATTCCAGCGACAACAGCTGCGGCAAGGCCCGAGCATAGGTGCCGGCGATGCCGACGATGTCATAGGTGCGCATGCGCGTGGCGAGCAGCGACTGGTGGCCGTCGCGCATCGTCGTGTCGGTGACCAGCACCTGGCGCTGCTCCCGCATCCAGCTCGCGAATTTCTCCGGGCCGAGCGCATTGAGCCTCTGCTTGCTGCCGTCCGGAATATGGCCGTTCAGGTAGGGCACCACGGGTGCCGCCGCATTCGGCTTCGGCATTGGCCGGCCGCGCGTCTCGGGATGGCCGTTGACGCTGACATCGGCCAGATAGGTGAGCAGCTTGGTGGCGCGGTCCTGCCGCTTCACCTGCTCGAACAGTTCCGGCGTCGTGTCAATGAACTTGGTCGTGTAGGAATTGTCGGCGAAGCGCGGGTGGTTGATGATCGCTTCGAGGAAGGTGAGGTTGGTGGCGACGCCCCGGATGCGGAACTCGCGCAGCGCCCGGTTCATGCGCGAGATCGCCTCGGCGGGCGTCGGCGCCCAGGCCGTTACCTTTTCGAGCAGCGGATCGTAGAAGCGGGTGATGACCGCGCCCGAATAAGCGGTGCCGCCATCGAGCCGGATGCCGAAGCCGGCCGCCTCGCGATAGGCGGTGATGCGGCCATAGTCCGGGATGAAATTGTGCTCCGGATCCTCGGTGGTGATGCGGCACTGCAGCGCGTGGCCGTTGAGCCGGATGTCCTTCTGCGCCGGCACGCCCGATTGCTTGGTGCCGATGGCGAAGCCGTCCAGGATGTGTATCTGCGCCTTGACGATGTCGATGCCGGTCACCTGCTCGGTGACGGTGTGCTCGACCTGGATGCGCGGATTGACCTCGATGAAGTAGAATTTGCCGGTGTCGGCATCCTGCAGGAACTCGACCGTGCCGGCGCCGATATAGCTGGTCTCACGCGCGATCTTGAGCGCATAGCCGCAAAGCTCCTGACGCAGCTCTTCGCTGAGATAGGGTGCCGGCGCGCGCTCCACGACCTTCTGGTTGCGGCGCTGGATCGAGCAGTCGCGCTCGAACAGGTGCACGGCGTTGCCGTGGGTATCGCCCAGCACCTGCACCTCGACATGGCGGGCGCGCTCGATCAGCTTTTCGAGATAGACCTCGTCCTTGCCGAAGGCGGCCTTGGCCTCGCGCTTGCCCTCCATCACCTCGCGCGCGAGGTCGGCCTCGGAACGGATGGCGCGCATGCCGCGGCCGCCGCCGCCCCATGAGGCCTTGAGCATCACCGGATAGCCGACCTCCGCCGCGAGCTTCTTCACCTCGTCCATGTCGTCGGGCAGCGGATCGGTCGCCGGCACCACCGGCACGCCGACCTCGACCGCCAGGTTGCGCGCGGCGACCTTGTTGCCCAGCCGGCGCATCGTTTCCGGCTTCGGACCGATGAAGGTGATGCCGGCCGCCGCGCAGGCTTCGGCGAATTCGGGGCTTTCCGAGAGCAGGCCGTAGCCGGGGTGGATGGCGTCGGCGCCCGACAGCCTGGCGACCCGGATCACCTCCTCGATCGACAGATAGCTCTCGATCGGGCCCATGTCCTTGGCAAGATGCGGTCCGCGCCCGACCTGATAGCTCTCGTCGGCCTTGAAGCGGTGCAGCGAATATTTGTCCTCCTCCGCCCAGATCGCCACGGTTTTGAGACCGAGCTCGTTGGCCGCGCGGAATACGCGGATGGCGATTTCGGACCGGTTGGCGACAAGGATCTTCGTGATGGCCAAGGACTGGGCTCCAGCAGCGGAAGGGACGATGAACCGGCGCAATGATTAGCGTGAAAATGCTGCAGTGCAAACAAATTTGCGCGACACCTAAAGCGATTTAACTCGCTTGTTTGCGTCAGACCGTCATTTGCTTTTCCGCCGACATCGGCGGTCTGGGGCGGGTATTCCGGGCGCGCGGCGCGGGAGCTCTCCTGCAAGGGCCGCAAACCCGCAAACGAAAATGCCCGGCGCACGCGCCGGGCATCCCGAAAAGTCGGCTTGAATTGGCCGGCTTATTTCTCGAAGTAGGCGTACTTGCCGTCGTCGCCCTTCTTCCATTCGTAGATGACATAGTCAGGACGGGTGATGTCGCCCTTGGCGTCGTAGCCGATGTCGCCGATGGCCGTCTTCCAGGTGTTGGCCCGGATGGTTTCGGCAACCTTCTGCGCGTCGTCGGCCGAGCCGGTCTTGGCGATGGCCTGGGCGATGATCTGCACGGCGGCATAGGAGTAGAGCGTGTAGGCTTCCGGCTCGAAGCCGGCGGCGCGGAACTTCTCCACCACTTCCTTGGCGGCCGGATTCTTGCGCGGATCCGGAGCGAAGGTGTTGAGCGTGCCGGCAACGGCGTCGCCGGCGATCGAAGCCAGTTCGTTGGAGACGATGCCGTCGCCCGAGAACAGCGGCGCCTTCAGGCCCTGGTCGGCCGACTGACGGATGATCAGGCCGGCTTCGGTGTGCAGGCCGCCCCAGTAGATGAGCGTGACGCCGTTTTCCTTCATCTTGGCGATGAGGGCCGAGAAGTCCTTGTCGCCGACATTGACGCCTTCATACATCACTTCCTTGATGCCGTTGGCGTTGAGATTCTTCTTGGTCTCGTCGGCGAGGCCCTGGCCGTAAGGCGTCTTGTCGTGGACGATGGCGATTTTGGCGTCCTTGAAGTTCTTGGCGATGTAGTCGCCGGCCACCTTGCCCTGCTGGTCGTCACGACCGCAAGTGCGGAAGGTGTTCCACATGCCGCGCTCGGTAAACTTCGGGTTGGTCGCGGCAGGCGTGATCTCGAGAATGCCGTTTTCCTGATAGACTTCCGAGGCCGGGATCGACACGCCCGAGTTGAAGTGGCCGTCGACATACTTGACGCCGTCGGCGACGAACTTGTTGGCGACCGAGATGCCCTGCTTGGGATCGGACACGTCGTCGCCGATCTCGAGCTTGAGCTGCTGGCCGAGGATGCCGCCCGCCGCGTTGATGTCGGCGATCGCCTGTTCCGCGCCCTTCTGCAGCTGTGCGCCGAAGGCGGCGTTCGGGCCGGTGATCGGACCGGCGACGCCGATCAGGATGTCAGCGGCCCACGCGCTGCCGCTGAGCGCGACGAACGCGGTCAGCGCAACGGCGGACAAGAGTGATTTTTTCATTGAAACGCTCCCATTTACGGAGTGGGCGTGGATGATACTTTCATGCGATGCCCACCCTTATCGCAGAAAGCATAGAATGCCGATTTTCAGGCACTTGTCACGCCGATTCATCCCCGAGACGGCGTTAATCATGAACGTCAACCTTTCGGTTTCCAGCTTAATAAGGAAGCTCTTTCATAGAGCCAGTTATACTGGGTGACCATCTGGTTGGTGCGCGTGTATTGATAGCCGAGGAAGCCAAGGATCATCAGCACGATGGTGTCGACGATATAGTAATGCAGCGAGAACATCGTGCCCTCGAACAGGGCATGATGGATGAACCTGATGCCGACGCCGAGGCCGAGCATGTAGAAGAACAGCTGCAAGTGGCTGCTCCAGGTCTGCGCCGCCGCCTTGCCGGTCATCCACGCCGCCCAGCCGCCGAGCAGGCATGTGACGAACAGGAACTGCCAGATCGAGGCCTCTTCGTAGAGAATACCCATGATTGATCTCCCCCGATCTCAGTGATGTCCGCCTTCGAGATAGGCGGCGCGCACTTCCGGATTGGCGAGCAGTTCCTTGCCGGTGCCGCTCATCGTCACATTGCCGTTGACCATGACATAGCCGCGATTGGCGAGCTTGAGCGCGCCGAAGGCGTTTTGCTCGACAAGGAACACGGTCAGTCCCTGCGCCTTGTTGAGCTCGCGTATGGCGTCGAAGATCTGCTTGACGATCAGCGGCGCCAGACCCAGCGACGGCTCATCGAGCAACAAAAGCTTCGGCCGCGCCATCAGCGCGCGCCCGATCGACAGCATCTGCTGCTCGCCACCCGACAGCGTGCCGCCGCGCTGGGCGATACGCTCTTTCAGCCGCGGGAACAGCGCGAACACTTTCTCGACGTCCTCGTCGTAATGTTTGAGGTTGTCGAGGCTGGCGCCCATCTGCAGGTTTTCCATCACCGTCATGCGCGGGAAGATGCGGCGTCCTTCCGGCGACTGGGCGATGCGCAGGCGGGCGATCTCGTGCGTAGGCAACTGGGTGATGTCGGTGCCCGCGAAGGTGATGGTGCCGGCTCGCGCGCGCGGAGCGCCGAAGATGGTCATCATCAGGGTCGACTTGCCGGCACCGTTGGCGCCGATCAGCGCCACGATCTCACCCTGGTTGACCTGCACGTTGACGCCGTTCAGCGCGCGGATGTTGCCGTAGTAGGTCTCGACGCCCTTGATGTCGAGCAGCGTTGTGCCGGCCATTATTTGCGCCCTCCACGCGTCGCGGGCTTGGCCGCCGCTTCCTTCGCCAGCGCTTTCGCCTGGCCGATCCAGTCTTCGCGCTCGATGCGCCCGTCAAAGGCGAGATAGGCTTCCGCCGCTTCGATGTCGGCCTTCTTCCAGGCGGCGATCTGGTCGAAATGGAAGATGCCGTGCTCGTTCAGCTTGCGCTCGTTGACCGGGCCGATGCCCTTGATGCGGATCAGGCTGTCGGCCTTGCCGCCGCGCGGCGCGTCGAGGCGGTTGGAGATGCCGGCGGTTTTCGCGGCGGGAGCCTTCGCGGCCGCCTTTGTCGATCGCGCTTTTGCTGCCGGCTTCTTCGCCGCCGGAGCAACGATCGGCTTGCTGGCGATCGACGCGGAGCGCGCGTCGACCTGGGCCGCCTTCGAGGCCCCTTTGGACACCGTGACCCGCTCGCCCTCGTTGGCATGTTCGACGCTGTCCGAAACCGGCCCCGCCATCATCGAAGCGGAATTGCCCGGCCCGTGCGCCRGGTCGGGGCCCGTATCGAGCTGCTCGATGACATCCTCGTCGCCGACTTCGGTGAGCACTTCTTGCACCTCCTCGTCGTCGACGCCGAGATAGGCGGCGATGACGCGCGGATCGGTGCGCACCGACTGCGGATTGCCGTCGGAAATCTTGCGGCCATATTCGAGCACCACGACGTGGTCGGAGATCTGYATCACCACCGACATGTCGTGCTCGATGAGCAGGATCGAGGTACCGGTGCTCTTGATGCCCATCAGGAGCTCGTTGAGCGCGGCCGATTCCTTCGGATTGAGGCCGGCGGCCGGTTCGTCCAGGCACAGAAGCTCCGGCCCGGTGCACATGGCGCGCGCGATTTCCAGCCGCCGCTGCGCGCCATAGGGCAGGTCGCCGGCCGGATCGTCGGCGCGGTCGACGAGGCCGGCCTTCTCCAGCCAATGCCTGGCGAGCTCGATCGATTCGGCCGAGGCCTGGCGATAGCTCGGGAAGCCGAACAGGCCGAGGAAGGTATAGCCCGAGGCCTTCATCAGCTTGTTGTGCTGCGCAACCAGAAGGTTCTCCAGCAGCGTCATGCCCGAGAACAGGCGGATGTTCTGGAAGGTTCGCGCCACATTGGCGCGCGCCGGGATCTCGTGGTTGGGCAAGCGTTCGAGCAGATAGGTCGAGCCGTCACGCTTGTTGAGCGTGATCATGCCCTCGGTGGGCTTGTAGAAGCCGGTGATGCAGTTGAACACCGTCGTCTTGCCGGCGCCGTTCGGCCCGATCAGCGCGGTGATCTCGCCGCGCCTGGCCTGGAACGACAGGTCGCCGATGGCGACAAGGCCGCCGAACTTCATCGACAGATGCTCGACCTGCAGGATGAAGTCGTTCGAGGAAGGGGTCGCGTTCATCAGCCGTGGCCCTCCTTGGTGAAGGAGGCTGAGACCGCTCTTCGCTCCTTCAGGAAGGCTGTCGGTTCCCGGCTGCCGACGAAGCCGCGCGGCTTCCACAGCATGACGATGACCATGGCCATGCCGAACAGAAGCATGCGGTAGAGTTCAGGCGTGAAGTCCGGCCCGAACACGGCCTTGAGGAAGTCGAGCTCGCGCAGGATTTCGGTGCCGCCGATCATCACCAGCGCCGCCACGGCGATGCCGCCGAGCGAGCCCATGCCGCCAAGCACGACGATGGCGAGGATGATAGCCGATTCCAGGAAGACGAAGGATTCAGGGCTGACGAAGCCTTGCCTTGCCGCGAAGAACGAGCCGGCGAAGCCGCCGAACATGGCGCCGGTGGCGAAAGCGGTCAGCTTGGTGGTGGTCGTGTTGATGCCGAGCGAGCGGCAGGCGATCTCGTCCTCGCGCAGCGCCTCCCAGGCGCGTCCCACCGGCAGGCGACGAAGCCTGATGGTGACGAAGGCGGTGAGGAAGCAGAGCGCCAGGATCAGATAATAGAGGAAGATCTTGTAGTAGGCGCCCGACTGAGCGATGTGCAGCACCTTGGCGATATAGTTCGGATCCGAGACGTTGAACGACATCAGGCCGAAGAACGACACTTTCGGAATGCCGGAGATGCCGGCCGAGCCGTTGGTCACCTCGCGCCAGTTGATCAGCACCAGACGGATGATCTCGCCGAAGGCCAGCGTGACGATAGCCAGATAGTCGCCGCGCAATCTCAGCACGGGAAAGCCGAGCAGGACGCCCCAGAAGGCGGCCATGGCCCCGGCGGCCGGCAGCAGGATCCAGAATGACAGGCCGAAATGCGTGCCGAGCAGCGCATAGGCGTAGGCGCCGACAGCGTAGAAGGCGACGTAACCGAGATCGAGCAGGCCGGCGAGACCGACGACGATGTTGAGGCCCCAGGCCAGCATCACGTAGATCAGGATCTGGATGCCGAAATTATCGACCCACTTCAGCGAGCCCTGGAAGCCGAAGGCGAGCACCATCGCAATGGGGTAGAGGATCAGCAAGGTGGCGCCGATCTTGTTGAAGTTCCGCCTGACAAAGCCGGGCTCGGCGACAATGGCGGGCGCTCCTGCCTTCTCGGCCTTACGCCGCTCCATGGCCGGGACGGCGTAAGCCACATAGAGGAAGCGGCCAACGGTGACGGCGCCCACCACGATGGCGAGCAAACCCCAGCGCTTCACCAGGATCAGCTCGTTGCTGATGTTCTGGTCGGTCCTCAGGCCGATGAACAGCACGAACAGGCCAAGCGAAATGGCGCCGGCGTAAAGCGCCTCGCGAAAAGCGCGTTGTACGGGAGTAGCGACGTCGTCGCGCTCCGAAGACACGGTAGCGGCCATGAGGATCAGACCTTTTCGACTTCAGGCCGGCCGAGGATGCCGGAGGGCAGGAAGATCAGCACGATCGCCAGGATCGAGAAAGCGGCGACGTCCTTGTAGTCGATCGAGAAATAGGCCGACCACATGCTCTCGATGAAGCCGATGAGCAATCCGCCGAGCACGGCGCCGGGCAGCGAGCCGATGCCRCCGAGCACGGCCGCCGTGAAGGCTTTCACGCCCGGCACGAAGCCGTCCGAGAACACCACGACGCCGTAATACATCAGGAACAGCGTGCCGGCGACGGCGGCAAGGGCCGCGCCCATGATGAAGGTGATGGAGATGGTGCGGTCGACGTCGATGCCGAGCAGCGCGGCCATCTTGCGGTCCTGCTCGCAGGCGCGCTGCGCCCGCCCGAGCGCCGTTCGGTTGACGAGGTACCAGAAGATCGCCAGCAGCGCGATGGTGACGATCACGATGATGATCTGTTTCAGCGAGATGCTGATGCCGTCGATCGTGTAGACCTGGCTGACCAGCGGCGGGATCGGCTTGTTGCGCGGACCTTGCGTGACCTGCACGAAGTTGGACAACGCGATCGACATGCCGATGGCGGTGATCAGCGGCGCCAGGCGGAACGAGCCGCGCAGCGGACGGTAGGCCACCTTCTCGATCGTCCAGTTGTAGAGGCTGGTGAGAAGCATAGCCACGATCATCATGATCAGAAGCGCCACCACGACCGGCACCGAGTAGAACAACGCGCCAAGGATCAGAAAGACGATGAGCGCGGTGAAGGCGCCGATCATGAAGATGTCGCCATGGGCGAAATTGATCATGCCGATGATGCCGTAGACCATCGTATAGCCGATCGCGATCAGCCCATAGATCGATCCCAGCGTCAGCCCGTTGATAAGCTGCTGGACGAAATATTGCATATTCATGCGGCTCCCCTGGAATGTCGCCTTTCAGGACGCATTCCTTTTCGTATTTCCCCTAGTCGTAAAGTTTCGAGCCCGGATTGCAACGTGATTTTTCAATCGCTCCGCGTGGTTTGGAAGCACGCCGTCCGATTGCCCGTTTTTTCGCACCCGACCCCTGGACTATCGCGGACCCTATCATTGGCACAACGCAATGTCTTTGACGATTCAACCTTATGATGATCCTCCTGTCGAAGGAATCAGCGTCAAAATAAGTTGATAAGAAGAATCCTTGCATGAACCGAAGCGCTCGGTTTTGCATCGCCGCATCTTCCGTAAGGTCAGGATTCCGCTCTGTGTGACGGCCACGTGACGGTGGGACGCCCTCGATGGAATGCGCCTCTCCAAATAGAAACGCCTTGAAGCAAAGTCTCGGCAAGCAGAGCCTGAGATCGGTTCTCAATCCCTTTGAGCGGCGGATGAAGGCGCCCACCAAGGCCGGAGCGCATGCCGGCTGATCCCGTCACGTCACGATGAACCCGTGCGCGAACGGATCGCGGTCGTCGATGAAGATGGTGTTCAACCCCGTCATCCGCGCCCAGCCGCCGATCGAGGGGATGATCGCCGGCTTGCCCGCCACGCTGACCTCCTTTTCGACCCTGCCCTTGAACAGCGAGCCGATGATCGATTCATGCACGAAACTGTCGCCTTCCTTGAGCTTGCCCTTGGCGTGGAGCTGCGCCATCCGCGCCGAGGTGCCGGTGCCGCAGGGCGAGCGGTCGATCGCCTTGTCGCCATAGAAGACGGCGTTGCGGGCGTCGGCCTCGGCCTTCTTCGGCTTGCCGGTCCACAGCATGTGCGACAGCCGGTTGATGCCGGGGTTCTCCGGATGCACGAAGGAGTATTTCTCGTTGAGGCGCTGCCGCACCACCGGGCTCCAGGCGATGAGGTCGCCGGCCGAGTAGTCGGCCATGTCGCGATAATTCTTCTGCGGCTCGACGATGGCGTAGAAATTGCCGCCATAGGCGACATCGACGCTGATCTCGCCGAGCACCGGGCATTCGACGGTCAGCCCTTCGGCATGGAGGAAGGACGGCACATTGGTGATGCGCACCTCCTCGACATATTCGCCGACCTGTTTGTATTCGGCGATGACCAGGCCGGCCGGCGTGTCGAGCCTCAAGACGCCGGGCGTCTTCGGCTTCACCAGCCCGTGCTCGATCGCCATCGTCACGGTGCCGATCGTGCCGTGGCCGCACATCGGCAGGCAGCCCGAGGTCTCGATGAACAGGATCGCGATGTCACAGTCATCGCGCGTCGGCGGATAGAGGATCGAGCCCGACATGACGTCATGGCCGCGCGGCTCGAACATCAGCCCGGTGCGGATCCAGTCATATTCGGCGAGGAAATGAGCCCGCCGCTCCATCATCGTCGAACCCTCGAGCAATGGCCCGCCGCCGGCGACCAGGCGCACCGGGTTGCCGCAAGTGTGGCCGTCAATGCAGAAGAAGGATTTCTTGGCCATGGTTGCTCTCTTGCTGTCAGAACCGTTGCGGACGGAAGGGCGTGAGGTCGAGCGGCGGAGTCTGCCCGAGAACGAGATCGCGGATCAAGCGGCCGGTCGCCGCCGACTGGGTGAGGCCGAGATGGCCATGACCGAAGGCATAATAGATATTCGGCGCGCGCGCCGCGCCGATCACCGGCAGCGAATCCGGCAGCGACGGGCRATAGCCCATCCACTCGCGGCCGCCCGACGCGTCGAGCCCGGGCAGGAAACGCTTCGCCTTCTCCAGCATCGCCTTGGAGYGGGCGAAGTTGGGCGGCCGCTCGATGCCGCCAAGCTCGACGGCGCCGCCGACGCGTAAGCCGGTTTGCAGCGGCGTGATGACGAAGCCATGCCCAGAAAAGATCAGCTGCCGCTTCACGTCGAAGGCCGACACCGGTAGCGTCGTGTTGTAGCCGCGCTCGGTTTCGAGCGGGATGCGGTCGCCGAGATTTTTTGCCAGGAGATGCGACCAGGCTCCCGCGGCGACCAGGAGCTTGTTCGCCCTCCGCCTGGTGCCGTCGGCCAGAACGATCGTCGCGCCGTTTGCGCCTGCTTCGATGCGCTCCACCCGCGCATGCTCGAAACRGGCGCCGAGCTTCTCCGCATAGGCCCACACCGCCTTGCCGAGCAGCTTGGGATCGGCGACCGTCTTCCAGCCCGGCACGAAGGTGCCCTTGACGAAGCGCGGCGCCAGGCCCGGCTGGAGCGCGGCCATCTCTTCGCCCTCGACATGGCGGAAGCCGATGCCGAAACGCTGGCGCTCGGCCCAGCCCGGCAGCGAGGCGCGGAACTCCGCCTCGCTCTCGTAGAATTCCAGCGAGCCGTCCTCGCGCAGCATCGGCCGCGTGCCGGAGCGGTCGAGCAGGCCCATCCATTCGGCTTCGGCGAGCTTCATCATGCCGGCCTGCGTGGCGAGGCTCGTCTCATAGTGCTTCGCCGCGCCCGCGCGCCAGAAGCGGACCAGCCAGGGCAGGAGTTTCGGYAGATAGGCCGGCGGAATGGTCAAAGGCCCGAGCGGGTCGGCGAGCCATTTCGGCAATTGCCGGATCATCCCCTTATGCGCCAGCGGCAGCACGTCGGAGAAGGCGAAGGCGGCGGCATTGCCGGAGCTCGTCTCCTCGCAGATGCCGGTGCGGTCGAAGACGGTGACGCTGCGCCCCGCCTCCGAGAGCAAGGCCGCGGCGCAGATGCCGATGATGCCGCCGCCGACGATGGCGATGTCTTCCGCTTCTCCCCGCGAACGGGAGGAAGATGCCCGAAGGGCGGATGACGGGCCGCCCCCCTCCTCGGAATTTCCCTGCACGCGAATGCTACCTCTTATTCGGCCGCCACCAACTTGTCCGTCGATCGGGGAGACGTCTGCAGCGACGGCAGCTTCGGCCGCGCCGCCAGCGCATCCCGGACGATCTTTTCCACCGCCTTGCGGCGTTCGCCCGACAGCGGCTGGCGCGGCATGCGCACGCGGTCATTGGTACCGATCGCCAGCACTTCGGCAAGCTTGATGTTTTGGACCAGATAGGTCGACACATCGAGGTCGAGCAAGGGCCGGAACCAGCGGTAGATCGCCAGCGCCTCGTCTCGGCGGCCCTGCCGCATCAGCTGATAGATCGCGACCGTCTCGCGCGGGAAGGCGGTGACCAGGCCAGCGACCCAGCCGATGGCGCCGACCGACAGCGCCTCGAAGGCAAGGTTGTCGACGCCGGTGAAGAGATCGTAGCGGTCGCCGAACCTATTGATGATCTCGGTCGAGCGGCGGATGTCGTCGGAGGATTCCTTGATGGCGACGAAGCGCTTGTCCGACGCCAGCTCCTCCATCAGGTCGACGGTGACGTCGACGCGATAGGCGAGCCGATTGGAATAGATCATCACCGGCAGGTCGCCGGCCTCCGCCACGGCGCGAAGCGCCGCGACGGTTTCTTCCGGATTGGTGTGGTAGATCGAGCTCGGCACCACCATCAGCCCGTCGGCGCCTTCCTTGGCGGCGCGCCTCGCGATAGCAGCCGCCTCGCGGGTGCCGGGCTCGTTGACGGTCAAGAGCACCGGCTTCTTCCCGGCGACTTTCTGCGCCGTCTTCAGCACCTCGATCTTCTCGTCAGGCGACAGCATCGGCCCCTCGCCGAGCGAGCCGCAGACGATGATGCCGTCGCAGCCGGCCTCCATTTGCAGCGAATAACAACGCTCCATCTCGGCATGGTCGAGACGATCGTCGGCGGTGAATTTGGTCGTGACGGCGGGGAAAACTCCGGTCCACATGGCTGTCTCTCCGTTGATATATCAGTCGTATATCTATTAAGAGCTGGCTCGTCAATGCTGAATCCGTTATGATATATGAAAAATATATCAGGAGCCCGCCATTGATCTCCCCACTGATATCCGCTGACGCGAACACGAGTTTCGAGCCGGCGGCGACCAAGGCCTATCGCGCGCTGGAGCATATGATCGTCACGCTCGAGCTGGCGCCGTCGAGCTTCGTCACCGAAGGCGCGCTGATCGACCGGCTGGGTCTCGGACGCACGCCGGTGCGCGAGGCGATCCAGCGGCTGGCCTGGGAAGGGCTTCTCGACATCAGGCCGCGCGCCGGCATCGCGGTCGCGCCGCTTCACGCCGGCGACTGGCTGCGGGTGCTGGACGCGCGGCGCGGCATCGAGGTCGTGCTCGCCCGCTCGGCCGCCCGCTTCGTCACCCGAGAGGCCGCCGACCTGTTCCATGAGGCGGCGCTCGCGATGCAGAAGGCCGTGATCTCGGGCAACGTGCTTGCCTTCATCCAGGCCGACAAGGCGCTTGACGAGGCGCTGGCCATCGCCGCCGATAATCCCTTCGCGGCGCGTGTCGCCGCTCCCTTGCAGACCCACAGCCGCCGCTTCTGGTATCGCTACAAGGCCGACACCGGGCTGGCCGAATCGGCCGAGCACCACGTCGCGCTGATCCGCTCCATCCTCGACGGCGACGAGGAAGGCGCCGCCAAGGACGCCAAGAAATTGATGGCGCTGCTGCGCGGCCACGCCGAGGTCGCCGCGACCCGATAAGTCCACTCCAGGCGATGACTCTCAGCTCGCGCGCGGTCCGATATCTCCGGCTGGGTTAAGGCATGTCTCCCGAAGCGGGAACCGGTTTCGCGACGCGCTTTAGGCGCCTGGCATCGCCGCCCTGATCGTCGGGCTGTCCCAGCCCTCGCCGACCGACAGAACGCAACTTTGCCCCTTGGTATCGGAAGCGAGCACGGTCCAGCTGCCCTGGTCCGAGACAAAAATCTCGAGCACGACGTTCGGGTTGATCAGGCCGCGCCCGGCTTCGGTTTCGTGGAATTTGTCGCCAAGGGCCTTGATGATGTCGGCGCGCGCCGCGCATTGCGCCGCAGCACTCGCCGGCGCGGCTCCAAYGGTCAGCGTCGCCGCCAATATCGTGGCCATAAGAAATCGTGTCATCCGACACCTCCTCGCGCCAGACGAGACCCCGGCTGAACCGGCGCTGTTTGATTGCCTGCACGCATGGCAGGAATACAGCCTAAGGCGAATGGTGGTCTGTTGGTTCCATCACGCGGCGATGGAATTATTAGAAGATGCGTATGCTCTCTCGACGTGCCGCGCTTCGAATCGAGCACCTGAAGCTGTGCCGCGACGACGACGCGCCGAAAAAGCGAGAGGTTGACGCGGCATAAAAAGAAAGCGCGGTTCGCACCGCGCTTTCTCAATGTCTGCTTGGAAACCGTCGGGCTAGTTCATCGTCGGAATGACGAACTCGGCGCCGTCCTTGATGCCTCGCCGCGCGCCCGCAGCCACGAAGTGGCGAGGACGCGCAAACGAGGAAACCGTCGGGCTAGTTCATCGTCGGGATGACGAATTCCGCGCCATCCTTGATGCCCGACGGCCAGCGCGAGGTGACCGTCTTGGTCTTGGTGTAGAAGCGGAACGCGTCCGGGCCGTGCTGATTGAGGTCGCCGAAGGACGACGCCTTCCAGCCGCCGAACGTGTAATAGGCGATCGGAACCGGGATCGGCACGTTGACGCCGACCATGCCGACCTGAACGCGGCTGGCGAAGTCGCGCGCGGCATCGCCGTCGCGGGTGAAGATGGCGACGCCGTTGCCCATCTCGTGGTCGTTGGCGAGCTTGATGGCGTCCTCATAGCGCGGCGCGCGCACCACCGAGAGCACCGGCCCGAAGATTTCTTCCTTGTAGATGCGCATGTCGGCGGTGACGTTGTCGAACAGGCAGCCGCCCATATAGTAGCCGTTCTCGTAGCCCTGCATCTTGAAGCCGCGGCCGTCGACGACGAGCTTGGCGCCTTCCTTGACCCCGATATCGACATAGCCCTTCACGCGCTCCAACGCCTGCGCCGTCACCAGCGGGCCGAAATCGGCGGAAGAATCCGTCGAGGGGCCGACCTTCAGGCTTTCGACGCGCGGCACCAGCTTTTCCATCAGCCGGTTGGCGGTATCGTTGCCGACCGGGACCGCCACCGAGATCGCCATGCAGCGTTCGCCGGCCGAGCCGTAGCCGGCGCCGATGAGCGCATCGACCGTCTGGTCCATGTCGGCGTCGGGCATGATGATCATGTGGTTCTTGGCGCCGCCGAAGCACTGCACGCGCTTGCCCGATGCCGTGCCGCGCGAATAGATGTAGTGCGCGATCGGCGTCGAGCCAACGAAGCCGATCGCCTTGATGTCCGGATCGTCGAGGATGGCGTCGACCACTTCCTTGTCGCCGTTGACGACGTTGAGGATGCCGGCGGGAAGACCGGCCTCGATGAAGAGCTCGGCGATGCGGATCGGCACGCCCGGATCGCGCTCGGACGGCTTCAGGATGAAGGCGTTGCCGCAGGCGATGGCCGGCGCGATCTTCCACAGCGGAATCATCGCCGGAAAGTTGAACGGGGTGATGCCGGCGACGACGCCGAGCGGCTGGCGCATCGAATAGACGTCGATGCCGGGGCCGGCGCCGTCGGTGAACTCGCCCTTCATCATATGCGGCGCGCCGATGCAGACCTCGACGACTTCGAGGCCGCGCTGGATGTCGCCGCGCGCATCGGCGATGGTCTTGCCGTGCTCGCGCGCCAGGATGTCGGCCAGCTCGTCATAGTCGCGCTGGACCAGCTCGAGGAACTTCATCAGCACGCGCACGCGGCGCTGCGGGTTGGTGGCGGCCCATTTCGGCTGCGCCGCCTTGGCGTTCTCGACCGCGGCGCGCAGCTCCGCCTGCGAGGCAAGCGCCACCGTGCCGCGCACGGAACCGTCCATCGGCTGCATCACATCCTGCTTGCGCCCGCTGGTGCCGGCGACACGCTTGCCGCCGATGAAATGACCGTATTCGATCATGGTTTCTCTCCCTGGATTTGGTGATGGCGCATTGTCCGCCTTTGCGACGGCGATGGCAACGCGAGGAAGATCGCAACCGTTGTGCGGAAAATGGACAGCGGTGATGGAGTGTGCATTAATTGTCGCAAATGACAGCGTCGCTAAGATATCCCAAAGGGACAACAGATTGAGTTCCTTCGCGCCCCCCTCTGTCCTGCCGGACATCTCCCCCACTTGGGGGGAGATCAGCAGCTTTACCGCCGGCACCATCTCCTGCAACGCTGGTGATTGGCGAAAGCCGGCGAGGCATCCAATCTCCCCACTTGTGGGGGAGATGTCCGGCAGGACAGAGGGGGGCGCCACAGAACGCTCCGTTGATGATTGTCATCCAGGTCATCCCCATGAACTGGGATGACGTCCGCATCTTCCTCGCCGTGGCACGCGCCGGCCAGATCCTCGGCGCGGCCAAGCGCCTGGAGCTCAACCACGCCACCGTCTCGCGCCGCATCGCCGCGCTCGAGGAGGCGCTGCGCACAAAACTCTTCCGGCGGCTCACCACCGGCAGCGAACTGACGCCGGCCGGCGAGCGCTTCCTCGAGATCGCCGAGCGCATGGAAGGCGACATGATCGCCGCGCGCTCGACCATTGCCGGCGAGGGCGACGACGTTTCGGGCACGGTGCGCATCGGCGCGCCAGACGGCTTCGGCGTCGCCTTCCTGGCGAAACGGCTGGGCGAACTGACCGCCTTGCACCGCGAGCTCACCATCCAGCTGGTGCCGGTGCCGCGCTCCTTCTCCCTGTCGCGCCGCGAGGCCGATATCGCCATCACCGTCGAGCGGCCGACCGAAGGCCGGCTGGTGGCGGGCAAGCTGGTCGACTACACGCTCGGCCTCTTCGCCTCCCGAGGCTATGCCGAGGCCAATGGCCTGCCCAAGACGCCGGCCGAGCTCGGTCGGCACACGCTGATCGGCTATGTGCCGGACCTCATCGTCAGCCCCTCGCTCGACTACGCCGCCGAGTTCAGCCCCGAATGGCGCACCAGCTTCGCCATCTCCTCGGCGCTGGGCCAGGCCGAGGCGGTTCGCTCCGGCGCTGGCATCGGCATCCTGCACACCTTCGTCGCCCGCTCGATGCCGGAGCTGGTGCCGGTCGACATCGTCGCGCCCATCCGCCGCGCCTACTGGCTGGTCTATCATGAATCGGTCAGGCCGCTGCGCCGCGTCCAGCTGGTCGCCAACTTCATCACCAAGGCGGTGGAACGCGAGCGGGGCCTTTTTGTCTAATCCGCGTCGAGCACGAACGAGCTCACGATCTTCTCGGCCTCATCCGCAAGCGGCGCCCATTTGCGCTCTACCTCTTCGGAGTTGTCGCCCGCGACCCCGCAATCGACGAAACCGTAATGCGATCGGCGCAGTGTCAGCGCAATGCGGGAATGGCCGTAGAAGCTGACATTTTCGTCGGCATAGTGGAAATCCATGTCGGCCATGCGCACCGGATAGCCGTCCGGAAAATGCGCCAACCTGTCCTTGCGGAAGGCGGCCGACTGATAGGCTACGCCAACCATGGTCTGCCAGTTGCTCACCTGCCAATCTTCCTCCATGAACGCCCTGACGTCGGGTGGATTGTCGGGAGCGGTCGGATCGTAGGCATTTTCCGACACGCGGCAGGTGAGTCCTCGTTCGCCGGATTTGATCTTGAGCCGAATGGTGTTGTCAAAGGCGGTTTCGCTCGCCCATTCCTCGGGATAGGTCAGCGAAAAGCCGTGCTCCCTATCGTGAACGGTCTTGTCGTGAACGGTCTTGTCCGCGGCAAACGCCGCCGCGGCGCAGCTCAGACATGCGGCCACCGCCGCGAAAAGAAAAAGACGCATGCCAAAGTCCCCTCGCTGCGGCCGATCCTATCACAGGCAGTTGGTGGTTGCCGCCTTGCCTCCGCCACAAATTCAGCCACTGTGGCACCGGCGCGCTTCGTCATGCTGTGGCTGGGCGCGAGGGGACAATTTTCACAACGCGGGCGGAGAAATGCGAGCCGTTCTTGCCATTCTGCCGCTGCTTTTCCTGTCGGGCTGCGCCAATCCCTGGGCGAAGGTTCCGGAAGCGGAGCTGCCGAAGCCGATCCGCTATGCCATGTCGCGCCCCTCGCCTTTCGTCATCGGCAACTATTGCGGCCCGGGCACCCGCACCGGCGATCTGTCGGCCAAACCGGTCGACCGCCTCGACGCCGCCTGCCGGGTCCATGACGCCTGCTATATCGCAAGGCACGATCATTGCGACTGCGACGGCGCGCTCGTCGCCTCCGCCAGGAAGATCCGCGACGACAGGACGGCGCCGCGCAAGATGCGCCGCGAAGCCGAACTGCTGATCGCCACTTTCGCGTTTCCCGTCTGCAGGATCTTTCCGCAGGGCTTCCTGCCGCCGCGCGATCCTGCCCAGCTCAAGACCCTGAATGGGGCGGCTGGATGAGCTTCAGGCCGGCTCTCGCCAAGGCATTGCTTGGACTGGCGCTGGCGGTATTTGCCGGTTGCGCCGGCATGCCCGGGCATTCGGCCTGCGCCTTCTTCCCCGGCGACGACGCCTGCGGCCGCCTGCCCGTCTCGGCGGACAGCAGCGGCGAGGAGATAGCCGGAGCCCACTACTTCGCAGGCGGCAACGGCGCCTACGAGAAACAGTTCCAGGCGCTGCTCGCCCAAAGCCGCCTCGACGCGCTCGACCGCGCCAACGGCACCGGCCGCTTCGGCCGCGACTGGCGCGATGTCCAGAACAGCGGCTTCCACGCGATCTATCCGGCGCTGCAGCGGTTGGCCCGACCGCTCGACGACGCTGAGATTGCGCCGACACAAGGCAGGCCGGGCGAAGGCCGGTTCGCCGGCCGCTGGCGCATGTCGCGGCAGACGCTCTATCTCGATGCCGCCGCGCGGCCCTTGGCGCCCAAAACCTTCAGCTTCTCCGGCCTGCAGGCGCGTTCGGTCGAGATCGTGCTGCGCCAGGCGGGCCAACAGCCCGTCCACATCAGCGGCACCTGCGACGGCCCGCTCGCGATCCGCGCCTCGGGCCGATCCACCACCGTCGGCAGGGCCTCGCCATTCCATCTCAGCTTGCCAGCCGCGGAAACCTCCGTCAGCCTGTTCCCCGACGAGACGCTCAGCCAGTGCGATCTTCGCGTGACCTCGGCGCTGGCGCCGGCCGGCGCGCCGCTGACCCTGCTGCGGGAGGAGAGCGCGAATCCCTGGATCGCGAGGCTCGACAGCCGCTACGACCGCTGCCCGGTGCCCGATCCGGCGGGTATGGAGGAGCTCGACCGCGCCTTCTATGCCGGCCGCTGGTTGTCGCAGACCTGCGCGCTGCCTCTCGGGTCGCCGGCCCTGCTGCGCAAGTCGCGCGACGGTTTCAACGCCAAGGTCGAGGCCTTGCTCGGCAAGACGCTGCCGGACAGCGCCTTCGACAAGGCCGACCCCGAGCTGCCGCTCGATTTCGCAGACGCGCCGAAGCTCAGGCTGATCTATCTGTCGTCGCTGGAGTTCAAGGCGGATTTCTCCGGCCGCATCATGGAGCGGCTGATCCGCCATCACGCGGYACTTGGCACCAAGGTGCGCATCCTGGTGACCGACGTGCTGGAGCGGGAGAAGGACGACGCCATGCTGCACCGGCTGGCGGCGGAATTCCCCAATGTCGAGCTGCAGGAATATCGCTGGCAGGCCGACCACGGCGCGCCGTTCGACGAGCAGATCTCGCAGCTGCACAAGGTTCACCACATCAAGATGCTGGCGACGCTGGCCGAAGAGCCTGGACGCTCGCGCGTCATCATCGGCGGCCGCAACGTCCATGACGGTTTTCTGTTCCACAAGCCGGTCGACCTGACGCGCTATCCGGACCTGGAGCAATACGGCAAGACCGACGGCTTCTCGCTGAACTACTACTCCAACTGGAGCGATTTCGACATCGAGATCGCCGACCCGGCGACCGTCGAGACGCTGGCCGCGCATCTGTCGACCGTATGGCTGCGCGACGCCGACACCAATCTGTCGCGGCCGTTCTCCATTCCGGTCCGCTCCAGCGCGGCCCCGCGCGGCGTGGCGCGGCATTTCATTTCCGTGCCCTATGAGGACGGGCACGCGCTGGAGGCCTATTTCGTCGAGCTGATCGACACCGCCGAGCACCGCATCCAGATCGTCAATCCCTATCTCAACCTGACGCCCGATATTGCCCGGGCCTTCGACCGGGCGCTGGCCAGAGGCGTGAAGATCGATGTCGTCGGCCGCATCGACCTCAAGGGCGATATCGGCGGCCGGTTCCTCACCGCGCTCAACAAGCTGTTCGTCGAGAGATATGGCGACCGCATCGACATCCGCGAGTTCAAGGCGCCGGATGTCGTGCTGCACTCCAAGATCATGATGATCGACGAGAGGCTGGTCGCCATCTCCTCGGTCAACCTCAACAACCGCAGCTTCTTCCATGACTCGGAGAACGGCATGGTCGTGCTCGATCCGGCCTTCTATCGCCGCATGAAGCCGGTCTATGACGATTACCTCGCCCATTCGCGCCCGGTCGCCACCAACGTCACGATCGGCTGGGCCTACCGGCTGCTGTTCAGTGACACCTGGGTCAGGGAGGCGTTTTGAGGCCGCCCGACACCAACTAAGGTGTGCTGAGATTCAGGTCAGGCCGAGTCGAGAATGGCGGATTCCGAGAACCGGAGCGGAGCGTACTTGAAGTACGTGAGCACCGGAAGCGCAGGAAGCCGTCATTCGCAGGCCGGCCTGACCTGAATATCAGCGCACCTTTAGATGGGTTTCAGATACCGCTCGGGGCTCAGGTCGCGCGCGTTGATCTCCGGCACCCGGTTCGACATGATGTCGGCCAGCACCTTGGCCGAGCCGCAGGCCATGGTCCAGCCGAGCGTGCCGTGGCCGGTGTTGAGGTAGAGGTTGGCAACCTCGCTCAGTCCGACCAGGGGCGGTCCGTCCGGCGTCATCGGCCGCAAGCCGCACCAGAAGCTCGCCGCCTTGAGGTCGCCGCCGCCGGGGAAGAGGTCGCCGACAGAATGTTCGAGCGTGCGGCGACGCGATTCATGCAGGCGAAGATCATAGCCAGAAATCTCCGCCGTRCCGCCGACGCGGATGCGGTCGCCGAGCCTAGTGATCGCCACCTTGTAGGTCTCGTCCATGACGGTCGACACGGGTGCTGCCCCGGCATTGCTGATCGGCACGGTGATCGAATAGCCCTTCACCGGATAGACCGGAATCGGCCGCCCCAGCGAGCGCATGAATTGCGCCGAGTAGCTGCCCATCGCCATCACGAAGGCATCCGCGGACCTCCACCCGTGGTCGGTGAGCACATTGGTGAGGCGGTTGCGGTTCCTGACGATGCGCCGGATGGTCGAGCCGTATTCGAAGGTCACGCCGCGCGCCACGCAGAGTTCGGCGAGCTTGTCGGTGAACATCTTGCAATCGCCGGTCTCGTCGCCCGGAAGCCTGAGGCCGCCGACGAATTTGTCGCGCACCGCCGCAAGCGCCGGCTCGGCGGCGACACAGCCGTCGCGGTCGAGGATTTCGTAGGGCACGCCGTATTTCTTCAGCACCTCGACGTCGCCACCGGTGCCGTCGAGCTGTTTCTGCTTGCGGAAGAGCTGCAGCGTGCCTTTGGCCCGTTCGTCGTAGGTGATGCCGGTCGCCTCGCGCAGCGCCTTCAGCGTGTCGCGGCTGTATTCGGCGAGCGGCACCATGCGCGACTTGTTGAGCGCGTAGCGCTCGGCCGTGCAGTTGCGCAGCATCTTGAGGAGCCAAGTCCACATATGCGGGTCGAAAGCCGGCCGCACCACCAGCGGGCCGTATTTCATCAACAGCCATTTGATGGCCTTGACCGGGATGCCCGGCCCGGCCCAGGGCGAGGCATAGCCCGGCGACACTTCACCGGCATTGGCGAAGCTGGTTTCGAGCGCCGGCCCCGGCTGGCGATCGTAGACGGTCACTTCATGACCGGCCTCGGCGAGGAAGTAGGCGGTGGTGACCCCGATCACGCCGCCGCCCAGCACGATGACTTTCATTCCATGCTCCCTCAAAGGCCGATCATGCCGCCGAAGGGCCCGGATCGTCCCCTTCTGTCTGCCGGATTTTGCCGCGCCCGCCAAGGGGCCAGTCAGCGGTGGGAGCGCTGTGGACCAGCTTCAGGACGTGGCGAGGCCGTTCGGCGACGCGGTCCTGCACCGCTCGCCGCGCCGCCTCCGGCTGATAGGCCACCTCCTCGAGAAGGACCTCCTCGGCCGGGCCGTCGGCCCGCTCGGCCAGCGCCGATTGTCCCGCCCTCATGCCAAGCAGGCAGAGGCCGTGCCACGTGGCGACCGGCAGGCCGGAGCCGACGGGAGCAGATGCTTCGGCCTGCACCAGCGTCCGCGTCTGCGATGAACCGCCGCCGGCGCGGAAGATCACCCGGCTGTTGAGCGTGGCAAGGTCGGGCTCGACGRCTCCCGTCGCAATGACGCGGCTTTCGGCGAGCTTGCGTTCGAGCATCGGCGCGATCGGATCGGCAAACGCGCGACGGCGCATCAGCATCGCCTCGATCACCGCGAAGTCCTTGGCCGTCAGGCGATAGAAAGTCCCGGTCATGGCGCTCTCCGCGTTTGTTCGACGGCGTCGATCGTTGCCGAGAGGACCCGGCTGTCACGGCTGCGCCACGAAACCGTGCGTCCGGCCCGCGCGCCGATCAGCGCCGTTCCAAGCGGCGTCAACACCGATATGCGTTTTTCGGCGATATCGGCCTCCGCCGGATAGACCAGCGTCACCGTCTGGGTGCTCCCCTCCGGGTCCTGAAGCGTCACCGTCGAGCCCATCCGCACCACGTCGGCGGGCAAAGCCGCCTCGTTGGCGACCCTGGCGCGATCCATCTCGGCAAGCAGGTCCTCGGCCATATCGGGTACGCGGTCGAGAAAGGCCCTGGCGAGACTGCTCAGCCGGTCGTGGTCCGCCGCGCTGACAAGGATGGTGTTTCGCGAACGCGCTTGCGTTGCTGCATGCATGGCATACCTCATAATCCGGCGCATCGGTTGCCCGAATGCGCGCAAGCCGCCACGTCGAGGGCGGCGAACAAAGCCGGACCGCAAGGGCCGCAGGCTCGATGAAAATATCTGGAATTCAAACGCCCCGGTTCACGCGGCCGCCGGCATTGGCGGCCACGCCGGGGCTACGCTCCCGCGATGGGGCAAACCCTGAAGCAGGTTTTGATATAAGCGAGGTTGCTCATATCCCGAACCTTGCCGAGAAGCTCCGGCTTGTCAAGCAAGGCGCCTGTTTCAACCGCCGAGGTAGCGGCGGTGAAAGCGCGCACCCAGGCTGGTCAATATCTCATAGCCGATGGTGCCGGCATGGCCGGCCGCGTCGTCGACGCTTTGGGACGGACCGATGAGCTCGACGAGATCGCCCTCGCTGAGCCGGCCGGCGGGAAGCGCCGAAATGTCGAGGATGATCGAGTCCATCGACACGCGCCCGATGAAGGGCAACCGCACGCCCCCGAACCAGGCGGCCGAAGCGGCGCGCCGGTGCCAGCCGTCGCCATAGCCCAGCGAAATGGTCGCCAGCCTGAGCGGACCGTTCGCCTGGTGGGTGTGGCCGTAGCCGATGCCGGTTCCGGCGCCGATCGCGCGCGTTTGCGCCACCTTGGCTTGCAGCCGTATCACCGGCAGCATCGGATTGGCTTCGTAGGGCGTCGGATTGACGCCGTAGAGCGCGGCACCCGGGCGGGCGAGGTCGTAATGATAGGCCGGCCCGAGAAAGATACCGGACGAGTTGGCCAGGGAGGCTGGCGCCGCAGGCAGCAGCATGCGCAGCCGCTCGAATTCGCGCCGCTGCGTCTCGTTGGCCGCCTGTTGCGGCTCGTCGGCGCGGGCGAGATGGCTCATCACGAAACGGGTGCCGATGCCGTCGAAGGCGCCCGCCTCCCCCGCGACCGCCTCGACTTCCGCCGGCGCCATGCCGAGCCGGGCCATGCCGCTGTCGACCTGGATGGCGGCCGGCAGGCTCCGGCCCGCGCTCCGCGCGGTCTCGCGCCAGGCCTTCAATTGGACCGCGCTGTTGATGACCGGGAAAAGCCCGGCCGCCAAGGCTTCCGGTTCCGAACCCGGCGGCAGCCCGTTCAGCACGAAGATATCCGGCCCGGGACCGATCGCCTTGCGCAGCGCGATGCCCTCGCCGAGCAACGCGACGAAGAAGATGTCGCAGCCCTCTTTCGCCAGCGCCAAGGCCACTTGGGCGGCGCCGAGCCCATAGCCGTCGGCCTTGAGCACGCCGGCGCAGCGGACGCCGTTCAGCCGCGCCTTCAGCCGGCGATAGTTTTCCCGGATGGCCCCGAGGTCGATCGTCAGGATCGCTCCGGCGGCCGCCTCGCTCACCGTCGAGCCGCTGCTTGCGTCATGTGCCGGAAACCTGCGTCCGGTGTCGTCGTTCATGGCGACCCCCGCTTAAAGCATGTCTCCCGAAAGTGGGAACCGGTTTCGGGATAAAGACATGCGCCAAATCAAAAAACCTAAAGCGCATGGAGCGAACCTGAAAGATCGCGACGCGCTTTGGTGCATCGGCAATCAATACGGTCACAGCGCCGCCGCGACAACCGGGTGGCTATAGGGCCAGGTGCTCGAACGCCGCCACCACCTGCTCATAGACCTTGCGCTTGAACGGCACGATCAGCTCCGGCAGCTCCCGCATCGGCCGCCACGCCCATTCATCGAATTCGGCCGTGTGGCCGCCGGGCGGCGGATTGATCTCGATCTCGCTTTCGTCGCCCTCGAAGCGGTAGGCGAACCATTTCTGCGTCTGGCCGCGATAGCGGCCCTTGAAGGCGACGCCGACCAGATGCGGCGGCAAGTCGTAATTGATCCAGCGCGGCGCCTCGGCAAGCAGCGAAACGCTGCGCATGCCGGTTTCCTCGTAGAGCTCGCGCCCGGCGGCTTCGATCGGCTCTTCGCCCTTGTCGATGCCGCCCTGCGGCATCTGCCAAAGCTGCGTCGTGCCGGCGAACTCGCTGTCCGGTTCGGCGATGCGGTGGCCGACCCAGACCAGGCCTGCTCTGTTGAGGATCATCAGCCCGACGCAGGGACGATAGGGCAGCGTTTCGGGATCGATCTTCTTGGCCATGTGGATTTCCAGCCGTTTTGGGGATTGATTGCGCGAGGCGGGTAGAGTTATCCCTTTTGCGGATCAACAGCCACCGCCGAGATCGGCACGATCTCGATGCCGCGCTTCTTCGCTTCGGCGATCCAGGACGTCACCGTGTCGACGGTGATATCGAAGGCCGAACCGATGCCGACCGCCGAGCCCTTGGCCCGTGCCGTCGCCTCAAGGCTGTCCAGCTTCTTGAGGATTTCGCCGCGATCCTGCACGGCATCGATCGCCATGTCCCCGGCGGCGAACGGCACGCCGTCCTTCAAGGCAAGCTCGGGCGCAACGCTGCGCGCGGTAGACCCGTCGTCGATATAGGCAAGCCCCCGCTTCCCGAGCTCGGCCATGAACGGCTCCATCGCGTTCGCATCGGCCGAAAAGCGCGCGCCCATATAGTTCATCACGCCTGTGTAGTTGGTCGTGCGCGACAACGCCCAGTGCAGGCTCTTCAGGTTCTCCTCGGGACTGGCCGAGACCGTCAGCGTGTTGCGGCCGGGATTGACGTTGGGATAATCGAACGGCTCGAGCGGCACCTGCATGACGATCTCATGCCCGCTCTGCCTTGCCGCCTGCATCCAGCGGCCGATGCTGTTGCCTTGCGGCGCGAAGGCCAGCRTCACTTCGGCCGGCAGCTTGGCGATCGCCGCTTGCGTGCCGGTCTGCGACACCGCGAGCCCGCCGATAATAATCGCAACGCGCGCCCCGCGCGCCCCCGACCACGGCCGCGCATAGACGTCGAACGGCCTCCGGCCATCAGCAGAACGCATCGGCAACGGACCGGTGTCGCTGGCCTCGATCAGCGCCCTGTCCGGGATATGGGCGACCTTGAGGTTCTGGCCGAGCGTCGAGGGATCGCGGATGACGATCGCCGCTTTCGGCGGGCCGTCGCCCTCCTCGGTCTGGACGTGGATGATCTGTGGCCCGCCGCTCTTCATCGGCGTGCTGGCCTGCGGCGTTGCCGTGGCGACCGGAGCCGGTGCAGGCGCCAGCGCCGGCGTGGYGGGAGCAGCGACGACCTTCGGTGTCGAGACCGCCACCTCTTCCGGCTTGCGGAACGGCTTTTCACGCAGCGCGATCGCACTGGAGACGCCGATCACGGCAAGCACCGCGACCGCCGCGACAGCTGAGCCGCCGCCTATGCCGCGCCGCGCCGGCCGCTTGGGTGGGAGCGACTGTCCGAGCGGGCGTTCGATATCTTTGCCGATGTCTGCCAAGTTAAGTTCCCAGCACGCCGCCCCGTGAATGTCACGTTAAACGTGAGATCCTGCGCAACCTTCGGCGCTATACCCCAGACGCGTGGCGCCTAGATCAGGATGACGTTTCGTTGAACCGCCACCCCGATCTAAATTTTTGTTGGAGCATGATCTTTCCCGAAAACCGGTTCCCACTTTTCGGGATCATGCTCTTAGCCTCGGTCCCCGAATCAAACTGCCGGAACCTCGCGGTCCCGGCAGCATTGCATTGCTTAGCTCGATCGGCCAGAGCCCAGCCTAGTGCATGTCGCCCAAAAGTGCGTCGCGGTTTTGGGATAACGACATGCACATACTCAAAGCCCGAACCGCATTACTGGTTCAGCACGGCCTTGTCCGGGTTCGGCGGGAAGGCCGGATCGGTCTTCTCGCCGCGCAGCAGCTGCTCGGCATAGATCAGCTGCAGGTCGTCCTTCGGATCCGGCGGCACATAGGCGGCCGAGCCCGAGCCGGTCGAGTTCTCGTCGGCGCCCTTGATGTGGCCCTTGAGGTCGGATTCGCCGCGGGTCAGGTCACGGCCCTGCAGGTCAGGCGGCAGCGGCTGGTCGACCTTGATGTCGGGCGTGATGCCCTTGCCCTGGATCGACTTGCCCGACGGCGTGTAATAGAGCRCCGTCGTCAGCCTCAGCGCGCCGTTCTCGCCGAGCGGGATGATGGTCTGCACCGAGCCCTTGCCGAAGGACTGCGTGCCGACCACGGTGACGCGGCGCAGATCCTGCAGCGCGCCGGCGACGATTTCCGATGCGCTCGCCGAGCCGCCGTTGATCAGCACGATCATCGGCTTGCCGTTGATGTCGTCGACCTGCTTCGGCTTGGCGTCGAAGCGGGTCACGTCCTTCGGGTCGCGGCCGCGGGTCGAGACGATCTCGCCGCGCTTGAGGRAGGCGTCCGACACGCTGACCGCCTGGTCGAGCAGGCCGCCCGGATTGAGGCGCAGGTCGAGCACATAGCCCTTCAGCTTGTCGTTCGGCACCTGCTTCTTGATGTTCTCGATGGCGTTCTCGAGATCGTCATAGGTCTTTTCGGTGAAGGAGGTGATCTTCATATAGCCGATGTCGTTCTCGACCCGGTACTTCACCGCCTTGACCTTGATGATGTCGCGCACCACCGTCAGCTCGATCGGCTTGTCGGCGCCCTGGCGCAGGATGGTGAGCTTGATCGGCGTGTTGACCGGCCCGCGCATCTTCTCGACCGCGTCGTTGAGGGTGAGGCCGCGAACCTCCTCGCCGTCGATCTTGGCGATGTAGTCGCCGGCAAGCACGCCCGCTTTGGCGGCCGGCGTGTCGTCGATCGGCGTGATCACCTTGACGAGGTCGTTCTCCATGGTGACCTCGATGCCGAGACCGCCGAACTCGCCCTTGGTCTGCACGCGCATGTCCTGCGCCTGTTCGGCATTCATGTAGGAGGAGTGCGGGTCGAGCGAGGCGAGCATGCCGTTGATGGCGTTCTCGACCAGCGACTTGTCGTCCGGCGGCGTCACGTAATTGGCGCGCACCCGCTCGAAGATGTCGCCGAAGATCGCCAGCTGCTTGTAGGTTTCCGAGCCCGCAGCGTTCGCCGCCGAGCCCGGTGCGCCGTAGACCAGGCTCATTGCCGATGCGCCCATCAGCGCGCCGGCAAACAGAAGCGACAGTTTCCGCATCATTTCACGTCCTTCCAGAGAATCGGTCCGCCCACCATGGGGCCGGATCGACGGGTTTTCCATCCTTGCGGAACTCGACATAGAGTTCCGGCGTCGCATTTCCATTTCGCGAGGCCGAGGTGCTTGCCACCCGGGCCTCTCCCATCGCGCCGATCGGCTCTCCCGCGAGCACCGACTGTCCCGTCGCGACGCTGATTCTGCTCATCCCCGCCAGGACGACATGATACCCGTCGCCCGCATTGAGGATCAAGAGTTGACCATAGGAGCGAAACGGCCCCGCATAAAGCACGTTTCCATCCGCCGGCGCGGTGACGATGGCCCCCGATTGTGTCGCAACCATGTCGCCCTGCATTGCCGCGCCATTGCCGTCGTCGGTGCCGAAACGCCGTTTTATCTTGCCGATGACCGGCAGCGCGATCTGGCCCTGCAAGGCCGAAAATGGCGCCGATCCCGTAAGGCGGTTGGCCTCCGGCACCGGCAGGGCGGCGAGCTCGGTGGTCGAGGCCGTCGTGTCGGCGTCGGTCGACTTTCGCTCACCGGCCTTGACCTGGTCCTGCGCCTTGCGCGCCTTGTCGGCTTCCAGCGAAGCGATCAGGTCCTTGAGGCTGCTCGCCTTCGCCGCCAGCTGCTGCGAATGCTGCTGCTCGGCCGCGATCGCGGCCTGGGTGTCGGCCTGCAGCTTCTTCTTGGCCTCGAGCAGCATGGTGAGCCGCTTCTTCTCCGCCGTCTGGTCGGTGACGGCGCTGGTGAGTCTCGCCCGTTCGGCCTCGATCGAGGCCGTCACCCTTGTTTGCTCCTTGAGATCGGCCATCAGCCGGTCGGTCTGCTGGCGCAGTTCCGGCACCACGGCGCCGAGCAGGATGGCGCTGCGCACCGACGACAGCGCATCCTCGGGCTTGACCAGGATCGCCGGCGGCGGGTTGAGCCCCATGCGCTGCAGGGCGCCCAGCACCTCGGCCAGCACGTCGCGCCGCGCCATGAGCGAGGCGCGCAGCTTCTTTTCCTCGGCCTTCAGCCCTTCGAGCTTGGCGCCGATGTCCTCGATGTCCTGGCCGAGCTTCTGCTCGGTCATCGCCGACTGGATGAGCGCAGCGGTGATCGAGGCATAGTCCTTGCGGACCGAGGCGATATCGGCGGCAAGCTTGGCCAGCCGCTCCGACGAAAGCGTGATCTCCTTGGAAACCTGCTCGTATTCGGCCCGGCTCTGATCGGGATCCGGCGCCGTGTCGAGCGTGTTCTCGGTCGCCCGGACCGGCCCGAGCGCGACCAGGGCGGCGACGAGGGTCAAGCCGCAGCGGCTGCGCCAGGCGCGCGTGATCGGGTACCAGCCTTCAGACATCAGGCCCCTAACCTATCCGCCGCTTCGTTAACGAACCATCAACCATGTTGGAAGCGGTGCCGTGATCGTGGTGTCGAGTTATTGCGGCGGAAATCCGGATAGTTACGTGTCACCTATTTCTCAGCATAGGATTTTGACCGGTTGCCGGTTGTCCTGGTGTAAGGCTTCCGTGAAAGCAGCGCAAACGCCGGGGATTAGCTGAAGCCACCCCAACCTCGTCATTCTATGGCGGAGCAAGGAGCGAAGCGACGCGGCGCAGACCATAGAATCCATGCCGTGACTTGGAAGCGCCGCTGCGGTGCAGAATTCTGCTCCGCAGCACGCCTTGGCGAAGGTAACGGCATGGATTCCAGGGTCTACGCGACGGAGCTTCGCTCCTGCTTCGCCCTGGAATGACGATCGCGATGGGCGTTTCCGCCAATCTCCAAAGCATGCCGCCTGCCAAACGCACCGCGAATCACGATCGATGATAAGGATGCCCCGCCAGGATGGTCGCGATCCGGTAGAGCTGCTCGCCCAGCATCACGCGCACCAGCTGATGCGGCCAGGTCAGCGCGCCGAAGGACAGCACAAGATCGGCCTGATCGCGCAGGGATTTGTCATGGCCGTCGGCGCCCCCGATGGCGACGACCAGCGCCTTGCGGCCGCCGTCGCGCAACTGGCCGATGCGGGCGGCGAGCTCCTCCGACGAAAGCGACTTGCCGCGCTCGTCGAGCAGGATGAGAACGCTACCGGCCTGCAATTGGGCCTGCAGCTTCTGGGCTTCCTCGCGGCGGCGCTCGTCGGCGCTCTGTCCGCGGCTCTCGGGGACCTCGACGATGCCGGCAAATTCCAGCCCGACCGCGGGTCCGCTTTTGGCGAAGCGCTCGAAATAGCGGTCGGCGAGCTCTCTCTCGGGGCCGGTCTTCATCCGGCCCACGGCATGAACGGTGATCTTCATCCTCGCCCCGGCGAGCTTGTCCTAGCGCCTACCGTGACGGTCCACGGCAGGCGGATCAAGGCTCAGTGCAAGGTCTCTTCCTCGAGGTCCGGCGCCAGCCACATCTTTTCGAGATTGTAGAAGTCGCGGACTTCGGGGCGGAAGACATGGACGATGATGTCGCCCGAATCGATCAGGACCCAGTCGGCGCTGGCCAGCCCCTCGACGCGCGCGGTGCCGAGACCGGCATCCTTGAGCGCCTTGAGGAGGTGATCGGCGACAGCCGAGACATGACGGTGCGATCGGCCCGAGGCGATGACCATATAGTCGCCGAGGCTCGATTTTCCCTGGATGTCGATTGAGACGATGTTTTCGGCCTTGGAGTCTTCCAGACTGGCAAGGACTGTGGCGATGGCGTGGGACGCGGCGTCGTTTACGCTGATCCCGGCCGGCGAAGGCATGATGTCAGCCTTCTTCCGCAGTGCTGTTCTCAGTGTGTTTCCTTTCCCAACAAGAACAACCAAATCACCTATGCAAATCAGGTGACACCACTTAGATAGGCAGAGTTCCATTGCAGTTTCAAGACGACGGCCCCGAAGCGTGATCGTCGCGCGATGCTCCGGAAGCCTTCCGCCGGACTGCAAGAGGCGGGAACTGATCCCGGGCRCATGGGTTATCGGCGCACCGACCAACGGGATCCCCGTCATGCCCACCGACCCGCAAAGCGCCCTCATCACCATCCAGGCCGGGCTCGCGCAGCTCAGCACGCTGATCGTTTCCTATTCCTTCTCGGCCATCGGCGCCGTCATCCTCCTGGTCGTCGGCTACTTCGTCGCCGGCCTGGCCGAACGCTCGATCCGTGCCGGCCTCAGTCATATCCACGGCTTCGACGCGACCTTGCGCAATTTCTTCTCCAAGATCGTGCGTTACGCCATCCTGATCCTGGTCGTCATCATGGTGCTCGGCCAGTTCGGGGTGCAGACGGCCTCCATCATCGCGGCAATAGGCGCTGTCGGCCTCGCCATCGGGCTGGCGCTGCAGGGCACGCTGCAGAACATCGCCGCGGGCATCATGCTGCTCGCGCTCAGGCCCTTCCGCATCGGCGAATATGTCGAGGTCGGCTCGATTGCCGGCACCATCGAGGAGATCGGCCTCTTCGCTACCAAGCTGCGCTCCGCCGACGGCGTCTATGTGCTGGCGCCCAACTCGACGTTGTGGAACCAGCCGGTGCGCAATTTCACCCGCAACGGCGTGCGCCGCACCGACGTGGGCTTGAGCATCGGCTCCTGGAACGATATCGACCGCGCGCAAAAGACGCTGCTTGCCATCGCCGGCGCCGAAAAGCGCATCCGCCGCGAACCGGCGCCGATCGCCTTCGTGGCCAGTCTCGGCGATGCGACCGTTTCGCTCACCTTGCGTTACTGGACATCGGCCGCCGACTACTTCTCGACCCAGATCGACATGACCCAGCGCGCCAAGCAGGCTTTCGACAGCGAAGGCATCTCGATCCCGCTGCCGCCGCCGGAGGTGCCGGCGCCGGAGGCACGCAAGCAGTAGCCCGACCAGCGCTTCCCCGCTCAGTGCTTCGTTGCCGCCTCGTCCGGCGCAAAGGCAAGCTCCACCGGCAAGGGCGTCTGCGCCGACATCGGCGCGAAACTGCCGCTTGTGGGCGCGGGCGTCGGCCGGCCCGCCATCACGCGCCACAGCACGAACAGACAGAAGGCTGATGCGATGACGATGCCGACATAGATGAAGGCCGCCGTRCCGAAGACGGCGGAAAGCGCCGTGACGAAGCCCGGCACGATGAAGCCGGCCAGCGACCAGGCGAACAGCATCGAGCTCGACAGCGCCAGAAGCTCGTCCTTGGCGGCACGGTCGGCGGCATGCGCGCTGGACAGTGCATAGATCGATTCCGACGCCCCGTCCCAGATGAGATAGATCACCACCAGCACCATCAGCGCGCCGCCGTCGAAGGCGATGGCGAGCACGCTGGCGACGGTCGCGAGCGCCGCCGCGCCCGCCAGCACGTAGCGCCGGTCCGTGCGGTCCGAAATCCAGCCGAGCGGTATCTGCAGGATCAGCGTGCCGACCGGCATCGCCGACAAAAGCAGCGCCACATCGGCCTGGCTGTAGCCCTTGGCGGTGGCGTGGATAGGCGCGAAGCCGGATACGATCATCGACAAGCCGCCGACGGCGAGCATGCCGGCGACGCCGACCGGCGAGATGCGCCAGGCGCGGCGCAGCGCCACCGACGCGGCCTGCGGCGCCGGCGGCTGCGCAAGCCGCGTCATGCCGACCGGCAGAATGGAAAGCGCCGTGAAGGTGATGCCGATCAGCGCTGCCGCGGCCGTGTGGATGTCGACCGCGGCGAGCGTCGCATATCCCACGCCCAGCCCGGCGATATAGGCGACATAGAACACCGCCATCACCCGGCCGCGGATCGAGTTCGGCAAGGCGTCGTTCAGCCAGCTCTGCGCGACGATGAACAGCCCACAAATGGCGAAGCCGTAAAGCGCCCGGGCGGCGATCCATAAAAGCGGGATCGGCCCGGCGCCGATCGCGGCGTTTGAGAGTGCGATCAGCGCCGAAAGCACCATGAAGGCGCGGGCGTGACCGACCCGCCTGACGAGCGGCCCGGTCAGGATGCAACCGGCCAGCCCCCCGGCCGAGAGCCCGGTGACGATCAGGCCGGCCCAGGTCGGGTCGAAGCCGTCGGCGCCGAGACGCACCGGGATATAGGCGAACATCAGCCCATTGCCGATGGCGATCAGCGCCATCGACACGATGACGCTGGCAATGGCGATCAGCGGCGCCGGTTGTTCGGCCTGTATCCGATCGGTTGTGGCTTGGTCCTGCTGCAGCATGCTCCAGCATCTCCTGCCGGCGAGCAAAAGGCAGCCGTAAAAGCGACATGGCCGGACTTCCTTCCCCCTTGTGGGCCAAGGGAAAGTGCTACCCCTTCGCCGCCTTGCGGATCGCGGTGGAGGAGAGCGACGAGCGCGGGCCGTGGATGAAGGTCCAGGCCGGCGCCTGCATGCGGGCGAGCAGCGGCGCGTCGCCCTCGTCGATGCGGGCATAGTCAAAGGTCTTGGCGACCACCGACGACAGGAAGGAGAGCGTGGCGCCCGGACGGTCGATGACCGCGATCGGGAAGGTCAGCACGATCTCGCGCCAGCGCTGCCAGCGGTGGAAGTCGCGTAAGGAGTCCGCGCCCATGATCCAGACGAAATCGACACCCGGATTGCGCGCCTTGACCAGAGCAAGCGTGTCGGCGGTGTAGCGCACGTGGTGCGCCGCCTCGAAGGCGGTGACCTTGATCCTGGGATTCCTGGCGATCCTTTCGGACAATTCGATGCGTTCGGCGAGCGGCGCCAGTTCCCGCCCGCTTTTCAGCGGGTTGCCCGGTGTCACCATCCACCAGAGCTGATCGAGCGCGAGCCTTCTCAGCGCAATCTCGGCGACCAGCGAATGTCCGGCATGCGGCGGGTTGAACGAACCGCCGAACAGGCCGACGGTCAGGCCCTTGGCGGCGTGCGGCATGCGGAGGTAGCGAGCGGGGACAGGCTGCTCGGCTTGCGAAAGCATTCGCCTTGGCCTCCCTCAGGCCCGCCGGGCGAAAAAGGTCAAGGCCTCACCTGTCCCGATCCGCGCACGCGGTATTTGAACGAGGTGAGCTGCTCGACGCCGACCGGCCCGCGCGCATGCATCTTGCCGGTGGCGATGCCGATCTCGGCGCCCATRCCGAACTCGCCGCCATCAGCAAACTGCGTCGAGGCATTGTGCAGCAGGATCGCCGAGTCGATCTCGTTGAAGAATTTTTCGACCGCCTGTGCGTCCTCGGCGATGATCGCCTCCGTGTGGTGCGAGGAGAAAGTCTCGATGTGCTCGATCGCGCCGGCGACGCCGTCGACCAGTTTCACCGCGATGATGGCGTCGAGATATTCCGTCACCCAGTCGGCGTCGGTCGCGGGGCTGGCGTCGGCGAAGGCCTTCATCACCTCTTGATCGGCATGGATCTCGCAGCCGGCGGCGCGCAGCGCTTCGAGGATCGGCACCAGATGCGTGGCGGCCACCGCGCGGTCGACCAGCAGCGTCTCGGCGGCGCCGCATACCCCGGTGCGCCGCATCTTGGCGTTGACGGCGATCTTCACCGCCATGTCGAGATCGGCCGAGCGGTCGATATAGAGATGGCAGATGCCTTCCAGATGCGCGAAGACCGGCACCCGCGCCTCGGTCTGCACGCGCCCGACCAGGCTTTTGCCGCCACGCGGGATGATGACGTCGAGATTTCCGCCAAGCCCTTTCAGCATTTCACCGACAGCCGCGCGGTCGGTGGTCGGCACCAGCTGGATGGCATCCTCAGGCAGGCCGGCCGCCTTTAGCCCTTCGGTCATGCAGGCATGGATCGCCGACGACGAATTGAGCGAGTCGGACCCGCCGCGCAGGATGACCGGATTGCCCGCCTTTAGGCAAAGCGCGCCGGCATCCGCCGTCACATTCGGCCTGCTCTCATAGATGACGCCGATCACGCCGAGCGGCGTGCGGACGCGCTCGATATGCAGCCCGTTCGGCCGGTCCCATTCGGCGATCACGTCGCCGACCGGATCCTTGAGCGCGGCGATTTCTCGGATGCCGTCAGCCATCGCCTTGATGCGCGAAGTGTCGAGTTTCAGCCGATCCATGAAGGACCCGGACAGCCCGGCCTCCTCGCCATTCGACATGTCGATGGCGTTGGCGTCGAGGATCACCTGCTCGTTGCGCAGGATGGCGTCCGCCATCGCGGCAAGCGCGTCGTTCTTGGCCTTGGTGGAAGCGACGGCCAGCGGTCGGGCGGCCGCACGGGCGCGGCGGCCCATATCGGCCATCAGCGCAATCGTGTCTTCGCCGGATTTTTCATGCAGTTTCAGCATGGTTATCCTCCGCTTTGGTCAGTCGTCGGCCAATATCTGGTCGCCGGCCAATATTTGATCGCCGGATTGGCTTACCACAAGGTCGTCGCGATGGATCATCGCCGAACGCGCCTCGTAGCCGAGCACGGTTTCGATCTCGGCCGTCTTCAGACCCGCGATCCTTACGGCATCGGCGGCATCATAGGCAACCAGCCCGCGCGCGATCTCGCGGCCCTCGGGCGACAGGATCGCCACCGTGTCGCCGCGCGAGAAATTGCCGCTGACCAGTTTTACCCCGGCCGGCAGCAAAGACTTGCCGGATTTCAACGCGCCGATGGCGCCGGCATCGACGGTGAGCCGGCCGGCCGGTTCGAGCTGCCCGGCGATCCAGGTCTTATAACCCTTCACCGGGTTGGCGCTCGGCTTGAAGAAGGTCGCTCGCTCGCCGCGTTCGATCGCCATCAACGGCGACAGCCTGGTGCCGGAGGTGATGATCATGGCGGTGCCGGCGGCGTTGGCGATCTTGCCGGCATCGAGCTTGGTGCGCATGCCGCCGCGCGACAATTCGGAAGCGGCCGCGCCCGCCATCGCCTCGATGTCGGGCGTGATGCGGTCGACGACTGGGATGAACTTTGCCTGCGGATCCTTGGCCGGCGGCGCGGTATAGAGCCCGTCGATGTCGGAAAGCAGCACCAGAAGATCGGCGCCCATCATGGTCGCCACCCGCGCCGCCAGCCGATCGTTGTCGCCGTAGCGGATTTCGGACGTCGCCACCGTGTCGTTCTCGTTGATGACCGGCACCGCCTTCATCTTGAGCAGCGTCGAGATCGTCGCGCGCGCGTTGAGGTAGCGGCGTCGCTCCTCGGTGTCGCCAAGCGTCAAGAGGATCTGGCCGGATCTCAGCCGGTTCTTGCCGAGCGCATCCGACCAGGCGCCGGCAAGCGCGATCTGGCCGACGGCGGCAGCCGCCTGGCTCTCCTCGAGTTTCAGCGCGCGCTTGCCCAAGCCGAGAATGGTGCGGCCGAGCGCGATCGCGCCCGAGGAGACGACGAGCACTTCCGCGCCGGCATCGGCAAGCACGGCGATGTCATCGGCCAAGGAGGTCAGCCAGTCGCGCTTCAGCCCTGCCGCGCGGTCGACGAGCAGCGCCGAGCCAATCTTCACGGTGATGCGCCGGTATGATTTCAGCGATTTCATGGGTCTTACCGCCAGCGCGTGTCGACGGGGGCCGGAACGGCGTCGCGCGATTCCGCGACCACCGCCATCAGCGCGCGCAGCACCGCTTCGACGCCTTCGCCGGTGACGGCCGACAAAAGCATCGGCGCGCGGCCGGCCGCGCGTTTCAGCGAGGCGGCCTTCTTCTTGCGGGCGTCCGCATCGAGGATGTCGACCTGGCTGAGCGCGACGATCTCGACCTTGTCGGTCAGCCCATGGCCATAGGCTTCGAGCTCGGCGCGTACGGTCTTGTAGGCCTTGCCCGGATTTTCCTCCTGCGCGGAGACGAGGTGGAGCAGCACGCGCGTGCGCTCGACATGGCCGAGGAAACGGTCGCCGATGCCCACCCCCTCATGAGCGCCCTCGATCAGGCCGGGAATGTCCGCCAGCACGAATTCGCGGCCATCGATGCGGGCGACGCCGAGGCCGGGATGGAGCGTCGTGAACGGATAATCGGCGATCTTCGGCTTGGCGGCGGTGACGGCCGCAAGGAAGGTCGACTTGCCGGCATTGGGCATGCCGACCAGGCCGGCGTCGGCGATCAGCTTGAGCCGGAGCCAGATGCTGAGTTCCTCGCCGGGCAGGCCGGGATTGGCGCGGCGCGGCGCCTGGTTGGTCGAGGTCTTGAAATGCTGGTTGCCGAAGCCGCCATTGCCGCCCTTGGCGAGCAGGAAGCGCTGGCCGACAATCGTCAGGTCGCAGATCAGCGTCTCATTGTCCTCGGCAAAGACCTGCGTGCCCGCCGGCACTTTCAGCGTCACGTCGGCGCCCTTGGCGCCCGTCATGTTGCGGCCCATGCCGTGCATGCCGGTCTTGGCCTTGAAATGCTGCTGGTAGCGATAGTCGATCAGCGTGTTCAGCCCGTCGACCGCTTCCACCCAGACATCGCCGCCGCGGCCGCCGTCACCGCCATCCGGTCCGCCGAATTCGATGAATTTCTCGCGGCGGAACGACATCGATCCGGCGCCACCGTCGCCGGAACGTATGTAAACCTTGGCCTGATCGAGGAATTTCATCGGATTTTCAAGTTTCTGCTGATGGCTGTGAGCGATTGCTCTAAGGCATGCCTTAAACCAAGGCGGAGCCAAGGGCGAGGCCCGTTTTGCGACTAAAGCGCCTGATGCCCTTAGGCCAAGGACGCGGTAGCACTGTTTGGGGGCGAGACTGGGAGGCGCGGGAATGAAGATCGTCACCTACAACATCCAATACGGCATCGGCCTCGACGGCAAATATGATGTCGGCCGCATCGCCGACGCGGTGCGCGGCGCCGATGTCATCGCGCTGCAGGAAGTGACCCGCAACAACCCGCGCAATGGCGACCGCGACATGGTGGCCGAGATCGGCGAGGCGCTGCCCGATTATTTTGCCGCCTATGGCAGCAATTTCGAGGTCAATATCGGCTCGCGCCTGGAGAACGGCCGCGCCATCTCGACCTCCTTCCAGCTCGGCAACATGGTGCTGTCGAAGACGCCCATTCATCTGTCGCGCAATCTCCTTCTGCCGCGCAGCCGCAGCCTCGAGACCATGAACTTCCAGCGCGGCGCGCTCGAGGCGCTGATCGAGACGCCGCTCGGCTTCATCCGCTTCTATTCCACCCATCTCGACCACCGCAGCCCGGTCGAGCGCCAGGGCCAGATCCGTTTCCTGCGCCAGCGCCTCCTGAACTACGCGCTGGAAGGCGGCGGCCTGTCGGGCATTCCCGAGATCGGCCTGCCGGACCTGCCCTATCCGGAAGCCTTCATCGTCATGGGCGACTTCAACATGCTGCCGGGCTCGCCCGAATATGTCGAACTCGCCGGCCGCCCGGACCATGAGTTCGGCATGCCGCTGACCGCCGATCTCGCCGTCGACGTCGCCCAGCGTCTTGCCGTCGCCGACCTCGTCACCTGGGTCGATCCCGACCGGCCCGCCGACAAAAGCCGCCATAAATGCATCGACTACATCTTCACCAGCGCCTCGCTCGCCAAATCGCTGCAGCGCCTGTGGTCCGACCGTGACGCCGTCGGCTCCGACCATTTGCCGCTCTGGGCCGAACTCGGCTGATGGATCCTCATCCGGCCGCTACGCGGTCACCTTCTCCCCTCGGGGAGAGGCCGGATTGCCCCGAATTGACCTTGGCAATTCGGTTGACAATCCGGGCGAGGGCGCGCCGCTCAACCTTCCGAAGCCCCGATCAATAGTGGATCCAGTTGCGAAGACTGTTCCACGTCTTCCTGTCGAGCCGGTAACGCTCGACCGGAACCTGGCCGGCGACGATCGAGTTCAGCATGCCCTGGCCGGCATACTGGAAGCCGCATTTGTGGATGACCCGCCGCGAGGCCGGATTGATCACCCTGGTCGAGGCATGCAGCACCTGGATCGAGGTCCGCTGGAAGGCGAGGTCGACGAGCGCGTGCGCGGCTTCCGTGGCATAGCCGCGCTTCCAATAGGGCTCGCCGATCCAGTAGCCCAGCTCCAAGCCGCGATCGGTGGTGTTCAGGCCGGCGCAGCCGACGAAGGTGCCGCCATCCTTGAGCGTCAGCGCATAGACGATGCCGGCGCGGCGCGACGCCGCCATGGCAAGGAAGGTGCGGCCTTCGGCTTCGCCATAGGGATGCGGCATGCGGGCCAGCATTTCGGCGACATGTCGGTTGTCGGCAAGCGTGACGAGTTGCTCGAGATCGCTTTCGCGCGGGGCGCGCATGACCAAGCGCTCGGTGGCCAGCACCGGGCAATCGATCGCATAACTTTCGTCTTCGGTATCTTCCGCTTCGGCAACCATTTTAGTCCTCCAGGGCAAGAAATGAAAAAGGAGAGAGGGCAAGCCCATCTCTCCTGATCCTTTTCCTGGCCTGGCCAGACACCGGTTCCCGAGATGGGCGCCGGTGTTATGGTGCGGAACCGGCTACTCCGCTGCTTTGGTAATCGGGTTCACCGATACGTAGGTTCGGCCGTTGGCTTTCTTGTTGAAGGTGACTGCGCCGGCTTCGAGCGCAAAAAGGGTGTGGTCCGTGCCCATGCCAACATTGGTGCCCGGATGCCATTGCGTGCCGCGTTGACGGATGATGATATTGCCGGCGACGACGGCTTCGCCGCCGAACTTCTTCACGCCCAGACGCTTGGAGTGCGAATCGCGCCCGTTGCGCGAAGAACCGCCAGCTTTCTTGTGTGCCATTTGACTAACTCCGATGCGCCCTGAGGCGCTTGAATGGTCTTATGAACGCGTTCGCGTTCCGTTTCAAGTCCGTACCGGCGACGATCGTCGCCGGAGAAATTACTTCTTCGCCAGTTCCTTGGCCTGCTCGCGCCAGTCCTTGATCTGGTCGGCGCTGAACGGCATATGCTCGTCGATCTTGGCGACATCCTTGTCGGTGAGCTTGGCGAGCTGCGCGAAGGTGACGATGCCCTGCTCGGCGAGGTCCTTCGCCGCGACCGGGCCGATGCCCTTGATCACGGTGAGGTCGTCCGGCTCGCCCTTCGGCGCCTTGAACAGCGGCGCGGCCTTTGCCTCTTCGCTGGCGGCAGTTTCCTTCGGGGCGGCTTCCGCCTTCGGAGCAGCTTCCTTCTTGGCCTTCGGCTCCTTCGGAGCAGCCTCGGCCTTCGCCTCGGCGGCGACTTCAGCCTTGGCCTCTGCCTTGGCTTCCGGCTTCGCAGCAGCCTTCTTCGACGGCTTGGCGCCGCCCAGCAGGATCTCGGCGATCCGGACCGTGGTCAGCAGCTGGCGATGGCCGATCTTGCGGCGCGAATTCTGGCGGCGGCGCTTCTTGAAAGCGATGACGGTGCGGTTCTTGCCCTGCTCGACGACTTCCGCCGTGACCATGGCGCCATCGACGAACGGCGCGCCGAAGGTGACATTCTCGCCCTCGCCATGCGCGAGCACATTGCCGATCTCGACGATATCGCCGACCTTGGCTTCGAGCTTCTCGATCTTCAGGAGATCGTTGGCGGCGACGCGATACTGCTTGCCGCCCGTTTTGATGACTGCGAACATTTTTAGCCTTTCGCTGTTCGGTCGGCCTTGATGAGCCGCCTGAGGCGGTTCGGCCGTCTTTTTGTCAGTCTGCGGGTTCAAAAAACAAGCGGCGCGGAAGAGCCTCCACGCCGAATGCGGGCTGTCCCTAACCGAAGGTTGCGCCGGAGTCAAGGCAAGCGGCCTTGTTCCGAGAGGCCGCGAGCGGCGTTGCCGGCAAATATCGGTCCGCCCCGTCGCAATCGCTTTTCACGGAAGCTGGAATTCGCTCGAATAAGGCCTTGTATCTCCGGCAGTCAGCCGTTATCTAGTGCGCCGCGCCGGCAACGGCCGACCATGACCTCGCGGAGAGGTGGCAGAGTGGTCGAATGCACCGCACTCGAAATGCGGCATACTCGCAAGGGTATCGGGGGTTCGAATCCCTCCCTCTCCGCCATATTGTCGTTGCCGTTACGCCGCGCCGCCCAGGAACATTTCGATGGGTCCGACGTTCCCGGCCATGGTCAAAAAGCAATCCAACGACAACCGTTCATACTTCGAATTCGACGTGATGCGCGAAGCGTTCAAGCGCTGGGTCGAGGAGGACAAAGTTCCCGAAGATCAATGGCGGCCGCGCGCAACGAAACTGGTCCGTATCGTGACCGGCGACGACTACGTTGATCCCAACATGGTGGAATGGATCGTACGGAGCAAAAGCTCCACCCCCGCGGATGAAGAGTGAAGCGCTCACATGCCGAGCATTACAATCCTGTCGGGTTGATGAGTAGCCGCTACCAAAGCAGCCGCCGCCTGCTCGACCTCGTCGGCCAGGTGGTCCACCTTATCCATCCGCTTGACCACGCGCTCATGAAGCATCGAAAGCCGAGCGGATCTGTGGATCTCGGCGCGCTTTTCGCCATGCATATCGAGGGGCGCAAACATTACCATCCCCGCCAACGGCCATCTGCGGCGTTTGTTCCGCGGTCGTCTGTTGGAGCAGCTGTGCCCCCTTGGCCGGCACGCCTATGCCGTTTCGGCAAGTCCGGCCTGAACTCACCGCTGCATGGACGGGACAGGTGAGTACATTTATATTAGCGATACCTAATCATAGGAACGGTCCTCGCGTATCGCAGCACGCGACATCCGCTCGAAAGGCTTTTTGTTCGGAGGGGACGCAAGCATGACAAGCGAACGTCGTTACGAATACGAACTGGGGCATTCGGAAAAAGAACTGAGAAGGCTCGCGACGCAGGCGGCCTTGGTTGACCCCATGACGCGCGACTACCTGCGGCGGGCCGGGCTCCGAACGGGAATGCACGTTCTCGACATCGGAAGCGGCGCCGGCGACGTGGCTTTTCTGGCGGCCGATATCGTTGGGCCTACAGGTCTGGTCATCGGTTCGGATACATCGCCGGCAGCTCTCGAAGCAGCTCGGGCGCGAGCCGCGCAACGCGGACTGGAGAATGTGATCTTCCACCAATGTGATCCCGCAAGCTTTGCCTTCGACATATCATTCGACGCAATTGTCGGCCGTTATGTGCTGATGTTCTCGCCCGATCCCGTCGAAATGTTGAGAGGCGTTGCGCGAAATCTTCGTCCGGGGGGCGTGGTCCTATTCCACGAAGTCGATTGGACYGGGGCCGCCTCGTTTCCGCCCGCCCCAACCTACGACAACTGCTTTCGGTGCATTGCCGAGACGTTCCGTCGGGTGGGCACCAATCCCAATATGGGCCTCGCGCTCCACTCGACCTTCATCAAAGCTGGACTGCCGGCCCCCAGCATGGCGATCAGTGCTTTGGCCGGAGGCGGGTCGGACAGCCTGAGCGGTATTGACCTTGTTTCGGATCTTGCGGCGACCATGGCTCCGGCGATGGAACAGATGGGTGTCATCGCAGCTTCGGAACTCGGCCCGGACACCCTTCAAGACCGAATTCGCGCCGAGGCTGCCGCAAACGCCAGCGTGGTGATCGGCCGCTATGAGGTGGGAGCCTGGTCACGACGGATTTAGGTGGGGCAATCCCGACGGCCTCCCACACCGACCACAGCCCTTGCCAGGACGTTGAACGTGCCGCCCTTCGGCATCTCCTTTGCTTGGAAAAGGACCAACCACCACCGGGCGGTGCGATCCTTATAGTTGCCATTGTCTGTCGCGGGGATGAACGGCAACTTATGATATAATATGATCTCAGGGGAACATCCTGTGGAGGGCCGTCAGACATGCGCTCGGGGCAAAATCCAACCGTATCCGGTCGCTGTTTCACAACGGGTGACAGGATGACAGGGCGAACCATAGCGGCTGCCCTTGCACTTGCGTTTTCCTTTTCGCCTTCGCACGCGCAACCGCAGCATCGTCTGCCGAGCGGTTACAAATGGGGCCGCTGCCTGCTGGTCGTTCACGGTGAGACCCGCATCTCCGGAAAATGCTCCTATCAAATCGAGAAGGGCGGCGATTTCAACATCCAGGGTCCCAAGCAGGTCTTCGCAGGCATCGAGTATCCCGATACGCATAGCGGGGCCGGTGAGATGTCGAAGGATTACTGGGCCGTTGTCTACAAGGACGGGGATTCTTGGGCAGGCTATGCGAACGGGGATATCCGCGACACGCATGGCGAGGCAGGAGATTGGGGGGAGCTTCGCCGTGAAGGCGCCTGCTATGTCGGGAAGGACGTCAAGGTCTGCCTTTGGCGTTAGCCGGCTCAAGCGGTCGTAGGGTTGGCGCGAGCAGATCGATCGGTGAGTAAGCTGACGCCGCCTGGATCCATTGGGCGGCGACCGGGCAAGACCTACCCCAGCGACACCAGACGTTCGAGGAAGCGCCCCTTCCCGGCATGGCGCTCCCGAATCGACTGAAGTCGGACACGGAATTCCTCGGCGCCGCCCTCTCTTTCGGCAAGCACCGACAGATCGGAAAGAAGCGCCGCCGCCTTGTCGTAACCGGCGGGATTGCGCCGCATGATCTCGGTCTCGACCTCTTCCCAGACGGTTTCGCCCCTCTGGCGAAGGGCCTCGACCCGCACGTCTTGCGCCTTCTTCGCCGCTTCCGCCCGCAATCGCCGCTGCGCTTCCGCCAGCTCCGCCTCGGCGCGCTCGCGGGCAAGGCGAATGTCTTCGGCCCGTGCCTGCAGATCCGCCGCTGTGCGCAATGCGCCAGGCGAGATTGTCGTTTCGGGTTCCAGACGTGTCCGGACAGTGGCCCGCAACTCGGCGGACATGTTGGGCTCGCCGTTGAAAACCCGCATGAGCAGATCGGTTTTCTCAGCGTCGCTCATCGCCGCGACCACCCGCCGGACCATTTCCGGCGCGGGGTCGGCGGGCGCAATTGCCGCGTTTCGCTCGGCCGCCGCCTGGACGAGATCATGATCGATGCCGAAGAACGCGGCAAACGCTTCGAGCGCCTCGGTCAGCGGTCCGATCCCCGGCATCGGCTCCGGTTCATCGGATTCGATCGCTTCGGCTTCGACCGCCATCAGCCAAGTGAGATAGAAAAGCCGAAGATCGCCCGCGAGCAGATCGGCCCGCAATGGCGCCAAGGCCACGAGCCAACTCGAATCCTCATCGTCCAGATATTCGAGCTCCAACTCATCACGCGAGATGCTTATGATGACGTTCTCGCCGGCGTCTTCGAGCATGACGTCGTCGGTCGCCGCGAGGAAGGCCCCTATGCGATCCCGATCGACCAGCCGGGCCGGCAGCTTCATCATCAGGCGGCGGGAGCCCCAGTTCGCGAAATAGAGATGAAGATCGAACCAGCGCGCCATAAGCTCGTCCGGATCGCCTCTGAAATCCCCCCACTCGTAGAAATTTGTGAAGCTGGTGGCGGTGATCCGCGCCCGCGAGGATAGACCGCGAAGCACCTGGCGATCCGCGTTGCTGAGAGGACGATCGACCGCCTGGAATTCATAATATTGGTATTCGCTCATTGCTAGACCGGGTGCAGGAGTTCATCGGCTTCGAGAATATGTAGCGCCTCGACGAGCGTTACATTCGCATGCAATGGCCACCATTTGCCTGTATGCCGCATCCAATAAATGTCGAATCTGTCTGGTCCGATGCGGTCCAGCCTGGCGAATGGCGCGTCGAACTCCTCGCCGCGATTTTGCTCCCAGCCCGACCGAAAGCGCTGGATGAAGCGGTATCGTCCACCAGCCCATGCGCCCCGGATGTCGACTGTGTAGTTCCATTGCGTCGGTCGTATCTCGGACAGATACTTGGGCTTGAGGACGTCCTGAATAAACTTTTCGCATGACGTGACAATCGCCTGTTTTTCCCGGGGGTCTATCGTTGCGGGCCTTGTGGCTCTACGGCCCCACTGCTTGCCTTGGACCATAGGGTTGATCCATCCTCTGTTTACCGGCCGTATCTCTTGCGACCGCCAACATCCTGTCGATTCACAACTCGGCGAGCAAACATGAAACCGGAACAACGGGCAAGGAAGTGGATCGAGAAGAAAGCCAAGAAAGGAGTGCGAAGCTACCCTGTTGGCACCATCGCCTTCTATGGGCCCGATGACAGCCGCGCCACCAAGGTGGCCGCCGCGATACTTCCCTACCAAGACTCAGAGGTGACCGAGCTGCGTCGGTGGTTCGGCGAAACGGGCGATCTGCGCAAGGATGACAAGATCTTTGCCGAAATCGCGGCGTTCTTGTGGGAGCAAGACGTCCATTCCGTGGTCATGGTCGACGGAATTCTCGGGTGTCCGCATGAGGAAGGGACTGACTATCCTGAAGGCGGCGTCTGCCCGAAATGCCCCTATTGGGCAGGGCGAGATCGCTGGGCGGGCAAGCTCAAAGCCTATTGATATCCCGTCGAGATTGATCGGTGGCGGCGCGCCGCACGATACTGCGATGAGGCTTCAGTCCTACCCGCTCGCCTGATGCGCCGCGATCGCAGCCAAGAAAACCTCGCCGAACTCCTTGAGCTTGGCTGCACCCACGCCATTCACTTCGGCGAAGTCGTCGAGGTCGCGCGGACGGCGCTCGGCCATGTCGATCAGGGTGCGGTCGGAGAACACCACATAGGCCGGCACCTGGCGTTCCTTGGCGAGCCGCAGCCGCAGCGTCTTGAGCGTCGCCAGAAGCGATGCATCGACGCCCTCGCCGTCCATGGCGGCGCCTTGCGCGGCACGCTTCCTGCCTCGCGCGAGACGGTCCCGACCCTCGACACGATACTCGAACGCGACCTCGCCACGCCCGAGCGCGCGGCCGCTTTCGGAGATGACGAGACCGCCATGGCCGTCGGGATCGGGCGCAAGGAAGCCGCCGGCGACGAGTTGCCGGACGAGCGACAGCCAGACCGGCTTCCTGTGCATGATGCCTGTCCTGAAGCTTTCGAGCTTCTGATGGCCTCTCGCCAGCACCTTCTCGGTCTCATGGCCGAGCAGGATGTCGATGACATGGGAGGCGCCGAAGCGCTCGCCGCTCTGCGCGATCGCCGCAAGGATGAAGCGCGCCTCGGCGCTGCCATCGGCGCGCGGCGCCTGGTCGAGGCAATTGTCGCAATTGCCGCAGGCCTGCGCCTCCTCGCCGAAATAGCCGAGCAGCACCTGGCGCCGGCACTGCGCCGTCTCGCAATAGCCGATCAGCGTGTCGAGCCGGCGATGCGAGCGCCGCTTGTGCTCGGGCGAGGTATCCTCCTCGTCGATGAACATGCGGCGCGTGCGGATGTCGCCGGCGCCGTAGAGCATATGCGCTTCCGCCGACCGGCCGTCGCGTCCGGCGCGTCCGATCTCCTGGTAATAGGCCTCCAGGCTGCCCGGCAGGTCGGTGTGGAAGACATAGGCGACGTCGGGCTTGTCGATGCCCATGCCGAAAGCGATGGTCGCCACCATGACGACGCCCGACAGGCTCATGAAGGCGTTCTGGTTGGYCTCCCTCGCCTCCTTGCTCATGCCGGCATGGTAGGCAAGCGCCCGCACGCCGTTCTTCTCGAGGAAGGYGGCCATCTCCTCCGTCTTGCGACGCGACAGGCAATAGATGATGCCGCTCTTGCCCTGGTGGCGCTCGATGAAGCGCAGCAGCTGGCGCTTGCTGTCCTGCTTGGCTTCTATCGCCAGCTTGATGTTGGGCCGGTCGAAACCCAGCACCAGGGTTTCGGCGCGCCCGGCGAACAGCCGCGCTTCGATATCGGCGCGCGTGGCCTCGTCCGCCGTCGCCGTCAGCGCGATGATCGGCACTTGCGGAAAGAGCCCGCGCAGCCGCGACAGGTCCTCATATTCGCGCCGGAAGGCCGGGCCCCATTGCGAGATGCAATGCGCCTCGTCGATGGCGATCAGCCCGACATCGAGCCGCGACAGCGCGTCCAACATCCGCTCCGTCATCAGCCGTTCCGGCGCCAGATAGAGCAGCCGCGTCTGCCCGGACGCCACGCGGCGCCAGGCCGCCACATTGGTCTCGCGGTCGAGCGAGGAATTGATGGTGTCGGCGGCGACGCCCGCAAGGCGCAAGGCGGCGACCTGATCCTGCATCAGCGCGACCAGCGGCGACACCACGATGGTGAGCCCGCCCTTGACCAGCGCCGGAACCTGATAGCAGAGCGATTTGCCGGCGCCTGTCGGCATCACCGCCAGCACATGCCGTCCGGAGAGCAGCGCCTCGATCACGGTCGCCTGTCCGGGGCGGAAATCGTCGAAGCCGAACACGTCTTTCAGGACGCGCCGCTTGTGGTCCCCGGCCCGGATGCTCGTCGCCTGTGCCGGCATCAGGCAGACACCGGGCAGCAGTTCGTTTTCGGGAAGGTGAGAAGAGCAGACAAGTGATTCACCACGTGATGCCCTGAAGTAGCGCAGGGCCCATCCGGCCACAACCGTGCTCGGCTGGAATCCCGTCGCTCCGTGCCAATGTCGTCATTCGAAAGCGACCGCTGGCATAGCGCCCGGGAGTTCCGCCGATGCATTCCGAGGTGCTATGGTTTCGAGTCGCCGAGGCCCGCCGGTCGACGCAAAAGGAACCTTCGCATGATCGATCCCGCCACGCTCATCACTTACGTCGCGGTCGTGTTCGGCTTCGTCTTCATTCCGGGACCGGCGACGCTGCTCACGGTCGCGCGGGCGACGAGCTCAGGCACGAAGGTCGGCATCGCCACCGGAGCCGGTGTCGCCGCAGGCGATGTGATCCACACCATCATGGCCATCGTCGGCATCTCGGCCATCATCGCCGCGTCGGCGATGCTGTTCAGCATCGTCAAATATATCGGCGCGGCCTATCTCGTTTATCTCGGCATTCGCGCCATTCTCGAAAAGGCGCCGGCCGGCCTGGCAGGCAGGACGCTGCCCATCTCCGCGGGCAAAGCCTTCCGGCAGGCGATCCTGACCGAAGTGCTCAATCCGAAGACCGCTTTGTTCTTCCTCGCCTTCCTGCCGCAATTCGTGCACCCGCAAGGCGGTTTCGTGATGCTGCAGCTGATGCTGCTCGGCATCATCTTCGTCCTGCTCGGGCTCTTCAGCACAATCGTCTTCGCCGTCAGCGCTGGCGGCCTGGGTTCTTTCCTGCGCCGCAATCCGGCGGTGCTGAAATGGCAGGGCAAGGTGGTCGGCGGCATCTATTGCGCGCTCGGCATACGCCTGGCGCTGCAGCAGCGCTAGGAAAGGCGAAACACTCTAAGGACGCTTTCGTCCGGTAGCGCCGGCCCAGGCCGGCATGTCATAGCCGAATTCGCGACAGAAGGCCCGCATGGGTCCAAGAACGGCCGCCGACAGCTGGCTTTGAAGATAGGCACGATAGTCTTCGTTGCGCTCCCACTTGCGCAGCGAGCGTAAGTGGATGGGGCGCCCTCCGTCCCCGGTCACCGGCACTCTCGGGCGAAGTCCGAACCGGTCTGCGATCCGTTGCTGCACGGCGTCCGGATCGGCGATCGTGTCTTCGTAGCGCAGGTAGAGAATATCCCGCGCCGGCTGCGCCTTCCGCAAGCTCAGCAGGGCATCGTATTCCTGGACCCAGCGGTCGGCCGTGGTATGAAATCGACGCTCCTTCATGGTCTGCGGATGCACGCTGGTAAGCACATCCAAGGGATGTCGAACGCAACAGATGAGACCGATGTCGGCGGGCAGTTTCGCAAGATGGGCGAAGGCCCGGGAATCGCGCTTGATGACCAGATTGCTTTCCTGGCGGTCCAGCAGATAGAACTTCGTGTGCCGCGCCTCGGGCGGCCAGACGAAAGTATCCTCGAAGCTTTCCATGACGCGTTGCGTCAGGGTCGTTCCGCTGCGCGCGCATCCGGCTATGAATATCTTGTTGGTCCGCGCGGCCCGCGCATTCGGCCTCGACCGCCAGCGAATTTTGACGGCCGTCACAAGGCGATCGAGCTCCCTGCTCGATCGGGCAACCAGAAAACCGACAGCCGCCTGAAGTTTCCGCACAATCCCCTATCCCCGATCGCGCCGGATCACATTGCCGTGACCGCCACTAGCTGATTGGCCGATATGCGGGCGGGTTTCAAGGGCTGGAGACCAAGGGGGGCTGTTAAACCTATCTTTACCCTGCTGCAGCACCCTCGCTCTTCTGCGGCGATGTTTGAGTACCGCGGCGGCGCGATAAGCGCCCAGGCAACAAGCCCGCGCCCGACGGCGCGGGCTTTTCTTTTGGTACTCAGCCCAGGAAATCGGCCCGGTAAGGCGCGAAGCTGTCGATCAGGCGGCCGGCCTCCAGCGCCTTGACGCCATGCACGAGGTTGGACGGCACGATGAAGCTGCTTCCTGTTTCGAGGATCTCCGATCGGCCGTCGA